>NZ_ATUO01000085.1 GCF_000420245.1 Psychromonas hadalis ATCC BAA-638 | reverse complement strand
ATAATGCGATAGAGATGGTGTAAGTAATATATAAAGAGAGCATTTACATACCTCCAAAATAGAGTGGGATTAATCTAAAATTCGTCTGGCTTGCCAATATTTTTTCTTCCAATAAACATTATTAAGTGATGAGGTGATCACGCCTTGACTGGTCGAGGCATGGATGAATTTATTATCTCCCATATATACCCATGATACTTCAAGATGCAAAGTCAGCAAGGCAAATTGTATCAAGATAGTAGGCATAAAATTGAAGCCTAGTTATTCTAAGTCGAAATTTTATAACGACGTAGATTGGTACAAGCTGACAAAGCATCTTGAGGTAACACCCCACATGACGAATACGCCCCCCCGTTTTAAAAAACACTAAGGATAGGCTTCAAAATTACTTGCGCTTTTGTTTTCAAAATAACCCGTCATTTAGTTTTTTTGAAAAAAATTTAGCGCAAGTTATTGTGTAACGATTACTAAATTACCCATTTGTAGCTGATTTTTATAAATAAAAAAACCTTTTTCAAATTGTGTTTTAGTGGTGCGAGGCAGTTTGATATTAACACTATCATCGTAAACATTTTGTACAAAAGCAGAGCAGTCGATCCCCTTTTTACTATTGCCACCGAGCAGATAGGTGTGCCCTGCCAATAAAAGAACTCTTTACGCAGTAGGTGAAAAAGTAACTCATCTTCGCCCATCATTTATTTTAATTGGCTCTGTTTAACGACTTTAGTAGGCTCTTTTATCGGCACCGTTGAGCAAGCAGATAAAAGGCAAACAGACAGTAACAAAGCAAAGCGCATTAACGATTAAACGCCAAATAAACCATCAGTTTTACATGGCTATTACTATCATTTAAGCATTCGATATAGTTAAATTTCTGCCCACCGGCTTGCAGATATAATAGCTTATTTTCAATGGCCATCTCCTCTAAGGTCTCCAAACAATCGGTTGAAAATGCAGGACAAATAACATCAATAGAGGTACACCCCGACTCAGCAAGTCTTACTATCTCCTTATCCACATAAGGCATTAACCACTGCTCTTTCCCCATACGTGACTGATAAGCCAAGATATATTGTGATGCATCTAAACCAAGCTGTTTAACCACTAATTCAGTGGTACGCTCACATTGTGCTTGATAAGGGTCTCCCTTAGTGACGTAGCGTTTAGGGATACCGTGAAACGATAAGACTAATTTTTCAGACTGCCCTGTTTCCGCCCACTGGGTTTTAATCGACAAACAAAGTGCATCTATGTATAAGGGATGATCATGATAATCGTGTTTAAAATTAATGGCAGGAAAGTTAACTTGCTTCATAAGCAGGGAGGCAACTTGATCAAACACTGGCGCAGTCGTTGAAACAGAATATTGTGGATAAAGCGGAATAATCGTTAAGTCAGTGATCCCCTGACGTTCAAAATTTATAATTTTTTCTGCAATCGTCGGTTTGCCATAAGTCATCGCAAAGTCACACACTATCTCATGTTTCTCTAATGCAGAGCCTAATTTATTAATTAAGCGCTCAGTAATAATACGCAAAGGAGAGCCTGTAGGAGTCCATATTTTTTGATACGCTTTGGTTGCTTTTTTAGTGCGAAAAGGAAGGATCACAAGGTGTAAGAGAGGTAACCAAAAAAATCGCGGTAGATCAACCACCCGCTTATCCGATAAGAATTGTTTTAAGAATTGTTTAACACTTTTTTCATTATCTTTTTCAGGCGTGCCTAAATTAACAAATAATACTGCACGTTTTTTTTTCATTTTACTAAACCAATAAATTTAACCAATAAAAAAGGGGCTTACGCCCCTTAGTAGTCGTTGCTATCAATAATTAACGTAGCGATTTAACACCCTATTAAAACTGAGATTTTTTGTACAAACAGTAAATGCTCAGGGCAACGACCTGAGTGTTAACCAAGAACTTCTGCAAGCTCAGCACTAATCTCATCAACGGCTTTTGTGCCATCAAATTTATGATGTTCGCCATTACCTTGCGCAGCTTCATTTTGGTAATAAGCCACTAAAGGCTCTGTTAATGAATGGTAGATATCAAGACGTTTACGTACTGTTGACTCTTCATCATCTGGGCGAATAGAAAGTGCATCACCTGTTACATCATCAATTCCTTCCACTTTTGGTGGATTATAAACAAGATGATAAGTACGACCAGAGCCGGAATGAACACGACGACCCGCCATGCGTTTTACAATTTCTTCATCAGGCACATCAAATTCTAAAACGAAATCGATGATAACACCCGCTTCTTTCATCGCATCTGCTTGTGGAATAGTGCGGGGGAAGCCATCAAGTAAGAAACCTTTTGCACAATCTTCAGCAACAATACGCTCTTTTACCAAACCAATAATTAAATCATCAGAAACAAGTTGTCCTGCGTCCATTAACTCTTTTGCTTTTAAACCCAGTTCAGTGCCCGCTTTTGCAGCAGCACGTAACATGTCACCCGTTGAGATTTGTGGGATCCCATATTTATTCATCATGAATTGAGCTTGTGTACCTTTACCAGCACCTGGAGCACCTAATAAGATAATGCGCATGCTTACATCCTTCTGTTTTATAAATTGAACGAGAAATTTACACGGTTAGCAACTTTTTCTCAATAATTATACCTGTTATCAATCAAAATACTTTATTCAGTCGTCAGCTCGGACACTAAGGCAAGACGCAGTATGATGACCTTTCGAGCAATTAACTGCGTTAATTCTCTATCGGTAGCATGAAAAAAAAGACTTTCATTCTTTCATGAATAGCCCTTATCAAGTACTGCAACGCTGAATTACCATGTCACACAAAAGGCGAGCTGGCGACCCGTAGTTTTGTATCTTGAATGATAACGGGTATTGAACCAAAAAGGCCTGCATTTAGCAGGCCTTTATTTCATTTATGAGCGATTACGCTAAAAGCAGTTTATTGATACGAGCAACAAATTCAGACGGATCATCCAAGCTACCTTTTTCAGATAAAACAGCTTGTTCAAGCAGTAACTCTGACCACTGTGCAAACTGCTCTTCATCGGCCATATCAGCCAATTTAACTACCATTACATGCTCAGGGTTTAATTCGAAAATAGGTTTACTATCAGGAATAGGTTGTCCCATTTGTGCCATTAGTTTTGACATTTGTGTGCTCATATCATCGTTATCGGCAACGATACAAGAAGGGGTCGACGTTAAACGATGGGTAATACGTACATCTTTCACTTTATCGCCTAATACTTCTTTTACACGTTCAACAAAACTTGCAAATTCAGTCTCTTGCTTCTCTTTCTCTTTTTTATCTTCTTCACTGTCTAGTTTCCCTAGGTCTAAATCACCCTGTGTCACTGATGTGAATATTTTACCTTCATATTCAGGAAGATGACTTAATAACCACTCATCAACACGATCGCTAAGCAGTAATACTTCAATGCCTTTTTTACGTAAAATTTCAAGATGAGGACTATTTTTCGCAGCATTAAAACTATCAGCAGTGATGTAATAAATCTTTTCTTGTTCTTCTTTCATACGACCGATATAAGCATCTAAAGAAACGGTTTGTGCTTCAACATCTGTTTCTGTTGACGAGAAACGGAATAACTTAGCAATTTTTTCCTTATTTGCACTATCTTCAGCAGGGCCCTCTTTTAATACTTGACCAAACTCTTTCCAGAATGTGTTGTACTCATCTTCATTTTTCTTAGCAAACTTAGTCAGCATAGAAAGAACACGTTTAGTACATGCACTGCGTAGTTTTGAAGTGGTACGATTATCTTGAAGAATTTCACGCGATACGTTGAGTGGTAGATCATTTGAATCTAATACACCTTTCACAAAACGCAGGTAAGTGGGCATAAATTGCTCAGCGTCGTCCATAATAAAGACACGTTGTACATAAAGTTTTAAGCCATGTGCTTTTTCACGGTTCCATAGATCAAATGGTGCACGTTTAGGAATATATAAAAGACTGGTGTACTCTTGCTCACCTTCAACTTTGTTATGACTCCATGTTAATGGATTTTCAAAATCGTTAGCGATATGTTTGTAGAACTCTTGGTACTCTTCATCTTTAAGCTCAGATTTAGAGCAGCTCCAAAGTGCAGTTGCTTTGTTAATCGCTTCCCAATGTGCTTCAACAGCAGGGGTTGTAACTTCACCCTCTTCACTTTTAACTTCTTTAACTGCATCAACAAACATCTCAACAGGGATACTGATGTGATCAGAGTATTTAGCAACAACGGTTTTTAATTTGTACTCATTTAAGAATTCAGATTCGTCGCTACGAAGGTGTAAAATAATTTCAGTACCACGATCTTCTTTTGTAATATCAGCAACACTGTAATCAGACTCACCCGCTGAAGACCAAGAAGTTCCTGTTGAAGCATCTTCACCCGCTTTACGTGTATTTACGATAACTTTATCTGCGACAATAAATGAAGAGTAAAAACCAACACCAAATTGACCAATTAATTGTGAATCCTTCGCTTGATCACCAGAAAGTTGTTCAAAGAAATCACTGGTACCTGATTTAGCAATCGTCCCTAAATGCTCAATTACTTCATCACGCGTCATACCAATACCATTGTCACTAATAGTAATGGTTTTAGCCTCGGCATCAAAACTTAAACGAACACGCAAATCAGCATCATTTTCAAAAAGAGATCCATCAGAAAGTGCTTTAAAACGTAATTTGTCTGCGGCATCAGCCGCATTAGAAACAAGCTCACGTAGGAAAATCTCTTTATTAGAATATAAAGAGTGGATCATGAGTTTAAGAAGTTTACCTGTGTCGGCACTAAACGTATGATTTTGTTGATGTTCCATAATATCTATTTCTCTTTCAATTAGCCTAAACAAGACTTTGGTTTAAATGATAATAGTAAAATGGGGATAGGGGTTCAGTTTTCAAGGGGGAAAGATAAAATTAGTAGAAAATAAGCACAGAACTACAGCCATATAACATGTGATTTATGAGTAATGCCAATGCGATGAATGAAGTGATCAAATATTGCACATGGGAAATCAACAACAAGGCGTGAGTTGCAATAGATAGTTATTCTCACTTCACAAAATCATCTGGAACCATTTTGAACTGCTTTAGCAGGCCACAGAGTGGTGACGGAATCAAACTCACAACACAAGTAGGGATGATTTTAACAAGCAAGGCGCAGTATGATGGCCTTTCGAAAGATTAGCTTCGCTAATCCTCTATCAGTAGGGTTAAAATAAAGACTTTAATCTTTAAATGGCGAGCTCTTATTGAATACTGCAACGCCGAGTTAGTTTTCGAGCTGGCGACCCGCAAGGCAAACTTTAAGGAAAACATCTTCGTTGTCTTTCGAGAGATTAACAAAAAGACGTTAATCCTCTATCGACATTGATTAAATGCCAGCATTTAACAATTCGTTAGAAAGGTTCGATTAACTTTTCACCTAGCATCTGTTCACCTCACTGCTTGCTGAATTTTTCATCTTGAATGATAACGGGTATGAACACTTTTTCAGTAATTTTTATGTTTGAGCAAACTCTACTCAAGTTAAACACTTTTTACGGCAGGAGGTCAGATTTTTATTTTGATGTTTTTTTGTGTTTTTTAAATTTCAACTTCCTATAAACGTAAATAATCTCTATAGATCTTTGATTACTCATATTGTAGTGGCTTAGTCAGTTTATCCATATATTTAGTGGCATCTGTAAAAATAATTTCAGTCACAATCGTCCTAATATAAGATGAGTGCAAGTAGGCTCGCCCTGTAGAAGACTCGTTCGAATACTATTTCTGCGAAGCAATCAGTGAAAAGGAGATCCCTTTGCAAATGTTACATCTTGATCTAGCATTCGATCGAGTGCTTGATTAAACATTGTGGGGAAACATGGGTATATAATCCGCCTTTCGGGCCACAACATTCAAGTTCGAGCTTTGATTCAGTTTGTCATTTAAATTAATCGATAATCCCAGCGACGTCGCGAACAAGTTGAGCAAGAGTATCCCATTGCTCATTGTCTATCAGGTCGTTTGGCACCATCCAAGTTCCTCCACAGGCCAACACACTTGAGATCGACAAATAATCTTTAACATTTTTAGGATTCACACCACCAGTCGGCATAAACTTCACTGGATAAACAGCGGACAGGGCCTTAAGCATGGACGTGCCACCCGACGCCTCCGCAGGGAAGAACTTAAGGGTATGGAGTCCCATCGCCATTGCTTGTTCGACTAAACTAGGGTTATTAACACCCGGTATGATCACTATATTCCGTTGTTGACAGTAGGCCACCGTCGTAGGATTAAAGCCTGGGCTGACGATAAAGTCGACTCCAGCGTCTATTGCCTGGTCCACTTGTTGTGACGTTAATACCGTACCTGCGGCAATCAACATTTCAGGGTATGCTGCACGCATATTCTTCATGGCCAGTGCAGCTTGCTCGGTACGGAATGTAATTTCAGCACAAGGTAAACCATTTTCTATCAGCACTTGTGCTAATTTAACCGCTTTAGACGCGTCTTTGATGGCAATAACAGGTATAACTTTTATTTCCGATAATTTTTGATTTAGGTTTTTCATTATTTTCTCCGTTAGATATTTGGCATTGCGGCGCGCATAATAATAGCACCACGATGTTGAATGACATTTCCCGCCAGTATGTGTCCAGCGAGCGCAGATTCTTTAGTACTACCGCCTGTCATTCGTTTGGCTAAGTATCCAGCACTAAACGAATCTCCAGCAGCGGTAGTATCAACAATATTATCGATACGCAGAGGAGCAACACTTTCCATCGAAGTAGGGGTTACAACAAAGCAGTCTCTTCCACCACGTTTGATTATAATTTCTTTAACGCCTAACGCTTGAGTACGTTCAATCGTCTGCTGCTCTTGTTGATCGCCGTAAAGCATTTGTTCATCGTCAAAGGTAAGAAAAGCGATGTCCGTCACCGCTAATATCTGTTTATAAAAGGATTGAGCCTGCCCCACACTCTCCCACAATGTGGGGCGATAGTTGTTGTCGAACACAACTTTAACCCCACGCTTACGACACTGCGACAATAAATCAATCAGAGATTGTTTACATTGATCAGACAAAATAGCCAAACTGATCCCACTTAGATAGACCATTTGATGCTGGCATAGATCTTTCGCTAGTGTGTGCAACGAACGCTCGCGTAACCAGTATTTAGCCGCAGAATCATTACGCCAATAATAAAAATTACGTTCACCATTTTCTTCAGTTTCAATGACGTACATCCCGGGTAATTTATCTGGAGAAAGGTTGACCATATCGGTATTGATCCCTTCTTCTTTCCATATAGTCAGCATTTCTTTACTAAAGGGATCATGGCCGAGATCTGTTACATATGATGTGCTAATACCATGCTGTTGAGTCAGCCTAGACAAATACACTGCCGTATTTAATGTATCTCCTCCAAAGCTTTGCTCTACGGTACCGTTATGTTTTTTCAGTTCAACCATACATTCGCCAATAACGGCGATACGAGAAATGGGCGTCATGATAAGTCTCCTTTCAATTTAGCTAGCATCAGTAGCACATTCTATTATCAAAAATGTAAATAATATTAAAGTACCGGTTCATCATTTATCCAGCTGGCATTAAGTACACAACATCCATTTAACCGACAAAAAACTAGTCTTAGTTAGCTAGCTTTGATGAAGTCCCAATGAATGAATAAATTAGTTGGGTTTTAGTCCAGTAACGATGTCACATACGCTTTGATCGCTTGATCTTGGCAATTGTCGAAGAAGCATTGCTGAAAGCGCTTGCCTGAAATCGCTACCTTAACAAGTTCTTGATCAATTGAGCGCATGGAATCTAAGTAGTTTTCTTTAATAATGGCTGACTTAACGTCGTTCAGAATCGCTGCGTTGCATTGTTGCGGTTCTGCACGCTCTAACGGATAGCCCTGACCACGTTCGCCGGTGGTGAACGCTTTTTCAAAAATATAACGTACATTGAGCTCGGCACCCCAACCAAAACCCTTAGCAAAAGCAAGAGACAGAGCATTACCGTTATTAATTTGATTGAATAAAAAAGCATCAGATGGATCTAAGCAATAACCACAGACGATTCCAGGGTGGATATTTAAAGACATCATTGCACCTTGGCCTGTACCACAGCCGGTAACAACGAAATTCACCGCTTTTGAGTTGATTAAGATGCTAGCCATAATGCCGAGATGGATATAGGTGAGATGGTGATCATTTTCATCGCACATACCTACGTTATAAACGGGGTAATCGAGAGATTGGACAGCAAGCTGTAACTCATTGAGTACTGATGCGTTTTTTCCTGCTTGGCTGTTTTCCATCATTAAAGCTATTTTCATAAAATCTTCCTAAAGTGAATTATTTACTAGCAACATATTTTTGCTGTTGGCCTCGTTGTAGGCTTAAAATCGTGAAAATATTGACGCTGATGACGGTTATTTCCAGCAAAGTACCACCAATCGAACCGACTAATATATTATTGATTAACCAACATGTTGAGCCGCCTAAAAAACCTATTCGCATGTGCACGCCTTTAAGAACAAAAACAGAATAGGTACCGATAATTGTCCCTAATATTGGCCAGAGATCCCAAATGGTATCGGATAACCAAATACCACTAACCAAAGCAATGCAGATAAATATTGTCGCCACCATTTTTGATGACACATAAATGGCGGTGGCGGTTCTCAGGGCCGAGAGCAAAGCACCCAGCGCTGAAACAATGGAACCCAACAATAGAAAATGAACAAGATGATTAAGATTCAAGATCAGCATAATAATCTTCAGTTTCCGATCATTTTTCTGATAAAACACTGAAATGCCTAGAGCAAAGCTTACAAAACCAAATCCTTGAGCCCAAGTTAGATATTCCACCGCGTTGCTCTCTATTTTAAATTCGCGTGATTAGCGCGATAACCACCCACCATCGACGGCAATGGTATAGCCATTGATATAACTCGCAGCAGATGATGCCAAGAACACACATGGTCCAGCAACATCTTCTGGCGTCCCCCAACGTTCAGCAGGAATGCGACCAACAATCTCTTTATTACGCTTTTCATCGGCGCGTAACGCCACGGTGTTATCTGTTGCCATGTAACCTGGTGCAATCGCATTAACGTTAATACCGTGTTTTGCCCATTCATTTGCCATCGCACGAGTGACTCCCATGACCGCACTTTTTGATGCAGTGTAAGAAGGAACGCGAATGCCACCTTGGTAAGATAACATTGAAGCAACATTAATAATTTTTCCACCTTCACCCTGCGCAATAAATTGCTTTGCTACTTTTTGTGATAAAAAGAAAAGAGATTTGATATTAATGTCCATTACGTCATCCCAGTCTTTCTCAGTAAAGTCAATGGCGTCGTTACGACGAATAATACCCGCATTATTCACTAATATATCAATGCGCCCCAACTCAGTGACAGCGCGGTCAACAATAGATGAGATATCATCTAGCACCATTAAATTCGCACGAATATCAATAAATTTACGACCCGCCTGCTCAACTTGTTGCATTGTTTCTTTAGGCTCAGAAATGTTCACGCCCACAATATCACAACCCGCATTCGCCAAGCCCAGAGCCATGCCTTGGCCTAAACCAGTATTACATCCAGTTACGATAGCCACTTTGCCTTTCAGATTAAATGAATCAAGAATCATCGTTATTTCCTCAAATATGTTGGTTGTAGTGAGCATCCAGTAAAGTATGCTTACTGTCTAAAAACCAATGTAACAGACTTAATGAACCATTTGCAAATGTTTTTTAAAACATCGGTTCAAATAACAAATATCAATTTTTATTACATTGTGCCTTTGCATGTTGTAATTGTAATTTTTTTAACAGGCTTTTTTAAAACACTAGATGATTGCATTGTAATCAGTATAATGTGGGCCAAAGGCAATTTGTAAAAGGTAATACAATGGAAAAAGCAACACAGCCAGAAGCAGTATCTTCCGTATTAAAGGTGTTTAGCATTCTTCAGGCACTCGGCGAACAGAAAGAAATCGGTGTATCCGAACTTTCTCAACGACTCATGATGTCTAAGGCGACGACGTATCGATTTCTACAAACAATGAAAACCTTAGGCTATATCTCTCAACAAGGTGAAAGTGACAAGTACTCACTGACTATCAAGCTTTTTGAATTAGGTTCAAAATCACTCGAATACGTAGATTTGATTGCCCTGGCGGACAAAGAAATGCGTCTGATCTCAGAGCAAACCAACGAGGCTTTACACTTGGGTGCCTTGGATGAGAACGCTATTATCTACATTCACAAAATAGATTCTGGCTATAACCTACGTATGCAATCAAAAATTGGCCGTCGCAACCCTATTTACAGTACCGCCATTGGTAAAGTGCTACTTGCCGAGCGGGAAGAAGGATTCATCCGTGAGATATTGAGCGATATCAACTTCATCAAACACACCGATAGGACGCTAGAAAACACTGAACAGCTATTATCCGAATTACGCATAGTTCGAAAGCAGAGCTACGCCGAAGACAATGAGGAGCAAGAACCTGGTTTACGCTGTATTGCAGCTCCAATATACGATAGGTTTGGCATCGTCATTGCGGGTTTATCCATCTCATTCCCAACCGTCCGTTTTGATGAGAAACGTATATCCTACTACGTTGGGCTACTGCACCACGCTGGAAAAAACATTTCCGAACAATTAGGTTATCGTCATTACCCGGTTAAATCTGCTGAACCGTCTGCTTAGATTAGGTGACGGATAATCCCAATGTCATTAACAAGGTTGTCTATTTAAAGTATTGTCGACTTACTCTGATTAGTTCGATTCAAGGCTATAAAATCAACCTTAGTCAACAATTTGGGCGCAACTAACCTGTGTCCATTTAGAAAACTGGCAACATGGAAGCACGATAACGAACACCTGTGCGCAGCTCAATTAACCAACCAAAATACTATCTGAATTAATTTTTAGGGATATAATCAATCCCATATACACTTTATATCTCTATATTTTGCTTTAATTTTTGAGCCACATAAAGAATCTCAATGAGCGCATGTTCAATATCTTCGATGTGATGATGTATGGTGGCTGAATTTAAGGTCATATAAGGAATGGTCAGTACGGCCATTACATCACCCTGCACTCCCAAGATGGGTACACTGATATTAGTCACACCTGAAATTTGCGGACTTACTCCCACAAAGTAGCCTTTCGCAACCGCTTCCTGCATATGACTCAGGGTGTTTTTTCTTTCGTCTTCGGTAGCGTCAATTTTACTGAGAATGGCTTGTCTTTTCTCTTCAACACTAAAACTTAGCAATGCAACACCGGATCCCGATGCACAAATATCTAATGAAGCGCCAAGGCGCAATCCAAACCCCATTTTATAGGGGCTTTCCGCACGGGCGATAACGATAAGCTCACCATTTACATAACGACTTAAGTGGCAGGACTGAGTCAATTTCAAACTCAACTCTTCCATAAGTGGCTGAGCTCGTTTCAATAGTTGTGCGACAGGGGGATGTTGGTTGGACAGGGCGAACATTTTAAGTGTTAGAGAATAGACGGAAGAGTCATTGTCGAACTCGATATACTGCTTGTCGATCAGAACCGACAGCATACGAAAAATTTCATTGACGCTACGGTCTAACTTTTCAGCTATCTGCTTTTTAGTCAGAGGTTCCTCCTCGAGGGCCAATAGCTCTAGGATTTCGAGCCCTTTCTCAAGTGCAGGGGCTCGGTACTCAGTTTTTTTTTCGTTTGTCATTCTATTACTTATATTATTATTGAGTGGCGTTGGTTTAGTGGATTTTTCTGTCCAACAAAACAAAGCTCCGCTAATGCGAAGCTTTGTAAAATATGCTATTTAATCAGTCCCATCATTTCTGGAATGGTCATGGATAACGCAGGTATGAAAGTAACGAGCATCAATACGGCTAAAATAACAAGGAAAAACGGTAACAATGTTTTGATCACCTCGTCAATGCTGAGACCACTAACCTTACAACCAGTAAATAAAATAGGGCCAACTGGTGGTGTTATGGTTCCTAATGATAAATTAAATACCAGAAGAATACCAAACTGAACAGGATCCATACCTAAATTCATACATATTGGAAGAAAGATTGGTGTAAATATTAATACTGCTGGTGTTGGATCCATAAAGGTACCAATAAACAATAGTATTACATTAATTATCAACAGTATGATAATGGGATTATCTGTCAATGTTAATAAAGACTCCGCAATCATTCCTGGGATTTGAGTAAATGCCATTACCCAGGACATAATCGATGAAGTAGCGAGCATGAATATTACGATCGAAGACATTTTTGCGGTATCAAGCAGTATTTTAGGTATTTTTCTAAAATCTAATGAGCGATAAATAAAGGTAAGGAATAAGGCATAGACCACAGCAATCGCCGATGCTTCCGTTGCTGTAAACACACCACCAAGAATGCCTCCGATAACAATAACTATCAAGGAGAGGCTCGGAATGGCCTCGATTGTAACTTTCGCTGCGTCAGCTAACGTCATACTATGTTTTGCAGTATAACCACGACGTTTTGCCATAATGCCCGCAACCATCATAACCCCGATACCCCATAAAAGACCTGGAATATACCCCCCCATAAACAAAGCGGACACAGACACACTACCAGCAACCGTTGCGTACACGATAAGGGTATTACTCGGTGGAATTAGCATGCCGGTTGGCGCTGAGGCGATGTTTACTGCGGTACTAAAAGCTCGGTCATAACCTTCTTTTTCCTGAATTGGGGACATAATCCCACCAATCGCAGCGGCAGAGGCTACCCCTGATCCACTGATAGATCCAAATAGCATGTTTGACACGACATTGGTTTGCGCTAGAGAGCCGGGAAAAAAGCCACTAACGATTTTGGAAAAGTTAATCAGTCTGATGGCTATGCCTCCATTGTTCATAATGCTACCAGCCAAGATAAAAAATGGGATAGCAAGTAAGGCAAATGAATCTAAGCCTACAAACAGGCGCTGAGCAGAAGTTACAATGGCTCCATGAACGGGCAAGATAGATAGCATGGCCGCAAAGGAGGATAACCCGACACTGATACTGATCGGAGCACCAATAACAAGAAAGAATATTGAGCCGCTGAACAATATTAACGCGGCAAGAGTTGCTGCATCCATAATGAGAATCCTTTATTTTAAATGTTTTAGACGACAGAACAAATTAAGTTCATGATACAGAAAATAAAAAATGATCAGACCGCCGCTGATCGGAATTACCGAATAAATGACTCCCATCGGTATTTGTAGTGCCGAGTCCAACTGCCACATCTGACGGGCTGCACTGCTGTATCCCCCGATGATCATAATCGACAAAGCAAATGCTGCCGTCGAAAACTCGGTGAACATCTCTATGTAAATCTGTACTTTTTCGGAGAACTTTTGCTTCACATAGGTGATAGCCATATGCTCACGGAGGCCAAAAACATAGGCACTGCCAATCAGAATTAGCCAGATAAAACCATATCGAGATAACACTTCACTGATAGCGCTCGGACTATTGAACAGATATCGAGACACAACTTGATAGGTAACAAGCACTGTCATTGCCGCGACAATAAAGATTAATATTGCTGATATTATCGTATCAACCCAACATTTTAGGGTCTTGAATTTATCTACAACCCTGTTTATTTTACTATTTGGCATAATGAAAAATCCTAGAAAACTGGGTCATACACGATCTGCGTTAACCCAGTTTTATTTTTACTTAACCCATTGACACTATTTTCTTAAATAATGCTTTTTGCTCTTCCGTTTCAATCAGCTCTTCTTGTAGTTTCTGACAACTTTGTTGGAATGGTTTGATATCAACTTCGGTAAAGGTTGCCCCCTTACTTTTTGCAGTCGCTTTAGCGCTATCGATACGGTCATTCCACATCTTGAACTGAGCAGGCGTGCTCTCTTTTGCAAGTCTTCTCAATGTCACCTGGTCTTCTTCTGACATAGTCGAAATAAAGTCGCTGCTTACTATAAGTAGATCAGGCACCATTAAGTGACGTGTTGCTGAGAAATAGGGTGCAACTTCATACTGCTTAAGATCTGCGTAGGTAATTTCATTGTTTTCTGCACCATCTAATACACCTTGCTGAATCGCAGTGTAAACTTCACCTTGACTCATAGGTACACCCGTTCCGCCCATACAATCAAGAATCTTAATCATGGTATTGGATTGCATGACTCGAATTTTCATACCTTTCATATCGGCAATATTTGTTACTGGCGCTTTTTTAGTATACATACTACGTGCACCAGCCGTGTAGGCCGTTAACACTTCAAAACCAAATTTTTGAGTTGAAGAAAATAGTGTGTCTAGTTCACCCGATGTAAATACTTTTTCTTGGTGCTTTGAGCCAGTATAAATATATGGCATGCCGAGGACACGAAAGGTCTTATCATAGTTTTCTACTAGTGGGTTAGCTACCATCGCCATCTGTATCGCGCCATTTTGTACAAGTTCTAACGCTGCACGCTGATCACCCAACAATGCATTAGGGTAGATAGTCAGCTTATAGCGTCCGTCTGTTTCAGTATTCAGTTTTTCACCAAATTCTTGCAATGCAATAAATTGAGGGTGTTTATCTGACTGGTTAAATGCAGCTTTGATTTCCGTCGTTGCTGATGCAATGGCAGAAAAGCTAAGTGAAGCACTAACAGCGACTGCAACTGCAGCGAATTTTAAAGTTTTAATAATCATGTATTATCTCCGTTATAGGTAAAATGGTTGTTAACGTATTGAATTCATATCGACAAAGTCCATATCATCAAAAGTTTGATTCTCGCCCAGCATTCCCCAAATAAAGCTGTAATTTTGAGTACCACAACCTGAGTGAATAGACCAACTTGGTGAAAGTATTAGCTGTTTATCTCGTACGATAATGTGCCGTGTTTCACTCGGTTCTCCCATAAAGTGAAAAACTACTTGCGCAGGTTTTACGTTGAAATAAAGGTACGCTTCCATTCTTCTTTCATGAGTATGTGCAGGCATGGTGTTCCATACGCTACCTAATTGTAAATGCGTAATTCCCATACACAGCTGACAAGTAGGTAGCACATCTGGGTGAAGGTATTGATTGATAACTCGGGCATTGGCATTTTCTAATGTGCCAAGCGCTACTTTTTTAGCTTGATCTTGAGTGATGAGCCTTGAAGGGTAAGTATGATGCGCAGGGGCACTTAAACAATAAAGAGAGGAGGGGTGATCACTATCTAGTGATTCAAATTCTATATCCTGTTCACCCTTGCCCAAATATAGTGCATCTAAGTAATCTAATTGGTAACTCTGGCCTTTACAGCGAACTTCAGCCTTACCACCTAAGTTAACGATTCCTAGTTCACGCCTTTGTAGGAAATAATCAGTTCCGAATGCCTTCTTGTCTACATATTCATCAAGTTTTAATCGCTGAGTGGTAGGACAAACACCGATAGCAACGACACGGTCAATATGGCTATAAACCATATTAACGTTATCGACTGTAAATAATTCTTCGATTAGAAATTCATCACGTAAACGCTGAGTATCGTATGACTTTGCGTCAACGGGGTTGCTATTATAGTTAACAAACATGTTAGTTCTCCTGATTGATATTTGAACTATACTCGATATTTATATTTGATCAATAATCCTCATATATAAATCAAATGAATTTGTGATCAAACCCTACATTTTTTTTGAAACGGCGTTTACTTTTTATAGGATAAGTCATGAATGACGAATATTTCTTGCAACTTTGTATCTTTAAAGTTGCAAGAAATATTTAATTAACTAATGATGACAACGTATTATTGTAATCTTTCTCACCTCATTAATAACGATTCTATATTTGGCTAATTGGACAATCAAATTTAACCTGATTTAACTCACCAACTGTCTTCGATAAAAAGATTATGTGAGAAGTGTTCATTGTAAGAGTCAAAAATCAGGAAATTGAAAACTTTAAGGATCTAAATGGCACAAATAAATGAAGAAGATTTAGCAGTACTTTTTAGTGCTGAGGCTCTGTATTGTACACATGATACAGGGCTGAGTGATAGGCCCCAAAAATCAGAATCGCTTTTATAGAGTTTTCTACTTACATTTATTAATGCGTAACAGAACATAAAATAAAAAAAATACGATTTACTGAAGCTCAATTTTTTGCCATTTTAAAAGAAAGTGAGTCAGGCACTATAATAGTACCTGAGTTATGCCGTCGTAAGCACTGTGTTGGCAGAGTACCTATTAGACGTGAAAATTCAAGAATGGTGGCATTGAGTCATCGGATCTGGCTAAACTTAAAAGCCTTGAAGATGAGAATCGCAAGCGAAAGACACTCTTTGCCGATGTGAGTCTGCAGAATATGGCTATTAAAGAGATCTTTGAAAAAAAACAGTAAAGCCATCACAACGAAAGCAACTTGCCAAGTTTGCCATTATTGAGCTTGGTATTGCTATTGTGTTGGCCTACAAACCCTTAAGTATCCGTCGTTGCACTTAATTATTATCAATCCAAGGTGATTGACGATTCTGAAATAATTAACATATTAGTCCCGTTAGCTGAACAACATCCCAGCCATAGATTTCGTAAGCTATTTAAATGAATGCGTTAATCGGACATAGTTGAAACCATAAGCATGTTTATCACACGAACATCGTAGCCACTAGTCCTAATACCAATTCCATTAATTAACTTGTCATACTTGTCCACGATCTTGAACACAATGAAATGACTCGATCAGTATCACTTCTAAAATTATTCCAAGCAATGGAACACTTTTCTACAATGTCGTCATAACCATTAAAAGAGCAATTTTCGATTTCATTTTGTCTCATCCATGACCAGACTTGTTCAATTGGGTTTAGTTCTGGAGAGTAAGGGGGATATGAATAATACTGAGGTTTGGAAACGTTTCGTCTAAATATTCTTGATGCCAACTTGCACCATCCATGAGTACAACAGCATGACGGCCTGTCTCTATTGCTTTGGCTATGAGTGCTAAATCACCTCCATGTTACTAAATGGAGCAATGATGGCCTCT
>NZ_ATUO01000084.1 GCF_000420245.1 Psychromonas hadalis ATCC BAA-638 | reverse complement strand
GTTAAAATAGAGATCACGGCACTTGCTAAAGCTGTTTTTATCAAAATTTTCATCATATGCTCCATCTGTTTTTTTGTTAATTTGACTTATAATAAATAAGTACCTTGATTATAGTTACTAATGTGATCTATACCCATGTTACTTCAAGATGCTTTGTCAGGCACAAGCTCGATAATCAGAGCAAGGCACAACACGAGGTAATGGTTATTCCCTTTCCGCTTGTTGTAACGTAGGGCTGATTTTCGAGCTTGCGCCCCGTAGGGCAAGGCAACTTGTACCAATCTACGTCGTTATGAAATTTCGACTTAGAATGACTAGGCTTCAATTTTATGCCTAGCATCTCGGCACAATTTGCCTTGCTGACTTTGCATCTCGAAGCATCATGGGTATATATATTATTTTTGTTAGGAGGTAGAAAATCGGGGAACATCTCTATCTTTGCAGTATCGTTTCATCAAAATATAAATCCACAATGTGGATAATCAATAAACTCAAACAGAATTCATAAAAGAATAAGAGTGCTAAACATTCTCACGCTTATTCTATTAATAACAAATATTTTTCCTCACTATTCAAAAAGAGCTTTGTAACATTTTATGTAATCGCTCTAACGCTATCGGGCTCGCTTTGAGTGTTATACGCATACCATCTTCATGATATTGCTCATCGATCACCTGCATTTTACTGTGGATTTCACCCATAATACCGCTTGCTGTATAAGGGATATGAAAACAAGCTGCACACATTTTCTTTTCCAGAAAAGTTTGAATTTCTTGGTGTACTAATGCGACATCTGTTTTGTTTAGCGTACTGATTTGCAATGCATCAGGGTATTGTTCCAACAGTGCTAACTGCTGCTCTTCGCTCAAACAATCGACCTTATTCAGCAATAATATTTTGTTATTAAAATCGACATTTAACTCACCTAATACATGATCCACCACATCTAAATGTGCGCTAAAGTTTTCATCGGATGCATCAACCACGTAGAGTAAGAGATCCGCATCTTTTGCCTCTTCTAAGGTGGAATGAAATGATGCCACTAAATCATGCGGTAATTTTTTAATAAAACCGACCGTGTCTGAAATTAAAATACGTGGCTGCGTTGGGGGTTGAAGAGTACGCACCGTGGTATCTAAGGTCGCAAACAACTTATCTTCCACTAATACGTCTGATCCGGTTAAAGCACGCATTAATGACGATTTACCGGCATTAGTGTAACCCACTAACGCGACACACAACTGCTCGATACGGCCACTGCGCCTACCTTGCATCTCTTGTTGTAATTTTTTCAGCTCACGCTTTAAGTCGGCAATTTTATCGCGGATACGACGACGATTAACTTCAAAGGCACTTTCACCTATCCAACGGCCTTTTTGACGTTCGCGATCGCCACTATTTTCATCACGTATTCTTGGTGTTAAATAGTTAAGTCGCGCAATTTCTACTTGTAATTTCGCCGTACGCGTACGCGCATGCTTACTAAATATTTCAATAATAATACGCGTTCTATCATACACTTCCACGCCTAAAGCCAGCTCAACAGTACGTAATTGATTAGGGCTCAGTTCGCAATCAAATACCACCACATTCGCCTGTAGTTGCACGTCTGATGTGGCTAATAGGTCGCTTAATTCATCTTGGTCAAATTCAACCTGTGACGCAGAGTCATCCGTTAAAGCAGCTAACTCTTCAAGCTTGCCAGAGCCTAATACGGAGAGTTGCTTGGTTGATTTTTGACGTTGCGTTTCAGTGCCAACCACAGAAAACCCTAAGGTCGTCACTAATCGCCCTAATTCAGACAGTGACTCGTCCACCTCCTGTTGCGTCACATTAGGGGTGCGAATAGAAATTAATAAAGCACGGGTTGTAGTGTGTTCTGTTGTAGCGATCGACATAGCGAAACTCATAACTTAAAGTAATATATAAGCATCCTACCTGTTTGCGTAGCGCTTATATACGAATACATAAAATAAAAAATCAAAGGGTCAGAGCCACTGAAAATCAAAGACTCTGACCCTTTGATTTCACACTCACAAATCCCATTAAAACCTCACTGCCTCCCTACAAATTACGTTATACTGCCCCTTTTCTTTTTTCGATTGATAAGGCCATAAAAGATGAGTGAATCCTTAGATTTAAGCTTGCAAGGTATCGAGCAATTACCACTGGCTAAATTTACTGAAGATGCCTACCTGAACTACTCCATGTACGTAATAATGGACAGGGCATTACCCCATATTGGTGATGGTTTAAAACCCGTGCAACGGCGTATCATTTTTGCCATGTCAGAGCTTGGCCTTTCTGCGCTTTCTAAACATAAAAAATCAGCTCGTACGGTGGGTGATGTATTAGGAAAATATCATCCACATGGTGATAGCGCTTGTTATGAAGCAATGGTATTAATGGCGCAGCCTTTCTCATATCGCTACCCTCTGATTGATGGCCAAGGTAACTGGGGCGCACCGGATGATCCCAAATCGTTTGCTGCAATGCGTTACACCGAATCGCGTTTATCGGCCTTTTCAGAAATATTACTGTCAGAGATAAACCAAGGGACAACCGATTGGAAACCTAACTTTGATGGCACGATGAAAGAGCCAGAACTGTTGCCTGCACGTCTGCCTCATATCCTGTTAAACGGTATTACTGGCATTGCAGTGGGCATGGCAACCGATGTACCACCACATAATGTGCGTGAAGTTGCTAATGCATGTCTGCACCTTATTGATAACCCCAAAGCTACATTAGATGAGCTGATAGACTTTGTGCAGGGGCCAGATTACCCCACTGAAGCAGAGATAATTACCCCACGTAGCGAGATTAAAAAAATCTACACGACGGGTCGCGGTAGCTTTAAAAGCCGTGCGGTTTACTGCATCGAAAACGGTGAAATTGTGATTAGCGCCCTGCCTCATCGTGTATCGGGCGGTAAGATTTTAAAAGATATTGCCAAGCAGATGATCGACAAAAAACTGCCGATGGTTGCCGACTTGCGTGATGAGTCAGACCGGTACAATCCCACTCGTCTGGTGGTTGTACCTCGCTCTAATCGTGTCGATTTAGAAGCTTTGATGCACCATCTGTTTGCTTCTACCGATTTAGAGGTCAATCATAAAGTTAACCTTAATATGATCGGCCTTGATAAACGTCCACAGGTAAAAGGATTAGTTAAAATTCTGACTGAGTGGTTAGTTTATCGCAAAAGCACCGTACGCCGTCGTTTACAGTTCCGCCTTGATAAAATCGAAACCCGTTTACACCTTTTAGAAGGGTTATTAATCGCTTATCTCAATATTGATGAAGTGATTGAGATCATCCGCACCTTTGATGATGCCAAAGCAGAATTGATAAATCGTTTTACCCTTTCTGAGCGTCAGGCACACGCCATTTTAGAGATAAAACTGCGTCAACTTGCCAAATTAGAAGAGATTCAAATTCGTGGCGAAATCGCAGAACTCAGTGAAGAGCAGAAAAAACTGGCATTGCTGCTTGGTTCAGACAGACGTTTAAATACCTTGATCAAAAAAGAGATCAAAGCAGACGCACTTAAATATGGTGATGACAGACGCTCTCCCATTGTTGAGCGTCTTGAGGCCAAAGCACTCACTGAAAAAGAGTTAATGCCAAGTGAGCAGGTCACTATTGTACTTTCAACCCAAGGTTGGGTGCGCTCTGCCAAAGGCCATGATATTGATGCGGCTGCGCTCAGTTATAAAGCGGGCGATGAATTCCTCACCAGTGCCCAAGGAAAAAGTAACCAAAGCTGTATTTTCCTTGATGCAACGGGTCGCGCTTATTCACTTGATGCACATTCACTGCCCTCTGCACGTTCGCAGGGTGAACCGTTGACCGGGCGTTTTAATCAAAATGATAATGTCCCCTTTGTGAATATATTGATGGGAGAGGAGAGCAACCGCTATATTATCAGTAGCGATCACGGTTATGGTTTTGTGGCTAAATTTAGTGATATCAATAGTCGCAATAAGAACGGTAAAGCGCTGATCAACCTTGGTAAAAATGCACAGTTAATGCCGGCACAAAAACTCAGTGAGAATGACAGCGATCTCTGTTTAACCATCAGTAACGAAGGCAGAATGTTGATTTTCCCTGTGAATAGTTTACCGAATTTGAGCAAAGGCAAAGGCAATAAAATGATCAACATCATGAGTGCAAAAGCGACTAAACGCGAAGAGTTTGTTACCATGTTGAAAATCATTCCAGAGGGAAGCGCTGTAACCCTGCATGCAGGTAAACGTAAGCTAACCCTCAAACCCGTTGATCTAACGGCTTATCAAGGTGAACGAGGTCGTCGTGGTAGTAAACTACCGCGTGGATTACAACGTGTTGATAACGTCGAAGTAATTACTGTTTCAGAAGAAGAGAATTAAAAATGTTATTGATAGCCCGTTTTATCTTACTTATATTTGCCGTGATCCTAATGAGTATCTACTGCATTTTTTATTGTGCATTAAGCCCACGTAACCCCAAAAACACCTACCACTTTGCTATCTTATTTAGCAAAATGTCACGTATTGTGGGGTTAAAAGTCACTTACCGTGTACCAGAAGAAGCTAAAAACTATGGCTCTGCCGTTTATATTGCCAACCATCAAAATAATTACGATATGGTCACCACAACGGGCGTCGTTCAACCGGGCTCAGTGACTATCGGTAAAAAAAGCTTAGTGTGGATACCTTTTTTTGGCATCATTTACTGGTTAACAGGGAATGTGATGATTGATCGAGATAACCAAAAAAGCGCTAAAGATACCATGAAAAAGGTGGTTGAGCAGATGCACAAAAAAAATCTAGGCATTTGGTTTTTCCCAGAAGGAACACGTAGTCGTGGCCGTGGTTTATTGCCTTTTAAAATGGGTGCATTTCACACGGCACTACAAGCTGGCGTGAATGTAATACCAACCGTTGTTTCTAGCACTCATGAGCAGGTTAACCTCAACCGCTGGGATAACGGTGAAGTGATCGTAGAAATGTTGCCACCAATTGATATCAGCCAATACAAAAAACGGGAAATCCGCCGTTTAATGAACGATGCACATGAAATAATGGCAGCTAAATATGAACAACTCAACAAAGAAGTCAAACGTCCAGATAACAATTCTGATTGTTGCGGTTAAGGAGATAAAAAATGAGTGAAGAGAACCTAAGTAACGAGAGTCTGAGTAAAGAAGAATTATTACAAGAGCTTGCTGATGAAACACAAGATATTGTAGAGGCAGTATTAGAAGATGGCAGTAACCCTGATGCGGTTTACATGATTGAACATCATCTATCATGTACCGATTTTGATAGCCTCGAAAAAGCCGCCATTGCTTGTTTTAAAAAAGGTTATGAAGTCACCGACCCTGAAGAGTTAGAACTTGAAGATGGCTCAATCATTTTAGCCTTTGATGTGGTGGTTGAGATGAACCTTGATGAGCAAGATATTTTTGAAGATGTAGAAAAGCTATTTACCTTAGCACAATCATTTGGCATCGATTACGATGGTTGGGGAACTTACCCAGAAGAATGATGATATACCCATGATACTTCAAGATGCAAAGGCAGCAAGGCATCTTGAGGTAACATGGGTATATATCATCAGTTGGAAGTGCGACTTTAACGACGTAAATTACACAGGCGAGACTAAAGTTTCACGTCCAAAAGCGATCACCTCTTTATTGAAATTGCTATCATCATTAATATTTCTTGAAGAATTTGCAATAAATAAAAAAGGCCCGATTAAGATAACTTAATCGGGCCTTTTCTGTTTGCATTAATCTATTAATTAATGCGCTGTTTTATCTTCTGTTTTACTCAAAATTTGTGATTTTTCAAGCAATGAATTCTTTAATACCATCGCTTCAATCTCCAGACCGTATAACTCTTCATCCCAGTTCACACCCGCAAACACTTGTTTACTTTGCATGCCATCAAGCCATGAGTCTAAAAAGACGCTCAGCTCAATCGGCGTGATTTTATAGTTTTTCCACTCTGCATTCTGTAGTTTTTTAGCTGTTTTTTCATCAGACCAAAATAGATAAACGGCTTGTGCATCATTATTGTCATGTGCATGGCAATTCGCCCAGCCCTCTTTTTCATCGAATAAACCATATAATGTCAGGCTTTCACAAACATCATCAACAAACTTTTCTGCATTTTTTAAATATAACTCTTTCATCTTATTTCTCTGCTTTTTCTACGGGTGCTAATTTCTTTTCAAACTCAGCAAGTTTTGCTTCCATCTCCGCTAATTTCTCACGCGTACGCAATAATACATGCGTTTGCACATCAAACTCTTCACGGCTCACCATATCAAGCTTCCCCAGTTGTGCTTGCAAAACTTGTTTTATCTTGCGATCGACTTCGGTTCCGAAATTCTTCACGCTTGCAGGCATGGAGTCGCTGACCTGTTTAGCGATCTCTTCTAATTTTTTTGGATTAAACATGATTGGCTCCTTAAGTTTGAACTTCTATTGTAAACACACTGTTTCATTATTTCTATATTTTCACAAAAAAAATCAGTCAGGGTGTTGATTATAAATATGGGTGAAAAGTTAAAAACCACCCTCAAACAGTTGACTTAATTGAGGATATAACTGACTACCAGCACAATTTTAAAACTCTTTTTAGCATCAATCAGTGGCTAAGTTTATTTATAGCAACATTTACGACAAACTGCCATTGTGGTAATGCGTTCTTCAGACTGATTTCAAACACTTGTGTCTCTTCATCGACGTTAAGTTAATCTATTTCTTAAAAATAGAGATCGATCCTATCCACCTCCGCTTTTTCTAACCAATATTTTATTTAAAATAATAAAAATAGTGTCATCACTACGATCTAAGTGATGGTATTAAATACAATAGTGCTGCATGAACGTTTTCCTTCACTTTAAATGCATTTTCAAATAACCCTCTTTCATGAACGGGCAATTTATTCATCTCATTGTGGTACAGTATTTTTGCATCATCGCCGTTGCAGAAAACATATTTCATCGGTATTCCATCTGCAAAACCGCAAATACTTCCGGGGATTCCACGCCCATTTTTGTGGAATAAATAGAGGTGTTAAACATAAAAGACAAGCAATTAATGGATTGGGAGAAGTACCGCTAAGTGGGTTTATCAATCGCTTACATTAAAGGGGACTGTAAGCTTTTTCTGACAACAGAAAAGATCTTTATTTTCGTTCTTCATACCAAAAAGATAAGGCTGTCCTCGATCTTTTATAACGCGTATACTGACACTAACTACGTAGCAACTATACCCTTCAAGGTTGAATCTGCCAACTTCATAATCAACATGAAAAAATAGCGACATTTTATTTACTCATACTTGATTACCCTGCGAAGGTAAAAATGATTAAAAATCAAAAAAAAGCCACTATTTATGCCTTAATTGCTGTGGCAATGTGGTCTACCGTCGCCAGCGCTTTTAAGCTAACCTTAACTTATTTTTCGCCCATACAAATGTTATTGGTGGCAACATTCAGCAGTATTTTAACCTTAAGCTGTTTGTGTTTTTATCAAGGTAAATTAGCACTTTTAAAACCTTATTTTTTAAAACGCCCTTACTATTACCTAACCTTAGGGTTAATTAATCCATGTTTTTATTATCTAATTCTATTTCAAGCCTATGATCTACTACCCGCTCAGCAAGCACAGGCATTAAATTACACTTGGGCAATTACCCTAACCCTACTAGCAGTGCCTTTTCTTGGACAAAAGCTCACTAAAAGAGATGCTATTGCCATCGTATTGGCCTACACAGGGGTTTTAGTTATTGCGACCAGAGGTAACCTAATAGCACTAGATTTTACAAGTCCAGTTGGTGTATTTCTTGCGCTATTTAGCACATTACTGTGGGCTATGTATTGGATTTTAAATACTAAAAACACAGCAGATCCTATTGTTTCTTTATTGCTGTGTTTTTTATTGGGATTTCCTGCGATATTAATCGCTACCCCTATATTAAGTGACTTTAATATGCCAGATTGGCAAGGCTGGGTGGGCGCTATTTACATAGGATTATTTGAAATGGGTTTTGCCTTTGTTGCTTGGTTAACGGCGTTGCGTTACGCAGAAAATACCGCCAAAATCAGTAATCTTATTTTTATTTCCCCTTTTGTTTCCTTAATGCTGTTAAGTTTTATTATTGATGAACCCATCTACCCAGCAACCATAGTAGGGCTCATTTTCATTATGAGTGGCCTGTTAATTCAGCAAATGAAAGTAAAAACGGCAAGTAAAAATCTTTCTAACTGATGTTACGCAGTAAGACTAAACTTTCATTTTTAAAACCGCTAAAGTGGATCGATGAATAAAAAAACAAATATTTGAGCTGTACATTGATTATTTTTTCACCTCATTTAGTTACACAACGGCAACAGCCCTATCTAATTTTTTAGATGGAGAAATTAGCCACGATCAAATTACTCACTTTTTTTCACACAAGCAGTTTAGCTCAGCAGATTTGTGGCAAAATGTAAAAAAAGAAGTCCGTGAAATAGAATCTGATGAAAGTGTATTAATCTTTGATGATACGCTTCAAAAAAAGCCTTATTCCAGTGAAAATAAGCTTATTAACCGGCACTTTGATCATACTGTTGGTCGTTCTGTGAAAGGTATTAATTTACTGAATTGTATTTATCATTCTAATAAAACAAGCCTCCCAGTTGCCTTTAAACTAATAACGAAACCGATTCAATACTCAGACATCTCCACGAGGAAAATAAAAATAAAAAGAAAAAGTGAAACAACTAACAATGACGATTTGATTGAGATCCTCAAAGCATGTAAACAAAATAAGTTAAAATGGCGCTATGTATGGCTGACAGTTTGTTTTCATCCATCGGTAATATGAAATTTATCCATGATAAAATGAAAAAGTATTTTTATTGGCGTTAAAAAACAATCGCTTAATAGCACTTAGCAAAGAAGATAAATTACAAGGACGCTTTCAACGCATTGATTCATTGACACTCCAATCTGCGGTTGGATAAAAGGAATGGGTATTCTCGTTGTTTTACATCGACAAATCTTTAAAAAAAATGGCAGTGAAGGGATATACTATTTGATTAGTAATGATATTGAGCTAGATAAAAAGTCAATGGAAAAAATCTATCAAAAACGGTGGAAAGTTGAGGTTTTCCATAAAAACATAAAATCCAACACTGCATTAGCAAAATCACCAGCCAAAACAATCAAGACGCAAAGCAACCCTATTTTCATGTCATTGCTAGCCACAGTAAAGTTAGAGTGCTGAGTATAAAAAAGGGCTAACGACATTCGGTTTGAAAATGAAAGTTTATATCAAAGCACAAAAAGCAGCAATTGAGGCTTTGCACCTAGAGCGAGCCTCAACTGCGTAACATCAGTTAATAATACTGCGCACGCGAGCACCTCACTTTCTAATTTAGCAGCGACTAAACCAGTATCAGTCACCCAATCAATATTGCCGGCACGGATCTCTTTTTTTAACTCACTGTAATTTTTTACGCTAATAACCTTACCGGAAGTAAACCCATCATCTTTAAGCTTATTAGCAATATAGTCCGCCATCTCCTGTAACTGCTGCGCATTTTTTACAGGGTTACTGCCAATACGACCAATAACAAAAGGTTTACTACTCAAAAAAACAAAAAGTAATAAAATATATTTACACATGATTAGGGCTTTTTATAAAAATGTGATTATAAATAAAATACTGTTTTTTACAAAGTATAAAATACAATTCTCTTAATCTGGGTGTTGATTATAAATATCTGCAAATAGTTGAAAGTTATCCTCAAACAGTTGACTTAATTGAGGGTCGAACTGACTACCTGCACAATTTTCAATCTCTTTTTTAGCCTCAATAAGTGGCCAAGCTTGTTTATAACAACGCTTACTACAAAGTGCGTCAAATACATCTGCAATTGCAGTTATGCGCCCTTCAATGCTGATTTCAAACTCTTTTTTACCATTAGGATAACCACTACCATCCCATTTTTCATGATGATCGATAACCAAATTAGAGGCCATTTTAATAATGGCATTATCTAACCCTTGCAATATTTCCCAACCTTTAATGACATGCAACTTCATCTCTTCCCACTCTGTGGTGTTTAATGGCCCCTCTTTTTTAAGCACGTTATCTGGGACACCCACCTTACCCACATCATGTAACTGTGCGGCCAAACGAATACGTTCACAAAAAAATTTATCTTCACCATGTAATTTTGCTAACAGTGATGCAAATAAACCCACTCGAACAACGTGCTCTCCCGTCTCTTTAGAGTGTGACTCCATGGTACCGCCAAGCAAAGTAATCGCTAACTCTTGCGTTTCTTCATAGGCATTAACCAATAATAAATTTTCATAGCTTAGTAATACATTTCTTAAGAAGAGGTCGATCATATCCACCTCCGATTTTTCTAATAAATGTTTTATTTCAAATGCAAAAATAGTGTCATAGCCACGTTCAGAGTGATGGTAATAAACGTAATGATTCTGATCATGAAAATTCTTTTTTACCTTAAGTGCATTTTCAAATAACTCTCTTTCATGGTCAGGTAATTTGCTCATATCACTGTGCTGTAATATTTTCACATCAGAGCCATTAGTAGAAAACATATTTAATCGGTCTTCCATCTGTGAAATAGCAAATGCCTCGGGTGATTCCACTAGCATCTTTGTGGAAGTGATATTTAAAACCAATTTTATTTGTGCAAGCACCGCGCCCGCAAAGTTAAGCAGATCTCCCACCTGACTAATACTGGCAATAGATTCAATCACCTGCTCTAGAATTTCACGATGTTTTTGCAATTGACAAATATCACGATAAGCGCGCAGTGAGGTGTAAAACGAGGATTCTAAATCTTGCTTGCGTAGCTCTGCTTTATTTTTATAACCGTCAATATCAAAATCACGAATCACACTTTGCTCTGGAGCAATGCCGGGTTGCCCCGTTCTTAAAATAATACGGCTAAAACGATTATTTAACTGTTGACGAATATAACGTGCTAAATCGAGCCCCGCATTTTCAGTTTCCATCACCACATCAAGTAAAATCAATGAGTAACGTTCACCTTTATTGAGCAGTTCACGCGCCTCTTGTGCTGAATAAGCACTAAAAAAGCGCATACTTTTCCCTTCAAAAGTAAAGTGCTTCATGGTTAAAGTCGTTGATGTATGCACATCAACTTCATCATCCACAATTAATATATTGCAGTAATCATCGGTACTTAACACCTCTACTTGTGTTTCCTCTTCCGCTAACCAATCCACTATAAACTCCTATTTATCACTGCTAGTTTGCATTGGAAAACGAATGAAAAATGTCGTTCCCTCTTGCAAAATAGATTTGCATTTAATACGACCTTTAAGCTGATGCACCACTAAATTATAGACAATGCTCAACCCCAAACCACTCCCGCCATGACCACGTTGCGTCGTAAAAAAAGGTTCAAATATTTTTTCGGCAACATCAAAGGGCATGCCCTTACCGTCATCAGAAACCTCTATCAACATCTCATTATCTTTAATACTTAACTGAAAATTTATATTGCCAGCATCTTGGCTATTATTAAACGCGTGAATAAGCGAGTTCATCACTAAATTAGTCACAATTTGTGCAATCGCGCCGGGGTAGGTTGTCAAAAAAGGTTCATCGGGTGGAACATTCACGGTGATTTTTATTGCTGTTTTTTTAATGCGAGGGTGCAAGCTAAGCAATACTTCATCGATATATTCACTGACTTTAAAAGAGCGCACCTCATCACTACTTTGATCCACCGCAACCTGTTTAAAACTACTGATTAAATTAGCGGCTCTATCTAAGTTAGCAAGTAATAAGGTACAATTTTCTAGTGTTTCAGAGCAATAGCGATCTAAATCTGAGCGTTTCAGTACACCACTTTCAACATTTGCTAATAACAGTTTCGTTTCTTCATGTAGATGAGAGCCAAGGGTGACACTGATACCTAGCGGCGTATTTACCTCATGCGCAACGCCACTGACTAAATTACCCAGTGAAGCCATCTTCTCAGATTCCACCAATTGACTTTTTGTCATCTCCATCTCATGGATCACTACCTTTAACTGCTCACGCTTTTCAAATAGCTCTAGGGTTCGATTAGAAACCTCTTTGCGTAGTGCTTTTACGAACAAAACTTTATTTTTTGACTGTTTATAAAGGTTATAAAGTAGAAAAAATATTAATAGCAAAAAAGAGAGTGTGGTCAAGGTTGCAAATAGATAATAGCGTGTTGTAATTAACGCAAGTTCTTTAGAGCTACGCGGCTCTTGTAGATCAAAAAATTGATTAATATAACGCTTAGTCAACGTTTTTTTCAACAGATAGTCATCATGATAGAGTAACGAAATGGCATGTGAACGTTGGGTGCTAGAGGCGTAATCAGCACCACTGTTCAACCCACTTTTCACCTCAGAAAAAGCTTGTAACTCAACCCTCGATAGTTGGTTAGAGATATTTTTGGCTTTGAATAACAGATCTACCTCTTCTTGAAATAGATTAAGCGCTGACATTAATTGTTTAAAGGATCTTTTTTCACCAACAGGGAAAGGCGACAATCCATTTTCAGGCATCAACATATCCCAATAAACACGATGGTAAAATTGTGGGCGAGACGGCTTTCCCCGACGAATATCTAAAATTTCATTATAGAACTCAAAATATTTTTGCTCACCTGTCACCGCATAACTACGTGCCATTAATGTTAATTGATCTGAACGTTGATGTAACTGTGTTGCTAATAGGTAAGCTTGATAACGCTGTTCATTTGCATCTTGAGACTGTTTTAAGCTGTGATAAGAAAAGTAAGTAAATAGCAGAGAAAAGAGACAAAAAACCAATGCTAAAAGTGACGTTGGGTAAAGTGAAAGTACACTTGGTAAGTGGTTTTCTTTAATGGCTGAACGCTTACGCATAGTTTCTCCTAAGAGCTTAAAATTTAGCACCTTAAGAGCATAATTTACAATTCACTATTTTGCGTTATTGAGATCTTGTTTTTTGATAAATAAGTGGGCCTATTCACGACCCACTTTATTAATGAGCGTTAATCAATACCTTCGCCAAAATGGAAACCAACCCATTTCGGCTAACTTTTTCACCGGTAAGCATTTGATTTTTATTGGCATTAAATTCTATTTTAAGCTTAAATAAAAATTGGCGAAGGCATTGTTAATAACTCACAATTCATCACTTTATCCACGGACTCCAATCAACATTTTTTGTCATGGTATTGTAACTCCACCATTTCGCCTGCTATAACAGGCCAAACGGGTTTAAATAATAGAGTTTAAGTACCGTTAACTTCTATTTATACAAATAAAAACAGCAGGATTAGAAAACGAACTTATTCTGTTTTTTTTTAGACCCGTTTGCTCTGCTTGCCATAACGCGCCCTCTTGTAGCACTTTATCACCCGATCATGCGGGGCGGTGACCGTGCCTAATGTAGCTAGTGCTTTTATTCGACATGCACAAATAGCAATCAATGGACGTCATTCCAAAATGTAAATTGTAAAATAAGAAATATCGACCTATTCTTTAATCGCTCTTTTCAGAATTAATCTATCTGTCAGCCAGTGCCAAAGAAAATTAGATCACTTAACATTTTAAAGGAAGATCAATGTTGTTTTTTAAAAACAGGTTGGCTTTTATATCAACTATCATTTTAATACTCATTATAAATCAGCCTATAGTAGAGGCCAGAGACTTTGAAATAGTTGGAACTTATGAGGTTCCCTATCGATTTATAGAAAAAGGAACATCTAATATTCAAGGTATTGATATTGATATAATTAGAGTGGTGATGGAGGAATTAAATATAGCTTATAATATAGAATTAATTAATTCTGGCAGTCGAATTATTAAACAAGCTACCACTGGAAAAGTTGATATGGTACTCAGTTTTTCTAAAAAATCAGATCGAACCTATTTACTATACCCCCAAAATTCTTATAAGAACTTATCATGGAATTTTTTCATTAATAAAAAGGATATAAGCAAAATAATTTATAATGAGTTAAGTGATTTGAAAGGATTACGGGTTGGAGCAACACAAGATTGGTCATACACGCCTGAATTTTGGCAGGCAGGATTGAATTTAAATGTGCTTACCAATAATAATTTGCAACTATTAAAACTATACCGAGGAAGAATTGATATTGTTCCTCTGAATACCACCTCAGCGCTTTATAAAATAAAGAAAAAAGGTTATTCGGATAAAATCACTTTCCTTCCTAAGCCATTAAAATCAAAACCTTATTTCAATGCTTTTGTCGTAGCATCTAGTTACCCCAATAAAGAAACGCTACTACAACGATATGATAAAATCATTTATCGCATGATAAATGATGGGACAATTCAAGAAATTTTCGACAAATATTTAAATTGAGACTTTCCAACTAAACGAAACTGGAGCGCCCTTAATAAATGTATAAGCTAGCTTTCAACACAGCTTATAAAAGCATCAATTAATGGCTCTTGTAAGCGTTTTTTATTACAGCAAACCCCCAGATCAAACGATTCGATGACACTGTTACTCGAAAGACTTTGTACCCGCTCACGCACGGGGCTATTTTCTATCACCACATCGGGCGCAATTCCCACACCACAGCCTAGTGCTACCATGCTAATTAATGCTTCATGTCCTGCAACTGTGGCATAAATATGTGGTTTTCCCACTTTAAGCTTTCGATGCCAATTATCAAAACGTCGCCTTACCGAACCATGTTCAGGTAAAATAAAGGGGATATTTTTCCACTCTATCGTTTGCTGATTTATCTGCTGTGTTACTGCACAGGGGGTTGTTGGTGCGATAATCGACAAGGGAATCTCGGCTAGTTTCTTAAAGTGCAATCCAGCAGGAAAATTATCAGGGTAAGCGGTTATCGCAAAATCAACCTGCTTTAATAAAACTTGGTCAACCGCCAGCGCACTATCGCCCGTGTTTAATTTGATCTCTATTTTAGGATGTAATTGCCTAAATTTATCCAAGATCGGAGGAAGGTGGCTATAAGCGGCGGTTACTGAACAATAGATATTAATCTGCCCTTCCAATTCACTTTTAGAGTCTTTTAATTCTGACTTTAATAACTCCCATTGATCTATCTGTTTCTGAGTATATTTTTTAAATATATTGCCTGCTTCAGTAAGCCTAACAGAACGATTATCCCTTATAAATAACGCAACATTAAGCTCATCTTCAATACGCGCAATACTGCGACTCAATGTAGAGGGGCTAATATGGTTAGCTTGTGCCGTTTTAGAAAAATGCAAACTATTACTCAACGATAAAAACAGCTGTAATGATTTTATATTCATTGAATCCTTATAAAGCAACGATAGTAAAAGTCATTGCACAATACGCAACGCTATGTTGCCAATATATCATTTTGCGCAATATAAGTTATACGTTATAGTGCGTTTCGTAAATAACCCTATTAAATAAACAATTGGAGCACCGCTAACATGGCTAACTACTTTAATACACTTCCTCTAAGTGAAAAACTAAACCAATTAGGTCAATGTCGTTTTATGGATCGTAGCGAATTCGCTGCAGGCTGTGAAGCATTAAAAGGCAAAAAAGTAGTGATTATCGGTTGTGGTGCACAAGGTCTTAATCAAGGCCTTAACATGCGCGACTCTGGCCTTGATGTTTCTTACACACTGCGCCCAGCGGCTATCAAAGAGCAACGCCAGTCTTGGAAAAATGCAACTGAAAATGGTTTCACAGTCGGTACTTACGAAGAGCTAATTCCAACAGCGGACCTTCTTTGTAACCTAACACCTGACAAACAGCATACTGCTGTTGTTGGCGCAGTTATGCCTCTTATGAAAGAAGGCGCAACACTGTCTTACTCACACGGTTTCAATATCGTTGAAGAAGGTATGCAAGTACGCGACGACATTACCGTTATTATGTGTGCACCTAAGTGCCCAGGCTCTGAAGTACGTGAAGAGTACAAACGTGGTTTTGGTGTGCCAACACTTATCGCAGTTCATCCAGCAAACGATCCACAAGGTCACGGTCTTGTTTGGGCTAAAGCTTACGCATCTGCAACAGGTGGCGATCGTGCTGGTGTGCTTATGTCATCTTTTGTTGCTGAAGTTAAATCTGATTTGATGGGTGAGCAAACTATCCTGTGTGGAATGTTACAGACAGGTGCAATCTTAGGTTATGAGAAAATGGTTGCCGATGGTATTGAGCCAGCATACGCTTCAAAACTGATTCAATACGGTTGGGAAACAGTCACTGAGGGTCTTAAATACGGTGGCATCACTAACATGATGGACCGTTTATCTAACCCCGCTAAAATCAAAGCGTTTGATATGGCTGATGAACTTAAAGCGATTCTACGCCCACTGTTCAACAAGCACATGGATGACATCATTGAAGGTGAATTTTCTGCAACAATGATGAAAGATTGGGCTAACGATGATGTTAACCTGCTTAAATGGCGCGCAACAACGGCTGAAACAGGTTTTGAAAAACAAATTGCAACCGATAAAAACATTGCTGAGCAAGAGTACTACGATCACGGTATCTTCTTAGTTGCGATGATTAAAGCAGGTGTTGAACTTGCATTTGAAGCGATGACAGCATCAGGTATCATTGATGAGTCTGCATACTACGAGTCTTTACATGAAACACCATTAATCGCTAACACCATCGCACGTAAAAAATTATATGAGATGAATGTGGTTATCTCTGATACTGCTGAATACGGTTGCTACCTGTTTGACCATGCTGCAAAACCACTGCTTGCTGATTTTGTTAAAGCGATGAGCCCAGAGTTTTTGGGTACAGCACTTAAAGTGACCTCTAATTCTGTTGATAACGCACGTTTAATTGAAGTTAATGAAGCGATTCGTAGCCACCCTGTAGAAATCGTAGGTAAAAAACTACGTGGTTACATGAAAGACATGAAAACGATTGTTGAAGCGTCTTAATTTTTAAACGCTAAGCACTGATATTAAGCCAAGCTATTTTGCTTGGCTTTTTTGTGTCTGCGCTTTGGGAAAAAAACTACGTTTGTTTAACATTCCAAAAGACATGAAAACGATCGTTGAAGCGTCTTAATTCTCTGAATTAAGTAGTTAAGCGATTATTAAGCCAAGGTTTTTACCTTGGCTTTTTTTGTATCTGAGCAGAAACTACGCGCGGTTTATTTACAAGACGAAAGAGATGAAAACGATTGTTGAAGCGTCTTAATTTTTAAACGCTAAGCAC
>NZ_ATUO01000083.1 GCF_000420245.1 Psychromonas hadalis ATCC BAA-638 | reverse complement strand
GTTGCGGTGCTTCTGCTTTTTTTTGCTCTGACATGCTAATTCCTATCTGTTAATAATTTGTTAAAAGAGGCACAGCTAAAGCAGCACGTCCGAACAAAACTGCATTTGGACGTAGGACTTTAGTCCTGCTTGGTTACTAAGGATCGGCTTCAAAATTACTTGTGCTTTTGTTTTCAAAATAACCCGTCATTTAGGATTGGCTTCAACATTATTTGCGATTTTGTTTTTAAAATAGCCAGTCACTTAAGGCTTTTTGGAAACAATTTATCGCAAGTTATTGTGTAACGATCCCTTCAGGATTTTTGAAAACAATTTAGCGCAGTTATTGTGTAACGATTCCTAAGGCGTAGCTAAAGCAACACGTCCGAATAAAACGCTACTTGGACGTAGAACTTATGTCTTGCCGTTGTTATTTCTACAAAGTCAAAGCAGGACTAACGTCCTGTCCTCGATGTAATTATATTTGATTTTACAAGCCCGATTTTAGACTTGCTTCAATAAATTGATTGAGTTCACCATCCAATACCCGTTGTGGGTTACGGCTTTCGATACCTGTTCTTAAATCTTTAATGCGTGCATCATCTAGTACATATGAGCGTATTTGACTACCCCAGCCGATATCTGCTTTATTGTCTTCACTGATTCTTTTCTCTGCATTTTGCAGTTGCAGTTCATGCTCATACAATTTGGCTTTTAACTGCTTCATCGCTTGGTCTTTATTTTTATGCTGAGAACGGTCATTCTGACACTGCACCACAATATTGGTGGGCAGATGTGTGATACGCACGGCGGACTCCGTGGTATTAACGTGCTGACCACCCGCGCCCGATGCGCGATATACATCAATGCGTATATCTGCTGGATTAATGTTAATCTCGATATTATCTTCAACTTCAGGATAAACAAACGCAGAAGCAAAGGAAGTATGGCGTTTACCCGATGAATCAAACGGTGATTTTCGCACTAAGCGATGTACGCCTGTTTCAGTGCGTAACCAACCAAAAGCATATTCGCCACTAAAACGAATCGTCGCACCTTTAATACCGGCGACATCACCCGCAGAAACTTCCATTAACTCGGTTTTATACCCGTTAGCTTCACCCCAACGTAGATACATGCGCAGTAGCATATTTGCCCAATCTTGTGCTTCAGTGCCGCCTGAGCCCGATTGAATATCAAGGTAACAAGAGCAAGCATCATTTTTGCCAGAGAACATACGGCGAAACTCTAATATTTCTAGTTTCTTTTCTAAGGCATCCGCTTCAGCAACCGCTTCATCGAAGCTATCTTGGTCGCTCTCTTCTACGGCCATCTCCACCAGCATCTGAACCTCTTCACGGCCAGTTTCTAACGCGTCGATGGTTTCAACGATTAGCTCTAAAGCACTACGTTCTTTACCGAGTGCTTGTGCGCGCTCAGGTTCATTCCATACTTCAGGTGATTCAAGTTCGCGTGAAACCTCTTCTAGGCGTTCAAATTTGGCATCATAGTCAAAGATACCCCCTAAGCAACTCAGCGCGCTTAGTCAGGTCTTTAATTTTATTTAAAACGGGGTTGATTTCAAACATCAATAATCTCTGCTCATTAGATGATAAAAAAGAGGCGAATTTTAACCAATCTAGGCAGAAATATATAGGGTTGAATCAAAATAAAACCAATTAAACAGACGAGGGGCGATGAGTTGCTTTTTTTCGCTTAATACGCAAATAGCGCTCTAACCAAATATGAAATTCATACTCACTAATAACACCATGTAAACGGTGATATTCAAGACCAGAGGTAAAAATAATGAAGGTGGGTATATCAAGTAGTTTATAATCGTTTGCTAATACCTGCTCTTGCTCGCTATTTATTCTTAAAAACAGCGCATCATTTTTAAAAGTATCTGCCAATGAAACAAACGTATCAGCCATATCATAACCGCTTCCCGACCATGTTCCCCAAAAATCAACCACAATGGGCAACGTTGAGTGGGTAATATACTGAATGAAGCACTTTTTATTTGCCTCAATGGGCTTTTGAGGTAAAAGCTCAGAATCACACTCGAAGCACAGTGGTAGATTTAAAAGTTCACTTTGTGATAGATTATTTAATGCTAAGCAGTGAGGACAAACAAGAACATGGTCACTCATAATCACTCTCCTTTCTTTATAAAATAGTCTACCCAATGAGAATTTTCTAATACTGAATGAATAGTTTTAATTTTAGACACCTTTTTATCACTTTAATAGGTGCAATTATTTTTCATTACAGTACAGTTAACGTCCACTTGTGACTCAAAAGTTATTGATAACGTTTGAGTGATGAACAAAGTTCGCCTCTACCCGATACAGGTAGAGAGTGACGCAATTAACCAATTGTAATAAAAGGAACAATTATGGAAATGTTATCTGGCGCTGAGATGGTTGTGCGCTCCCTAGAAGATGAAGGTATTGAACACATTTTTGGCTACCCCGGTGGCAGTGTTTTAGATATTTACGATGCTATTTTTAAAACCGATAAAATTGAACACTATTTAGTACGTCACGAGCAAGCTGCTGTACATATGGCTGATGCGTATTCGCGTGTGACGGGTAAAGTCGGCGTAGTCTTAGTTACCGCAGGTCCAGGTGCAACCAACTGTATTACCGGTATTGCAACTGCCTACATGGATTCAATTCCATTGGTGGTATTATCAGGCCAAGTTCCCACTAACTGGATCGGTGATGATGCCTTCCAAGAAACCGATATGATTGGCGTTTCCCGCCCTGTTGTGAAACATAGTTTCTTATGTCGCACGGCAGAAGAAATTCCCATTGCCATCAAAAAAGCCTTTTATTTAGCCTCAACCGGACGCCCAGGCCCAGTTGTCATCGATCTGCCAAAAGATATTCAAAGCCCTCTGCATAAGTTCCCTTATGAGTACCCAAAAACGGTTAATTTACGTTCATACAACCCAACACTAAGCGGTCATAAAGGACAAATAAAGCGCGCATTAACGGCTTTATTAGCCGCCAAAAAACCTGTTTTATATGTGGGTGGAGGCTCTGTTATCGCTAACGCTTCAAAGCAGATTTTAGCATTGGCTGAAAAGTTAAACTTACCCGTTACCAATACCCTTATGGGGCTTGGCGCCTTCCCTGGTGAACATAAACAAAATGTTGGCATGCTCGGTATGCACGGTAGTTATGAAGCAAACCTAACCATGCATAATGCCGATCTAATTTTTGCAGCCGGCGCACGTTTTGATGATCGCGTGACCAACAATGTTGACAAATTCTGTCCTAATGCAAAAATTATGCAGATAGATATCGACCCAACCTCTATTTCTAAAAACATTCATGTGGACTTGCCTATCGTTGGCTCTGTTGAAATCGTACTGCAACAGATGTTAGATCTGCTTGATGAAACCAAAGTAACGAATGACAGCGAAAGCATCAATGCTTGGTGGGATGAAATTAATGAGTGGCGCGCGAAAGATTGTTTTGCTTATGAAACATCAGACACCCACATCAAACCTCAGCAAGTTATCGAGTGTTTATACAAGGTAACCAAAGGGGACGCAATTGTGACCTCTGATGTAGGTCAGCATCAAATGTTTGCAGCCAACTACTACCCCTTTAAAGAGCCTCGTCAGTGGATCAATTCAGGCGGTTTAGGCACCATGGGCTTTGGTTTACCAGCCGCCATTGGCTGTAAAATCGCATTCCCTGATCGTCCTGTTGTTTGTGTCACTGGTGATGGTTCCATTCAGATGAATATCCAAGAGCTATCGACCTGTATGCAGTACAACATTCCAGTGGTCATCTTACTATTAAATAACCGTTCATTAGGCATGGTAAAACAGTGGCAAAAAATGTTTTACGGGGGGCGTCAGTCTCACTCTTACATGGATAGCGTACCTGATTTTGTTAAATTATCAGAAGCTTATAACCATATTGGCATTAAAGTGGATACCATTGATCAACTTGAGCCTGCACTTGAACGTGCCTTTGAACTAAAAGATCGCGTGGTATTTATTGATGTGGCCATTGATCCTGAAGAGCACGTTTATCCCATGCAAATTAAGTTTGGTAGCATGAACGAGATGTACCTAAGCAAAACGGAGAAAACAGATGCGTAGTATTATTTCAGTCTTATTAGAAAATGAATCAGGCGCACTTGCCCGTGTTGTAGGCCTCTTTGCACAACGTGGTTATAACATTGAATCGTTAACAGTTTCTCCCACCAATGATTTAACACTGTCACGCATGACCATCACCACCGAAGTAGATTGCCCGGCAACCCTTGAGCAGATGATGAAACAACTGCACAAATTGGTTGATGTGTTACGTGTTTCGGAGTTAACTGAAGGCTCGCACGTTGAACGTGAATTGATGTTACTTAAAGTACGCACACCTAATAGCGACATTCGTGAAGAGATAAAACGCAATGCAGATATCTACCGTGGCCAAATAGTTGATATCACACCCAACTTATACACCATACAATTAACAGGCGCTTGCTCTAAATTGGATGCTTTTTTAAAAACTATTGCTGAAACCAGTGAAATTGTTGAAGTGGTTCGTTCTGGTGTTTGTGGTATTGCGCGTGGAGAGAAAGCACTGCGCGGTTAATCACTAACTTAGTATAAACATAATGCAAAGTTCAGTGTTCTGGCTTTGCATTTTTTACTATTCAGCCCCTATAAAATAAGTTTCTTTTAGTAAGTGCTCAGGGCTAAGCCCTTTATGTCTAGCTCAAGGAAAAAAGCGCAGTTTAGGAATCGTTACATAATAACTTGCGCTAAATTGTTTTCAAAAAGCCTGAAGGGATCGTTATACAATAACTTGCGACAAATTGTTTCCAAAAAGCCTTAAGTGACTGGCTATTTTAAAAACAAAATCGCAAGTAATGTTGAAGCCAATCCTAAATGACTGGTTATTTTGAAACCAAAAGCGCAAGTAATTTTGAAGCCGATCCTTAATGATTTAAATGAGCATTTTTTAACGAAGACAAATATGTATGGTACATATTTGATAAGCTTAAATGGCAACGATCTGAGTAGTTACTGTATTTTTTTATTGTTAAGGAGAGATTATGTTTGAATTAGCGGCACTTTTATTATCCGCATTTGTACTATTTATGTTTGGTATCTCGGTGATTAGTTTAAGTGTGATTGCACTGATATTGGTGTTGAGTTTTTTCCTGCTCAGCGCCTTCTCATTTATTTTTAAATTTGGCTTTTGGATATTACTTGCCCTTGGCCTCTATTATTATTTTTTCAAAAAAGACGGAAACAGATAATGAAATTAGCTAGCACCCTACTACTTACCAGCACACTGCTATTCAGCCACCTTATTAGTGCTGATACGTTCACCATTGAAAATGCTCATGTACGCGCAACCCCACCACATACTCAAAATAGCGCAGCCTTTATGTTGATTAATAATCACAGCGACAAATCGGTTAAGTTAGTGGCAGCCAGCAGTGATATTGCAGCCCGTGTAGAGCTACATAGCCACACGATGAGCGATGGCATGATGAAGATGCGTCAAGTAGATGAAATAGTGATTCTGGCGAACGATAAAGTTGAACTACGCCCAGGTAGCTTTCATGTGATGTTTTTAGGTTTAAAATCGCCGCTTAAAGCGGGTGAAAATGTGATATTCAAACTTTATTTTGATAATGGTGATGAGATTATTGTTGACGCACCCATTAAAAAAATTACTATGCAAAAGAAAATGAAACATAATAACTAATATTTGGAACTGACTTTGAAAACAATAATGAAAAAACAAATTTGTGCAGTCGCAATTGCAAGCGCTATCAGCATGCCCGTCATGGCGGACTTTTTAGGCGTTTACGCGGGTATTGATTATCGTACCACGACAACAAGTTACAGCAGTATCGATAGTGATTTTGAAGATACCAATAACTTATCTGGCTATATTGCGCTTGAGCACTTTATTCCACTGATCCCGAATGTGAAATTAAAATATTCAGATTTAAGCACTACAAGCGCAATGGGTGGCAACGAACCATCAAGCTCAGCAGTTAATGGTATCTTATATTACCAACTATTTGATAACGGACTCTTCGAATTTGATTTTGGTTTAGCTTATACAGCCGTTGAAGATATTAAAAGTCAAAGTGCTGATTTAGGTCAAGCCTACGGAGCCGCTAAAATCCACGTACCAGGTACAGGTATGCATGCTTTTGCAGAGTTGATTGGTGGCTCAGTAACCGATGATAACGCAACAGATGCAGAGTTGGGCTTAGCTTATACCTTCAACCCTGATTCTATTATCATGAACTTCTCTGTACGTGCAGGTTATCGCTATCAAGAGATGAAGATCAACGATCGTACACAAGAAAACAAAGGCTTATTTGCGGGTATTGAAGCTCATTTCTAAGCGTTCACCCGTTTCTCTTTTATAAAGAGAACAAGCCTCAAAACAAAAAGCCCCTGACTAAAAAAATAGTCAGGGGCTTTTTTAATTATCACTACATGTGAGTATGATTATAAACGAAATGAAGCTAACTCTTTTTCCAGATTAGCCGCCGCAGTGCGCATATTTTCAGTTGACTGTTTTGCCCCAGACGCGATTTCACTGCCATTACGCGCATTATCCGAAATAGTGCTAATGCGCTGTGAAATATCATCACCAACACGCGATTGCTCGCCCGCCGCCTCGGCAATATGATGGCTCATCTCTGTAATTGTAGATAAAGACTCTGCAATGCGCCCTAACGCTTCTGCACTCTCTTCAGACTTCTCAACCGTTGTTTGACTATTTTCAATACTCATATTGATTGAAGAGACGGCACGTGTTGATGCACTTTGTAAACGCTCAATCATACCTTGAATCTCGGTGGTACTATCTTGTGTACGTCCCGCTAGGCTACGTACTTCATCTGCAACCACCGCAAAACCGCGACCTTGCTCACCCGCTCGCGCAGCTTCAATAGCCGCATTTAATGCCAATAAGTTAGTTTGCTCAGCAATGCCACGAATTACATCAAGTACCGAGACGATATTATCCACATCACCACCTAACTCTTTAATCACTTCACCCGCTTCACTTACGCGTGTTACTAGCGTCATCAGTGATGCTGAAGAGGCTTCGCTTAATGCACGCGCTTGCTCACCTTCTTTATCGGCTTGTTGTGTTGCATGTGCAGTATTTTGTGCATGTTCAGAAACCGTTTGCGAAGAGCTGGTCATTTCGACCATTGCTGTGGCCACCATATCCGTTTCACTATTTTGAGATTGTGAAACTTGATCCATCTCTTGAGTGCGACGATCAGCCTCATTGAGCTCTGCACGAAATCCCTCTACCAATTGATTCACTGACAGTAACATATGATGAAGGGAAGCTTTCATCTTCAAGGTTGAGCCATATATACTCTCAGCAGGCACGCCTGAATCATCCACTTGAAAAGCTAAATCGCCTTGTGATACTTTTTGCACAACCGCTAACACCTCTGCAGGCTCACCACCTAATACTCGTAAAAGATCGCGTACAAAAAAGAATAATAGAATAGAGACAATCACCGCTAAAGCTAATGTTTCCATAACCATCCATTTAGCAGTCGACCAAAAACGAGCATCCGTTTCTGCATCACTAATACCAGTACCGACAACCCAACCCCATTTAGGTGATTTTTGAGCAACAGAGGTGATCATCACCACGGTACCATCACGCTCAGAACTCCAAAGGTATTTAGCAATACCAGACCCTTGATTTACAGCAGCGAGTAGGATATCAGCAACACTCGCACCGTTGGCATCTTTAAAATCATGAAAGCTGGTTCCATGTAGTTGTGGATCAAGTGGCGCAGCAACAAAGTCCATTTTTTCATCAGCCACATACACATACTCATTCTCTTTATATTTGTTTTCTCTAAGAATTTGTGTGGCAATTTTTTTAGCTTCAATAACAGAAATATCACCATTGGCGGCCATATTTTCGAGCTGTACAACGGTATTGTATGAACTCTTTAAAAGCTGATAAACACGTGCTTCATTATCTGATTCACTGGCAATTTTTAAGGTTATTAAACCACTTGATGAAAGTAGTAACATAGCGATAAAAATCAACATTGAGGCCAAGGTAAATTTTAATTTGAGGGTCATGAGTGTTCCTTTTCAGATGAACTAATACAGTAATTAAATTAAAAGTAGTTCAATATCTTATCGCTGTCCTCAAATCTTTATAAGATTAGCCCCGATCTTCTTTGTTTTATCTGTTTTTCTTCGCTAATATCGGTTAACTCACACTCGCTACTAAAAGAGAATATTTTGAACGACATACCTACTAGTGCTTTATTGATAACTCTTATCATTTTAATTGTTATCTCTGCTTATTTTTCTAGCTCAGAAACGAGCATGATGACGCTTAATCGTTATCGATTACGCCACATGGCAAAAGATAAACACAAAACAGCAATGCGCGTTGAAGCGTTATTAAATAAGCCTGACAAACTGATCGGCTTGATCTTAATTGGTAATAACCTGGTGAATATTTCAGCCTCGGCGTTAGCCACTATTTTAGGCCAACGGTTATTTGGGGATGCAGGTATCGCAATCGCAACAGGTATTTTAACATTAGTGATCCTTATTTTTGCAGAAGTTACCCCAAAAACATTAGCGGTACTTTACCCAGAAAAAATCGCTTTCCCCAGCTCTTTCATCTTACAACCACTACAAAAATTATTAAGCCCAATCGTATGGTTTATCAATGGCATCTCTAATGGCTTATTACGACTTTTTGGCGTTAATGTTAATCACCAAAATAATAATGCACTTTCCAGTGATGAACTACGTTCAGTAGTGCATGAGGCAGGCTCAATGATTCCAGCGCATCACCAACAGATGTTACTGAGTATTTTAGAGCTAGAAAAAGTGACGGTTGATGAGATAATGATCCCACGTAATGAGATTGCGGCTATCGATATTAACCAAGATTGGGAAACTATTTTAAAACAGTTAAGGCATCGCACTCATACCATGACCCTGCTATACCGCAATACCATTGATGATGCGATCGGCTTTGTACATGCGCGAGATTCGCTATTGATTCTTTTAAAAGAGGATTTTAGCAAAACCACACTGCTACGTAGCGTACGTGAACTCTATTTTATTCCTGAAGGAACACCGCTCAATACCCAGCTGATTAAGTTCCAACACAATAAAGAACGTATCGGTTTAGTGGTTGATGAATATGGTGATATTCAAGGCTTAGTCACACTAGCCGATATTTTAGAAGAGATTGTCGGTGATTTTACCACAACACGTGAACCAACAAGCTCACAGGAGATACACAAGCAACATGATGACTCTTACATTATTGAGGGTAGCTTAGGTATTCGTGATATTAATAAGGAGATGGGTTGGACTCTGCCGACCGATGGCCCACGTACTTTAAATGGGTTGATTTTAGAACATTTAGAGGCCATTCCAACGGGGAAAATTAGTGTACGTATTTATGGCTACCCAATGGAAATTTTGGAAGTAGAAAATAATATGGTTAAACTGGTTAAAGTGATACCACATCTTTATAGTGAAGAAAGTTAACCCATGAAAAAAGCGAGAAGTTTAAAAACATCTCGCTTTCTAACCTTAAAGCGTATTTAGTTGCTCATCACTCAGTGCAATATCATCATTCTTATTCACACCAATACCTGCATCAATAATCGCTTGCGCAATCGCTTTTGCTTCTTCTAAAGAGTGCATCAAATAAGTACCACACTGATATTCGTTTAATTCTGGAATATCATTTTGTGCTTTCACTTTTAAGACATCTTGCATTGAGTTAAGCCATGCTTCACCCACTTGTGATTCTGTCGGCGAGCCAATTAAACTCATATAAAAACCAGTACGGCATCCCATTGGTGAGATATCGATAATCTCGACACTGTCACCATTTAAGTGATCTCGCATAAACCCAGCATAAAGATGCTCAAGTGTATGGATACCTTTTTCTGATAAGATATCTTTGTTGGGTGCGGTAAAACGCAGATCAAACACTGTGATGGTATCTTTACCAGGTGTTTGCATTTTTTTAGCAATACGCACAGCAGGTGCATTCATAATGGTATGATCAACGGTAAAACTGTCTAATAGTGGCATAGGGTTATCCTTGTAATGCTTTAATAAAACGCTTTGATATAAGTGGTTTCTTGTATTAAGGATTGGCTTCAATATTACTTGCGATTTTGTTTTTAAAATAGCCAGTCATTTAAGGCTTTTTAGAAACAATTTATCGCAAGTTATTTTGTAACGATTCCTAAAGAGCAGGACTAAAGTCCCACTTCCAAAATATCTGTTAGCTGAAGCTCTTTTCCATCAAGTAAAGAACAGTCTCCATAACCAACTTGAATCTAAATTTTCTTGGCACCCACGTAATTGAGCCGCATACTCTTTAGAGCGCCTATCTACTTTACGAGAGACTTTAATTAGCCAAGGTTTCTTATTATAACTCTTGTTTTTATAACCGCCCCACCCTTCATGATAATTCAGGTATTGAGCGTAAGCATCCCACTTGGAAACACCATTAATTTTCTGCGTTTTATGGGTAAACCAGCCCATAAAATCAATGGCATCTGCAAAATCATCACGATTTGCCCAGCTATTACCTGTTTCGCGCTGATAGTCGCTCCATGTCATGGTTTTTGCTTGTGCGTAACCGTAAGCATCACTAGCACGGCCAATAGGAATAAACCAAAAATACTGCATCGGAGGAGCTGCATTATGCTTAAAGCTACTCTCTTGATACATCATCGCAAGGGGTACATGAATAGGCGTTCCCCAGGTGTCTTTCATGTCTTTTGACGCACTATACCAATCACGATGCTCAAAAAATATCTCACAAATATTGTCAGGATTTTTAGGCGGAGGCGTTGCACAACCCGCTAAAATTAAAAGGCTGAATATAATAATTAACTTTTTTTTAATTTTCATTGAACTTAACCCTACAGAGACAGACTAATCATTTACAAATGTAACAATCTTTAAATAAATACCTTAAATAAATAGTTCAAACAACGTTGACTAACCATCAACTGATGAACAAAAAAGTCGGTCTAACCAACCGTTAGCTAAACAAACGGCCTAACCAACCAAAAACATAATATTCCTTATTTTAAAGCCTCTCATTTGAGAGGCTTTTTTTTATGCTTTTTCTGAATGGATAAAATAATTCTGTAAATAATCATCAAAGCTTAAAATGTCTGATAACTCAATTTGTTGTTGCTTTTTAATCGACTCAATTTTTTGATCTTGAAAATATTGGTCAGACCAAATTTGATAAGGTTGCTCAATAAGCTCTTTTTTGTACAACTTAGATAAAGCAAGTGCCAAGGGGCCATTATCAGAGTCTTGCTCGATAATATTCTCAAGAACACGCGCGGAACTGGTTAACTCCGGGGAACTAAAACGTGGTGCAATATGGTCGATTGCTGCTTTATAGCGCTCTTCATTACCACTTTTATCCAAGACCACGGCAAGTTCTTTAAGCTCATCGGTAAGCCATTCACCCCACTGAGCAACAGAGTTTGTTTTACCGTCTATCTCAAGTTGCAAGCGAGGGTTTCTCCCTTCTGTAACAATGGCACTTAAATTTTCCGCAAAGTGTTGAGATGCTTGCGCTGAAATTTCAGCGGAAGGTTTAATCGCACACCAGGTTAAAAACAGATCTAAAAAGTTAACTTGCTCTTCAGTAATGCCGACTTTTGAAAACGGGTTTACATCTAAAGAGCGGATCTCAATATATTCAATGCCACGTGCGTTAAGTGCTTGTGAAGGGGTTTCCCCACTTTTCTGAACACGTTTAGGACGAATAGAGGCGTATAACTCATTTTCAATCTGCAAAACATTATCGTTAAGCTGAATATAGTTGTTAGCTGATTTTACACCAAGATTTTTAAATTCAGGGGCTTTTTTATGCAACGCTTGACGCACCGAAGCAATATAGTTTTCCACACTGTTGTAACAGATATTCAATGAGGATTGTGCGCTATTGGTATAACCCAAATCACTTAAACGTAGCGAGGTTGCATAGGGCAGATAAATGGTCCCTTTGCCGACTTTTTTAAACTTAAGGTGAGTCTCTTTCCCCTGTAAGAATGATTGACACAATGCAGGTGATGCACCAAAGAGATAAGGGATAACCCAGCCATAACGAAAATAATTACGCACTAAGCCTAAATAACCTGCAGATTGTGCCTCTTTATCGGTTAATTCGGACTGATGGATTTCACTCCATGTTTCCCAAAACGAAGCGGGCAACGAAAAGTTGTAATGCACGCCAGAAATTATCTGCATCATGCTACCGTAACGATTTTTTAACCCTTGTCTATATGCGGTTTTCATTGTTCCAACATTAGAATCACCATATTGTGCCAACTCTATATTATCTTCACTTTCAACAAAACAGGGCATGCTAATAGGCCACAATGTTTCATCGTTTTCTAAGTGTTTGGCTGCGTAATGGTGGATATCATTCAAGTAATCAAAAAGCTGCTCTACATTTTTGGCAACAGGGGTGATAAATTCCAGTAAACTTTCTGCGTAATCGGTTGTGATAGAGGTATGACAAAGCGCACTACCGAAGGCATAAGGATGCTTGCCCTCTGAAAGTTTACCATCAGGCTGAACACGTAATGCTTCGCGTTCAATGCCACGACCAAAACCAACCAATGCATATGATTGCTGCGTTATTATATTTAAACGTTGCTGAAAATCGAGAGACAAGAGCAAACCCTTTAAAATGATAAAAAGAGGATGCAGAATACCTTAAAAAAGGCACTACTTACAAGTGACTTATATAAAATAGAGAGTGCCAATGATAATCAAAGCGTAGCGTAATGCTTTACCTGTGATGATAAGCAATAACGATTTTAAAATAGATAACTTTAACCAACCGGCCACTAAGGGAAGCAGATCGCCCACAATAGGCAACCAGCTTAAGAGAAGTGAATAAACACCGTATTGTTTACAAAAGTCTGTCGCTTTTTTATGCTTAGCCTGCGCTTTCTCTCTACCCCAATAAAAGTAATAACCCATCAAATAGGTAAACATTGCGCCTAGGCTATTACCCACTGTCACAGCAATGAAATAGCGGTACATATTATCAGGACTATTTTTCAGATAATAAATTAACAGTAACTCAGACCCGCCAGGCAAAAGTGTCGAAGAGATAAATCCGCTAATAAAAAGGGCCAGTAACTCAGAAAACAAATAACAACTCCATTAAAAAAGGCCACTTAAATAAGTGACCTTTAGTATTTTGTAAGAATGAGGCTGTAGCTGTTTAGGGCTAAGCCCTTTAGGACTAGTTCAAGGCGAAAAATCGCAGTTTACTCGTTAAAATACTTGGTACATCCTGTACTACGCCCTGCGGGCCATCCTACGGATGTTCAAATTCATTTCCGATGAATTTGTAAGCATTTTTCAACACGGTTATCAGCAGATAACTGAAACTTTACTGTAATAAAGCTTAAATGATGACGACCTGAGCAGTTACTAACCAACTAGTGCTAATAACACACCCGCGGCAACCGCACTACCGAGCACACCCGCCACGTTTGGCCCCATTGCGTGCATCAGTAAGAAGTTATGTGGATTCGCTTCTAAACCGACCTTATTCGCAACACGTGCGGCCATCGGAACGGCAGAAACACCGGCAGCACCAATCAGAGGATTGATCGGATCTTTAGAATACTTGTTCATTATTTTTGCCATAATAACACCCGATGCCGTACCGATTGAGAATGCAATCGCACCTAGCCCTAAAATACCTAGTGTTTCTAAATTCAAAAATGATTCTGCTGAAAGTTTTGAACCAACGCCTAATCCTAAGAAGATAGTCACGATATTAATTAACTCATTTTGTGCCGTTGAGCTTAAACGATCTACCACACCCGATTCACGCATTAAGTTACCTAAACAGAACATACCGACTAACGGTGTTGCCGCAGGCAAGAACAGAATGGTCATCATTAACACAACAAGCGGAAAGATAATTTTCTCTTTTTTGCTCACAGGACGTAACTGTTTCATTTTAATCGCACGCTCTTCTGGCGTTGTTAAAGCACGCATGATTGGCGGTTGAATAAGAGGCACTAACGCCATATATGAATAGGCTGCAACGGCAATCGCACCCAGTAAATCAGGCGCAAGCTTAGAGGCCAAGAAGATAGCCGTTGGCCCATCTGCTCCACCAATAATCGCAATGGCGGCAGCATCTGTCATGCTGAACTCCATGCCCGGTACATAATTAAGCAAAATAGCACCAAATAGTGTGGCAAAAATACCAAACTGGGCAGCAGCCCCTAAAAACAGTGTTTTAGGGTTTGCGATCAACGCACCAAAATCAGTTAATGCCCCCACACCCATAAAGATAATCAGCGGGAATACACCCGTTTCAATACCAATATGGTAGATGTAATAAAGTATGCCACCTTCATCATTAAAACCAGCATTGGGAATATTGGCTAACACAGCACCAAAACCAATCGGCAATAATAATAGTGGTTCAAATTTTTTCACAATCGCGAGGTATAATAATAAACAACCTACCGAGATCATCACTAAATCAGGAAACTCAAAATGAGCAATTCCTGTATCGTTCCAAAGTGTAATTAATCCATCCACTTTTATATCTTCCTTAACCAATAACTACTTTAACACCCTAAAAAAAGGGAATTTTTACAAATAACTTAACACTCAGAGCGAAGCCTGAGCCATGACGATTAACCGATAGTAAACAGAATTTCACCCACAGCCACTGCATCACCTTCTCTGATTAAAACAGAGTGCACAACACCTGATTTTGGCGCACGGATCTCTGTTTCCATCTTCATTGCTTCCATCACAAGTAATACATCACCTTCATTCACTTGCTCACCCTCAGTAACCAATACATTAAAGATGTTACCCGCTAATGGTGCAGGAATATCTTCGCCTGCAGCTACATGTGCCTCAGAAACGGCCGTTAACGGTGTTGCAGTGCTATTGCTTGCAGTAATACCATCGATGCTACCTTCAGGGCCAACTTGTACATTAAATAGCTGTCCATCAACGGCAACAGAATATGTTTTAGGCTCCGATGCTTTAGGCGTATTAGCAACTATTAAATCATCAGCGCTTGGTACTGGTTCAAAAGCATCTGGGTTGTTACGGTTTTCTAGAAACTTAAGACCAATCTCAGGGAATAACGCGTAGATAAGTGCATCATCAATCTCTTGCTCAGCAAGTTTAATGCCTTTTTTAGCGGCCACTTTTTTCAGTTCCGCTTCAATCGTTTTCATTTCAGGTTTAATGTTGTCAGCAGGACGACAAGTGATCGCTGTTGCGCCGTCTAATACTTTTGCTTGTAGTTCAGCATCAACGGGAGCAGGTGTCGCGCCATATTCGCCTTTTAGTACACCCGCAGTCTCTTTAGTAATTGTTTTGTAACGCTCGCCCATCAATACATTGATCACCGCTTGTGTGCCAACAATTTGTGACGTCGGTGTTACTAATGGAATAAAACCAAGGTCTGCACGTACACATGAAATCTCTTTTAAGACTTCATCCATCTTATCCGCTGCGCCTTGCTGTTTAAGCTGGCTTTCCATGTTAGTTAACATGCCACCGGGTACTTGTGCGATGAGAATACGTGGATCAACACCTTTTAACTCACCTTCAAATTTTACGTACTTTTTACGTACTTCTTTAAAGTAAGAAGATATATCAGCCAGTTTTTCTAGTTCAAAACCGGTATCACGCTCTGTCCCCTCAACAATAGAAACCAGTGTCTCTGTTGGTGAATGACCGTAAGTCATACTCATTGAAGAGATAGCGGTATCGATAATATCAATACCTGAATCAATGGCGATCTGTTGCGTCGCTAAACTTAACCCTGTTGTCGCATGGCAATGTAACGCTAATGGGATATCAATTGCACTTTTGATCTTAGTGATTAACTCTTTCGCTGCATAAGGTTTTAACAGACCCGCCATATCTTTAATACAGATTGAGTGTGAACCCATATCTTCAAGACGCTTGGCCATATCAACCCAACCATCAATGCTATGCACATCACTGGTTGTATAAGAGATAGTACCCTGTGCATGTGCACCAATTTTAACCGCATGTTTAATCGCAGTTTCAAAGTTACGTACATCGTTCATCGCATCAAAGATACGGAACACATCAACACCATTAGTGTGTGCACGTTCAACAAACTTTTCAACCACATCATCCGCATAATGACGGTAGCCTAATAGATTTTGACCACGTAATAACATCTGTTGTGGTGTATTTGGCATCGCCGCTTTCAAAGCACGGATACGATCCCATGGATCTTCGCCTAAATAACGAATACATGAGTCAAATGTTGCGCCACCCCAAGTTTCTAAAGACCAGTAACCGATTTTATCGAGTTTCTCTGCAATCGGTAGCATATCGTCGATACGCATACGTGTTGCAAATAATGATTGGTGTGCGTCACGTAATACAACTTCGGTGATCGCCAATGGCTTAGACATATTCACTTGCTCCTTCATTTGTTCGTTTCCCATTATGCTACTTCAGCTTTACGATATTGCTGCACAGCACTGGTAATGGCAGCGATTAATTGTGGATTAATTTCCGATGTTGAAGTACTAGCCGTAGCTAGTTTTTTCTGAGGTACACGTTTTTTTATAACGGGTTCATCCGCAGGAATATATTTTGCCATTAACTTAACGGCAATCATTAATAAACCTAAGAATGAAAAGACAAAAGTCATCCCTAATCCAAATAGTGTCATTGCTTGAAATAACGACTCAGTAATATCCATACTTGCTTATCCTTTTTGCACTCGATGGGTGCCTCTTTTAGAAACAATTCAAATAAGTGAATATTTATTCACAATCAAACTGTATTTAACGCCTTAATAAACGATGATTAATCATCAAAAGAAACAACGCTAAAAGCAGAAACAATGCGCTTGCCCTTAATACCTGCGAGTACAAACAGCGAGTAAAAAGAATAAACTGCATTTTCAAAAAGGCACATTATACGGGTTTTGGCTGAAAATTGGAAGTGGTCAGCGCTTCAGGGCGATACCGACATATTTTTTGGCTACAACTAAGCACGGTATATGCTACGGGAGAAAGCGAGCTCAACGGTCCATCTATTGGGTAATAAGATATAAGCTTTTAGAATGATCAAACACGCAAAAACACCAATGAATAAATAGGTTTTTTATTCATAACAATCAAATATTTATGCAATAAATAAGTTATAAAATAAATTTTGATGTTTAAGGAAGCTATTTTAATTTTTTATAAGGGAAATGATAATATTGTATAAAGATGGTGCGGGTGAAGGGATTCGAACCCCTGACCGCCTGGTTCGTAGCCAGGTACTCTATCCAGCTGAGCTACACCCGC
>NZ_ATUO01000082.1 GCF_000420245.1 Psychromonas hadalis ATCC BAA-638 | reverse complement strand
CAAGATCATCTTAGTGACCCGTTTCCAAAACTCTGTGGTTACGCAGCGTTCGTACATCGAGTTAACAAGTTGTCAAATGGATTTATTGCATTGATATCTTTTTTGCAAGCAAAAAAAATATCGGCAGATGATGACCGTGTTTATCTTATTGATTCGTTTCCTATTACGCTTGCTAAGAATAACTATGCTTACACTGCTAAAGTAGCACCAGAGCGCGCAAGTAAAAGCTACAACTCAACTAAGAAAATGTATTACTACGGCGTCAAAGCACATGTTGTAGCGCGTAAACGAGAAGCGAGCTTGCCAGACATTGAAATAATATTTATTGAGGAAGCAAAGAGGCAGGATGGGCCCGTTTTTGATCAAATTCGCCCAATGCTTACAGATAATTTGCTATTTGGTGATCAAGCATACAAAAGACCAGATGAAGACAACGTTGAGTTAGAGCAGGAATTAAAGGTTTTGACGCCGATAAAAAAACAAAGAGGGAGAAGGAGTTGTCAGCAGAGGATAAAAAATATTCAAATGCAGTATCACGTATGAGGCGGCCGATTGAAGCATTATTTGGTTGGCTCAATAAAGTTACTGGCATTGAAGATGCATCAAACGTCCGTTCATCAAAAGGGTTACTTACACATGTTTATGGGAGACTGGCAGTCTGCGATGATGCTTCGTAGTTATCCTGAACTTGGCTTTTGATTCGAATATATAACTCAAAGTAAACTTTGCCTTCCCCCCAAACAAGAAATTAATGGGAGTGTGTAAAAATATGTGTGTAAATACTTATTGTTTATAATCTACAAAAGGATCAAATAATGAGTATCACAATGAATAAAGAAAAAATGCAAGCCTTTGCTAATGAATTAGCGAAAGAGATAAAAACACCTGACGATCTAGGTCAATTAAGCGCCATGCTCACTAAAATGACCGTTGAAACCGCATTAATGTCTGAGCTGGACTTTCACCTTGGTTATGACAAGCACCAGCCTAATGAGCTTAACAGTGGAAATAACCGTAATGGTTATTCAACTTAAATCCTTAAAGGATCCCATGGTGAAATTGAAATCCAAACACCACGCGATAAAGAGGGCTCGTTTGAACCCCAACTAATAAAAAAACGCCAAACGCGTATTACAGGAATGGATGAACAAGTCATCACGCTGTATTCCAAAGGGATGAGCACCCGTGATATTACCGCTACATTTAAAGAGATGTATGGTGCGCAGGGCTTGTATCACAGGTAACCAATGCGGTTATGGAGTAGGAACCCGCCAAGATAAGCGCGTTATTAACAAATCCATTTATCTTGCTCTTGGAATATATATTGAAGGGCATGAAGCACATGTTAATTGCTTGTGTTGATGGGTTAAAGGGCTTCCCTGAAGCGATAAATGCAACATTTACAGAGACTAAAATTCAACTTTATATTGTCCACATGGTGCGAAACTCACTTAAATTTGTCCCTTGGAAAGATTACAAAGAAGTCACCACAGATTTAAAATCTATATATCAATCTATTACGGGAAATTGGGCGAAGCTGGAACGCGATCATTTTTCTGATAAATGGGATGACAAATACCCTCAAATCAGCCGTTCTTGGCGTGCTAACTGGGAGAATTTAAATACTTTGTTTGATTACCCTGCTGATATTCGTAAGGTGATTTACACCACTAATGCAATAGAATCCCTGAATAGTGTCATTCGGAAATCAGTTAAAACAAGAAAAGTATTTCCAAGCGATGATGCGGCGTTTAAAGTTGTCTATTTAGCGATACAAGCGGCATCAAAAAGATGGACAATGCCAATAAGGGATTGGAAACCTGCATTAAATCGTTTTATAATTGAATTTGAGGAGCAGGTCGCTCCCCATATCTAAGGGTGTTTACACAGTTAGGATTACATCCTCAATAATGGTGGCCATTGTATCTTTGATTTATCAACACCATGCTTGCAACTTAGCGCGTCATTACCCCTATAATTCCGACAACCCCAGAACGGCCCTCTTTTACTCTCTCTTAACACCATTTCAGCACCACACTGTTGGCAAAGTGGAAAAATATCATGACAAGATGGATTTAAACAAACTTTAAAACCACGATGTTTACTTTTTGTCATGACACTTTCGCACTTAACACATGCTCTCTCTTTGTGTTCACAAAGAGGGAAGTGTGAACAAGAGTAAAATGGGCCATAACGGCCTGTTCGTGCTTTTAATGTGCCCGTTTCGCACACTAAACAGTTAATCTGCTCAAAAAAAGCTTGATTTACTGTGATACCAAATTCATTAAGCTCAACGTCACCCTCATCAATAAGCTCTTTGACAAAACAGCTCGCCTCTACCATATCCGCAATAATATAGACCCTCTCTTTGGCTCGGGTTAACGCAACATAAAATAAACGTCGTTCTTCGGCATGTTTAAAGTTTTCTTGTTTTGCTAATAGCGCCTCTAAAATGGGAGGCGCGACCTTAGTGGAAGGAAAACCATGCTTACCCGATTTTAATCCGATGATCACAACATAATCGGCTTCTTTCCCTTTAGCTGCATGGAACGATTGTGTTTCAATCTGTAGAAGCGGATATTGATTATTCAAACGTGCAATAGTGGCTTTATCGGGCAGCTGAAACCAGAAACGCGCTAATAGGTAGAGAGTAACGGGTTTGCTGACTTTATTTGCAATCGCCCTTAGCACTTCATCAATTGCACCATTTTCTATCTCATTAACTGTTTTTTCGTCATAAGAGGATACACCCGCCCCCTTTCTCAATATTGATACCGCGGGGGCTGTTACTTGCTTTATAGATTTTATTGTTTTATCTATTTGCGCGGGATTTTTACTGACAAAATCAGTGGCCACTTGACCGATGCGGTCATTAAATCGGAAGGTTTGATCTAACTCTGTTTTGCTTGTTGGACCAAAATAGTTCTCAAAACCGGTGGTAAGCGCGACATCTGCCCCACTAAAACGATAGATAGCCTGCCAATCATCACCCACAGCAAAAACAGAGCTTCCTTTGTTACTGTCACGTAATGCCTTAACTAAACGTGCTCGAGGCTCTGAAATATCCTGAAATTCATCAACCATAATATAACGCCACGTTGAGCGAAACCTTCCCGTTTCAATATACTCCAGTGCTTTACTGATCATATCTTCAAAGTCGATTTCATTGTTAGCGAATAATCTTGCTTGATAAGCCGTTAGAATGGGGCCAAGTAGCTCAAATGCTTTCTCCATCTGTTGTTTATCTATCGAGGTTGCAATAATGCCTTGCTCTGCGTTTTTATCTAAACAGGCTGCTTTGTATAACCCGATTAACTTAGCAAATATCTCAGCAAGCACAGTGAGTTGGCCTGTCTCCTGCAAACTTGCTAGCATTACATCGTCAGGCAACAATTCATATTCAATCTGTTTGTCTGTTAAGCATTTCTGCAAGCTGTTTAGTAACATTCCCCTTTTATGCAAAGAGTATGTTAATTCGATACATTGGGTATTATAGTGCTGGTGAGTTTTACGTTTCCATTGCATCGAAGCATGGTACTCATCTCTATTGATATAAGGGGCGGTATCATCATTTTCATCGACACCAAAATACTCAATATAAATATTTAATTCAGGAAGAAAAAAATCAGGTTGATATTGTCTACGCGCGACAGTTTGTACATCAAACTGGTAGCTCGCTTCATATTGGTACTCAATGCCATGGTTGAATAACCAATTGGCAATATACAGTTCACCAAAGCTTTTTACTTTCTCACCTTTTAAACTGCGGATATCGCTGTCTGTTAAATATTGATAATATTCACCAAGGGTATCAAACTCAAAATCATTCTTTTCAACATAATAATATTTACTAAAATATTCCAACACTAAATGGCGGTATTGTGCTTGATCATCGATTAAATTTTCAAAGCAAGTTTGTACCCATTTAGATTTTGCTTTTTCATCCTCAGCAAAGCGCGATAACTTGGGTTTGCCTCCTTCAACTTGCGCAATAATATTAAGCCCCAAGTGATGAAACGTTGTTGCACTTATTTTATCGGTGGCGAGTTTATCTTTGATCCTTTCATCCATCTCATTAGCGGCTTTTCGGCCATAAGCTAACAGTAAAATATCATTAAAACTTGCCTGTTGACTGTTAAGTAAATACCCCGTTCTACCGATCATAACACTGGTTTTACCTGTTCCTGCGCCAGCGAGTAACAGATTATTGTCATCATCAATAATACAGGCTCTACGTTGCCTTGGCGTTAAAGGGTTTGATTCAACAGTATCAAAGAATGTTTGATACTTCTTAACTTGCTTATTTATATAGCGCTCACGGCAAGCGGTGACATCGCGTGTCTGCCAATGTTGGTACGTTGATAATAACTGAGCCATTTCAGCCGCTTGAGGGAAATCACTGTTTGATTGCATCCAAGGGAACCAACGAACATATTCTCGCTCCACAGCGACCTGAATGCGTTGTAGGTTAGATTGACGCAAATATTGGCTATTGATGAATTTGTTTATTTGAGAGAGTAAGATTTCGAGACGGCTTTTATTATTTTCTACCCATAATGCCTGACAAGGAAAATTGTGCTTTTTGTTACTGTTATAAGCCAACTTACTCAGCTGATAATTTTGCTCAGAGGTGCTAAACAGCATCGTTTGCCCTAACCAACCAAAACTAAAGACAGGGGGGGATGTTAAAGCTTGCCAGCCGATTTTTGTGGTGCTGTTTTTGAGTGTGACGGTAAGCCCATCATTGTTGAATATTATTTTTGTGTGGTGGCCAAACAGACGACCAAAAAAACTTGAAGAGATTGCTTTCATTAATGGGAAAAAACCTAATGACCAAGAGAATTGAAAATTTATTGTAACAGTGCAGCGTTAATATGTCTCAAAGCCGACGTGTTTGTCATAAGCTGGATGCATAAAAAAAGGCTGTATCCGTTAAGATACAGCCTTTTTTTATTGTGTGGCGGAAAGTAAGGGATTCGAACCCTTATGCCCGTTAGAGCGCCACCTTTCCAAGGTGGTGGAATACCATTATCCGAACTTTCCTAAATTTTTTCATGTTCTATATACGCATCAACGTTAAGCTTGTTTGCGGAGCGCATAATAGATAACTCCTCTTATTAAATCAACTATTAATATCCATTAACCGTCTATTTAATCAGCAATCAAACCTAACTCTTGGCGTAAGTAGACGGTTGCCCCTAATAACCCAGGATTATCATGGGTTATTAGGTAAGTTGGAATGGTTGACAGGTAGCTCGAAAAACGTCCTTTCATCTCAAACTGCGCTCTAAACTCACTCTCTTTAAAGAACTCGACAAAGCGTGGCACAATGCCGCCTGCGATATAAACGCCACCCGTACAAGCAAGATTTAATGCTAAATTTCCTGCAAAGCTGCCCATTGCCTGACAAAATAGTGTCAAACTTCGTTTGGCTAACTCACACTCGCCATTTAATGCGCCCTCTGTGACTTGTTTGGGCTCATGAAAATGAGCCTGTTTACCTTCTAAGCGGCAGATGGCATGATAAATATTGACCAGCCCTTGGCCCGACAATAAGCGTTCTGCGGAAACATGACCAAACTGTTCTTGCAGTAATAACAACACATCGGCTTGTTCACGGCTATTGGGTGAAAAACTAACATGCCCGCCTTCACCGTCTAAACTGATCCATTTGTGGTTCACATGAATGATGTGCGAGACACCTAACCCTGTTCCAGGGCCAAACACCGCCGTGATGCCTTGTTGCTGTGCCTCGCCTCCACCTAATTTTATTTTCTCATTATCATTTAAAAATGGCACCGCTAATGAAATGGCAGTGTAATCATTAATGACAAAAAGTTGTGCAAGCTGTAGTTTCTCTTGTAACGCTATTTTAGAAAATTTCCAACTTAAATTGGTCATCGTGACTAAATCATTTTCTACAGGGCATGCAATTGCTAAACAGAGTGCACTTACTTTTTCAGGTAGCGTTGAAAAATATTGAAAAAGCGCAGCATCTAAAGTCAAAAACTCCGCACAAGCAAAGGTGCGACTTTGGCTCACTTCACCCGTTTTGTGGCAACAAACCGCTAAACGGATGTTTGTTCCACCCACATCAGCAACAACAGATAACATAATAATTCCCCATAAAGTAAAAGTAAGTGATGTTCAGACTCTCATTAATGTAACTAAACAACAGATATTTTGATCTAAAACAGTTTTATTCTGTAATAAAATGACAGTTACCGTACAACTATCTATAATCAAAACTCTAGAATCCACACTGATTGATGAATGATGGTAATTTGTTTTCAATTGTAGCTTCTGATGATTTCAAAAATGTAGCTATATCATCAAATTACATTGATGCTCATTAATCACAATAGTCCGTTAGTTTAACGCAAAAACAATAATTTACAGTAGAGTCGTATGAATACTTTAGAGTTAATCCAAAAAAATCTTGATACTTTTAGCAAATCTGAAAGAAAAGTAGCAGAAGTTATCATCGCCTCACCACAGGTCGCTATTCACTCAAGCATTGCTACTCTTGCCAAAATGGCGGATGTTAGTGAGCCAACCGTTAATCGCTTTTGTCGTCGTCTTGATACTAAAGGCTTTCCCGACTTCAAATTGCACCTTGCACAAAGCCTTGCACATGGCACGCCATATGTAAATCGTAATGTAAATGAAGATGATGGTCCTGAAGCGTATACTGCAAAAATATTTGAATCAACAATGGCTTGCCTTGATGTGGCTAAAAATGCCCTTGATACCAATTTAATCAACCGTGCTGTGGATGTGTTAACCCAAGCAAATAAAATCTCATTCTTTGGTCTTGGTGCATCTTCGAGTGTGGCGCACGATGCATTGAATAAATTTTTCCGCTTTAATATACCTGTTGCTTGTTTTGATGACATTGTAATGCAAAAAATGAGTTGCATTAATAGCACGGAAGGAGATGTCATTGTCCTTATTTCACACACCGGTCGTACCAAAGCATTAGTTGAAGTCGCACGGCTTGCGCGTGAAAATGATGCTTTTGTTCTCGCGCTAACCGCTTATAACTCCCCACTGGCAAAACACAGTAACTTGGTGCTTTCAATGAGTGTGCCAGAAGATACTGATATTTATATGCCAATGGCGTCACGCATTGCACAGTTGGTCTTAATTGATGTGTTAGCAACGGGCTTTACATTACGCCGTGGTGCTAAATTTAGAGACAACCTCAAACGCGTGAAAGAGGGGATTAAAGATTCACGTTTTGATAAACTTGATGACAATATAATTTAATCGTTTTGTCATCATTAATTAATCACATTTAAAAAATTACATTTACTGGAGTATACAATGATCAGACGTACTAAAATCGTAACCACACTGGGCCCTGCAACAGACAGAGACAATAATTTAGAAAAAATTATTGAAGCGGGCGCTAATATGGTGCGTATGAACTTTTCACATGGAGAAGCCGTCGATCATGTTCGCCGCGCTAATGAAGTACGTGAAATTGCCGCTCGTTTAGGCAAAGAAGTGGCGATTATGGGCGACTTACAAGGGCCTAAAATTCGTGTTTCAACATTTAAAGATAATAAAATTCAGCTTGCTGTGGGTGACCTTTTTATTCTAGACAGTGATTTAGAAAAAGGTCAGGGCACGAAAGAGCAAGTGGGTCTGGATTATAAAACACTGCCTCAAGAGGTGAAAAAAGGTGATCTGTTACTGCTTGATGATGGGCGCGTTCAGATGGAAGTGACCATGATTGAGGGTAATAAAGTACATACTGTTGTTACCATTGGTGGTCCTCTTTCAAATAACAAGGGTATTAACCTTAAAGGTGGTGGCCTTTCAGCTCCGGCACTGACTGATAAAGATAAAAGAGATATTATTACCGCTGCAGAAATTAAATGTGATTATTTAGCGGTCTCATTCCCACGCAATGGTGATGATTTACATTATGCGCGTAAACTTGCCCGTGCTGCTGGCTGTAATGCTAAAATCGTTGCAAAAGTTGAGCGTGCTGAAGCGGTTGAAACGCAAGAAATACTTGAAGAGATCATTCTTGCTTCAGATGTCGTGATGGTTGCCCGTGGTGATTTAGGCGTTGAGATTGGTGATGCGCGTTTAGTGGGTGTACAGAAAAACATGATCCGTACCGCGCGTCGTTTAAACCGTGTGGTTATTACTGCAACACAGATGATGGAATCAATGATCAATGCGCCGATGCCTACACGTGCAGAGGTAATGGATGTTGCCAATGCAGTATTAGATGGCACAGATGCCGTGATGCTTTCGGGTGAAACGGCGGCGGGAGACTTCCCTGTTGAAACCGTAAAAGCGATGAGCGAAGTGTGTATTGGTGCAGAGAAACACCCAAGTATTAATGTTTCTAATCACCGTATTAACCATACCTTTGATGATCCAGCTGAAGCATTAGCAATGACAACCATGTTTGCAGCGAACCACACAGTGGGCGTAAAAGCGATTGTGGCACTGACAGAGTCTGGTACAACACCCTTGTTAATGTCGCGTTTAAGCTCTGGTTTGCCTATTTATGCACTTTCAAGCAATCAACAAACATTAAGTTACTGTGCGCTTTACCGTGGTGTAACACCGGTGAAATTTAGCTCTACGACAACTAACAGCGTTGAATTTGTGCAAAATGCAATTGATACACTAAAAGCGATTGATGCGATAAAAACGGGTGATCTCATTCTTATCACTCATGGTGATAGTCATGATGCAGGCTCAACGAATACCTGTAAGATTGTCGAAGTGAAGTAATTGCTTTTTGGTATGAATAAAGGATCACTTGTGATCCTTTATTCTTTTAACGGTATTTATTTGTATGTTATATAAACATGACTAAACTAAGAGGTGTTCAAACATATTATTCCTTATTGGAACGTCATGTTTCCCAAGTCTAGAGTCCCCTTTACTCTAGGCTTTTTTTTTGTCCGTTTACTGATCGACTTGTTGTAGTTGCTTAAATTTATTATTTTCATCCAGTATCAATTCGAAGCGTCCTCTTACCCCAAGCTGTGAAAAAAAAGGTACAAATCGCATTGCTGGAATTTGTATCATTCTTCCCCCCTCCTCGCGTACTTTTACCACTGTATTTGGGCTGCGATATAACTGTTCAAATGCTTGGTAAGATATATTTAGCCGGAAATAGAAATGCTTCATTGTTTGCCTTGTTAAGAGTAAATAGGTGGCTAATTTAAATCTCGTCGCCGTAGTTCATATAAGTATATTTATAATCTAGAAAAAAAGAGCCCTCGGCTCTTTTTTGATTTTTAACGGACCGCTAATGGCTAACAGCCAGCTTAGCCAATATGGGTTAATCCACCCATATAATGCTGTAATACTTTAGGGATTTCAATACGGCCATCTTCTAATTGATAGTTTTCAAGTACTGCCACTAAAGTACGACCTACCGCTAAACCTGAGCCATTTAGAGTATGAATAAGCTCTGGTTTCTTTTTACCTACTGGGCGAAAACGTGCTTGTAAACGACGCGCTTGGAAATCACCTACGTTTGAACACGATGAAATTTCACGGTAAGTTTCTTGTGCAGGAACCCATACTTCTAAATCATAGGTTTTAGTGGCACTGAAACCCATATCTCCGGTACATAAAACCACTTTACGGTATGGCAGTTCAAGGTTAATCAATACTTGCTCTGCATGTTTTGTTATCTCTTCCAGTGCTTCAAAGCTTTTTTCTGGGTGTACAAACTGCACCAACTCTACTTTATCAAACTGATGTTGACGAATTAAACCACGTGTATCACGACCGTATGAGCCAGCTTCGCTACGGAAACAAGGTGTGTGTGACGTGATTTTAATCGGTAGATCGGCTTCATCGTAAATCACATCACGACTCATGTTGGTTAATGGCACTTCAGCAGAGGGAATCAATGAAAGACCTTGACCCTCTTCCGTTGCAGGTTTGGTATTAAACAGATCATCACCAAATTTGGGTAATTGTGTTGTGCCATATAAACTTTCAGCATTCACCAAAAGTGGCACATACATCTCAGTGTAACCATGTTGGTTGGTATGTAGATTTAACATGTACTGCGCTAATGAGCGATGTAATTTTGCAATTTGACCTTGCATGACAATAAAACGAGAACCACTGATTTTTACCGCAGATTTAAAATCAAGTCCACCTAATGCTTCCCCTAAATCAACATGATCTTTTACTTCAAAATCAAACTTTTTTGGGGTGCCCCATGTTGAAATTTCAACATTTTCACTTTCATCTTTACCCAATGGTGCAGATTCATGTGGCAGATTAGGGATAGTGTAGGCAATCTCTTGAATTTGAGCCGATAGTGTAGTGAACTGTTCTTTCACCGCATCTAGCTGTGCTCCAAACTCATTCATCTGTATACGCAGTGGCGCAATATCTTCACCACGTTTTGCGGCCATGCCTATCTCTTTGGAACGACTATTACGCTCTGCTTGTAGGGATTCTGTTTGAATTTGTAATGATTTACGTTGCGCTTCTAATGCGTTAACCAATTCAACATCTAATGTAAAACCGCGATTGGCTAATAACTGTGCTGTTTTTTCAATATCATTACGTAAAAATTTCGGATCTAACATCTTATTTCCCTAACTCTTTAAAACTAATAGTGTGCCAATGTAGGCGGCTAAAATACAAACAACAACATTCAAAGCGACATTTAACATCGCTTTTACTAGCTCCCCTTGTTGCAATAACAACAGGTTATCCATAGAAAATGTTGAAAATGTGGTTAATGCACCTAAAAACCCTACGCCAATTAATGGCCACCAAGGTGATGCAGTGATTGTTCCTTGTTGCACTAGCTGAAAGATGTAACCCATGATCAGCGAGCCCAAAACATTAACGGCCAGTGTAGCAAATGGGAAACCTTTTCCAAAGAGGCTTATCATGCCAAGACCAATTAAATAACGCAAAGTAGCACCAAATGCGCCACCACAAGCCACTAAAGCGATATTTGTTATCATATTATTCATAACGTCTATTTTTACTCTGTTGATTTAACTGTTTTAAGTAGTTTAATTTATCACTTATCTGCTTTTCAAAACCGCGATCAGAGGGATGATAAAAAGATTCATGTTGTAATTCAATGGGTAGATATACCTCCCCGGCAGCAAAAGCGCCCTCTTCATCATGAGCATAACGATAACCCTCATTATGGCCGAGATCTTTCATTAACTGTGTGGGGGCATTTCTTAGATGCAGTGGCACGTCAAAATCAGGATAATCATTTACCAGTTGCTTGGCCTTCGCAAACGCCACATAAACAGCATTACTTTTTGGCGCACTGGCACAATATACAATCGCTTGGGCAATGGCACGCTCCCCCTCATAAGGGCCAACACGGCTAAAGCAATCCCAAGCATTAATCGCTATCTGCATCGCACGGGGATCAGCATTACCGATATCTTCAGAGGCGATAGCCAGTAAGCGCCTAGCAACATATAAGGGGTCGCAACCTCCCGCTAACATACGCGCATACCAATACAAAGCAGCATCACCGTCTGAGCCACGTATCGATTTATGAAATGCAGAGATCAAGTCGTAAAACAGATCGCCTTTATTATCAAAGCTAACGCCCTCACGACCTGCAATCTCCATTAAAAGCGTTAATGTCACTAAGCCATTTTCAGCCATATCACTGAGTAACTCTAAATAGTTCAGTGCTTTGCGCGCATCACCTTGTACTAAGGTGGCTAATTTTTGTTTTACTGTTGCTTCAAAGTGAATATTTTTATCTGCCAAACCATCAACTGACTCACAGGCTTGATCAATCACCGCTTCAATTTCACTGTCTGTCAGTTTTTTAAGCAGATAGACACGTGCACGGGAAAGCAGTGCGTTGTTAAGTTCAAAGGAGGGATTTTCAGTGGTTGCGCCAATAAACAGAATGGTGCCGTCTTCAATAAAAGGTAAAAAAGCATCTTGCTGGCTTTTATTAAAACGATGTACTTCATCAACAAATAACAGGGTACGAATACCCGATGCCTGATTCTGTTTTGCGATTTCAATGGCGGCGCGGATCTCTTTGATACCCGAAGTCACCGCAGAGAGACGCTCAACATGCGCTTGGCAGTATGTGGCAATCAGCTCTGCTAAGGTGGTTTTCCCTGTACCGGGAGGCCCCCATAAAATCATCGAATGGGCTGCGCCTGACTCTAGTGCTTTACGCAGTGGTTTACCGTCACCCACAATATGCGATTGGCCAATAAATTGCGCAAAGCCTTTTGGTCGCATGCGGGCGGCCAGAGGTTGAAACTCGTTAGTGAGATCAAAAAGATCAGACATCAACGTTGATCATCCACTTCCACGCCGTTAGGAATTTCAAAGTTAAAAAGAGAGGGGTTAACGGCTTTGCTGTTTTTCTTATAGGTCAATATAAATTCACTCTGTTGCCCCAACTCTTCAATCACTACAAATTTTCTTACCTTGTTATTTTTATCAAATTCAAAGGTAAAGGTCGTCGCTTGCTGTTGTTGAGGGTTAGTGACGATAAAATGATCTCCCTTTTGCTCAACAACATAGTCTTGCCACTGTTCGTTAGTCGCCCCCGCAAGTAGTGTAAAAGGGGTACCATTAATGGCATCACTAAAATTAATCAGTGTTACTTGTTCAATAAAAGGCGTGTAATACCAGATGGTTTTACCATCCGACACAATCAATTCCTCTTCGGGCGTTAATACCTGCCAATGAAATTTACCCGGACGCGAGATAGTCAACTCACCCGTGCTCTCATTTAACAATTTACCTTCGCTACTGGTCACTCGTTGTACAAAAGTTGCATTGATATATTCAAAAACAGCCAGTTTATCTTTTAGTGCTTGTGCGCCAGAAGACAGTGCTTGCACAGAAAATGAAAACGATAAAATAAGCAATGACAGTAATATTTTCTTCATGTTTTTAACCCTTAACTGGCGGTGGCGCTAACACGTCACGGCTACTATTTGCGCCCGATGGTGGGCTTATCACACCTTGTACTTGCAGTTGATCAACTAAACGTGCAGAGCGGTTATAACCTATTCTAAATTTTCGTTGAATACTTGAGATAGAAACTTTACGCGTTTCCGTTATGAATGCCACTACTTCATCAAACAGCGCATCGATCTCGTTCTCTCCTTCCGCTTCTTCACCGGGTAATAGAGTATCTAAACTCAGATCGCCATCTAAAATATCTTTAACGTAGTTTGGCTCTCCGCGTTTTTTCCAATCAGCGACTACTCTGTGCACTTCGTGATCATCAACAAATGCCCCATGCACCCGTGTAGGAACCCCCGTTCCCGGTGGAAGGTATAACATATCGCCATGGCCAAGCAGTGTTTCAGCACCTTGCATACCAAGAATGGTACGCGAATCAATTTTACTGGATACTTGAAAGGCGATACGCGTTGGAATATTTGCTTTAATCAAACCAGTAATAACATCTACCGAGGGACGCTGCGTCGCTAAAATAAGATGAATGCCAGCAGCACGTGCTTTTTGAGCAATACGGGTAATAAGCTCTTCACATTTTTTCCCCACAATCATCATCATGTCGGCAAACTCATCGACCACAACCACAATATTAGGCAGTTTTTCTAAATGAGGTGCAGTTTCATCCATGCTATCACCCTCTTTCCAGATAGGATCAACCATTGGCTCACCCGCTTCAATCGCTTCTTTCACTTTGCTATTGTAACTTGCCAGTGTTCTCACACCGACGGCAGAAAGTAATTTGTAACGACGCTCCATCTCCCCCACACACCAACGCAGTGCATTAGCAGCATCTTTCATGTCGGTAACTACTTCTGTTAATAGATGTGGTATGCCCTCATAAACGCTCAGCTCGAGCATTTTAGGGTCGATCAAAATCAAGCGTACATCTTCAGGCGATGATTTATAAAGTAAACTAACTATCATACAGTTCACCCCCACCGATTTACCTGAGCCTGTTGTCCCCGCAACCAATAAATGTGGCATTTTAGCCAGATCAACCACCACAGGCTCACCCGAAATATCAACGCCTAATACCATACTCAGCGGAGATTTCGCCTCCATAAAGGCTTTACTGCCTAATACTTGTGAGGAATAAACAATTTCACGATGCTTGTTAGGAAGCTCTAACGCGATCACCGCTTTACCGGGAATCTGATCAACGACGCGTACACTCATTGCAGAAAGCGCACGCGCAAGATCTTTCTCTAAACTGGAAACCGTGCTTACTTTCATGCCCGGCGCCAGCGCTAATTCAAAGCGGGTAATAACAGGTCCGGGAAGCACATTAACCACCTCAGCTTTGATTTTAAATTCCAGTAATTTCGATTCCACCAAACGGGCAGCGATTTGCAAATCTTCTTCTGAAACAGGGTTTGCGGTTTTATTAGGGCGATCAAGTAGATCAACACTGGGAAAAGGCGCCATATTTTCATCTGTTTTACGTTTAATCGTCGGTCTTGCATGCTCAGGTAGATGTGAAAAATCAGGCGTTATTTCCTGCTCATCAGCGGTTTCCATAAAGCTAATTTCGTGTACCTCATCAGAGTTTTCATCCGATTCAAAAGGTTGTTCGCCAAAAACAAAATCTTCGACACCACGAATCTCTTCATCGGAAAAAGGCGTCTCTTGATAATGGTCATCAACCTCTGTATTCACTCTTTTATCCGTGCGATCATCTGTTTCTTTTTTCTCTTTTTTGGGCAATGAGAACGCTATTTTTTTAGCTGATTTTTTCTTAGGTTTATCACTGTGATTTAACAGGCGTTGCTCATTCCATACTTTAAAGTGGGTCGGTAATGAAAAAATATGTGTCACGGTTTGAATCGCCAGTGCCCCTAATTCATCCACGAGACGCAACCATGAAAAGCCCAGTAATAAGGTGATACCAGAGATAAGCAAGGTTAATAAAATTAGATTTACCGCTAATAAGCTAAAAAACCCAAGCATGCTTTGCGCAATAATATCGCCTATTAAGCCACCCGATGGGTAATAGTGAAAGTCGTTAAAATTAAGTGACGCTAATCCAGAAAGACTAAAGATGCTAAAGATAAAACCAATAATGCGTAAACTTAAATTAAGGTAATCAATATCAAGACTGAATTTAGGTTTCCAAAATAGCACCCAAGCTAAGACAGAAACAACAAAAGGGATAAAGTAAGCAAGTAAACCAAAAGCATAAAAGAGCACATCCGCAGTCCATGCCCCAACACGACCGCCTGCATTTTGAATTTCTGCAACCCACTGTTGTTGTGACCAACTAGGGTCAACTGGCGAAAAAGAGAGTAATGCAATGGTGATAAAAATAGCACTGAACAGGGTCATAATAACCCCAACTTCAAATAGTTTTTGCACAGCTGAGAGGTGGTTGATCATATTTTTTTTAAGCAAAGGAAACCTCAGTAGGGAAGAGTAGATTAATCAAGAAAGTCGGCTGGTAATTGATGACGTAAGCGTAACCATATTTTACCACTGGCAAAAGCAGAATCACGGACTGTTTGCATAATTTGTTGTGATTCACCCTTTTCAAGTATTGCTTTGATATCAGCATAAAAATTCAATGCGATAGAGCGTGCTTCACTGTTGGAAAAATAGAATATACCCACTTTACGATACAAGTCTTGCAAGCCATTAAGAATCAATACGTAGATCATATTATTAGAGGAAACGGCAACTTGATGATAAAAACGGTAATCGAACTCGGTAAATTCTTCACTGCTTGCATCCAGTGAAGGTACATTTTCTAAAAAAGCTAACACCGTTTCATTATTATGTTTGGCTGCCATGCGTAAGATAATGGTACTGATATTGGTACGAACCGACATTAACTGGTCAATAAAATCACTGCGTCGGCTGACATCTAGTCGTGTGAGTGTACTTAAGATATTAAGCCCTGAGGTTTGCCAAAAATCATTGACTTTGGTGGGTTTTCCATGACGAATGGTTATCCAGCCATCTTTTGACAAACGCTGTAATACCTCACGTAATGTGGTGCGGGTAACACCTATTTTATCGGCAAGAAAACGCTCTGCTGGCAGTTCCGAATTGATCGCAATAGAGCCGTTCCAAATTGACTCAATCAAATATTGCTCAGCAACATCCGCTGGCCCTTTTGCTTTCATTATCATCTATTTACTCTAACTCTGCTTATATTTTTAGCCAACTATGATAACACAGTCCCAGTAACGCAAAACAATTGCTTTTTTTATCTATTAAAGACAACTGTGATGTTCTTCACAATCATTTTTACAACTCAATAATTAAGGTTTGAAATGAACACCGTGTTAATGGTACAAATAGCCATCTCATCAACTTTAGGAATTAATCGTGTTATCACTCTTAAAAAACCTCTCTTCACAACGTTGGCCTTGGTTATTACTGGCATTTAGTGCCTTAGTAATGGAGCTTTGTGCACTTTACTTTCAGCATGTTATGGCATTAGAGCCCTGCGTAATGTGTGTTTATGAGCGCGTCACCATGTTAGGTATTATTTTGGCAGGATTAGTGGGAGCCACCGCGCCTCAATATCTTATGGTGCGTTTAATTGCTTTTGCTGTTTGGGCCGTTAATGCCGTGTGGGGATTATTACTTGCTATTGAACATAGCGGTTATCAGATGAATCCATCTCCCTTTGCAACCTGTGATTTTTTCCCCAATTTCCCAAGTTGGGCGCCACTACACGAATGGATGCCGTGGTTATTTAACCCAACGGGTGACTGTGCAGATATTGTTTGGCAGTTCTTTGGTTACTCCATGCCACAATGGTTAATTGTTAGCTTTACAATTTATTGTGTTTTGTTTGTGCTAATTGCGCTAACAGCAATATTACCCAACAAAAAATCATCCTTTTAGTTAGCGACGATAAGTATAAAAAAAGGTAACAATAAATTGCTACCTTTTTTATTTCTCTGCGCTAGAAGCGTGACCGTTAAACACTAATATTAATGCGTGTTCCTTTACCATCAGGACTTGAGATAGGCGCAATTGACTCTAAAAGTTGCATGGTCTGCTTCTCTATTTGCTCATTATTAGTTTTCATTAAATGTACGTTTACTTTTTCAAGCGTACTTACTTTTGCATGATTCATCATTACTGAACCAACCACTTTCATATCCATTTTTCCCCCTGCATTTAATTGTTATCTAAGGATCGGCTTCAAAATTACTTGCGCTTTTGTTTTCAAAATAACCAGTCATTTCAGGCTTTTTGAAAACAATTTAGCGCAAGTTATTGTGTAACGATTCCTAAATATAGCGCTTAATGTTCATTTCAGCGACTAAGTTTAATATCGGCCAACGACAGCATAACTTTAAGATTATAAACCTTGCGTATATTGTGCTTGCGTAGAAAGTGTCACCATCTGTTCTAACGCTGTCTTTGATGCACCATCTCCTTTAATAAGCTGTGTAAAATGGGTTAGCAATTCAATTTTATCTAACGTTGTTTTTGAACCTGCACCAATGTTCG
>NZ_ATUO01000081.1 GCF_000420245.1 Psychromonas hadalis ATCC BAA-638 | reverse complement strand
AATTACTTGCGCTTTTGTTTTCAAAATAACCAGTCATTTAGGATTGGCTTCAACATTAGTTTCGATTTTATTTTTAAAATAGCTAGTCATTTAAGGCTTTTTGGAAATAATTTATCGCAACTTATTTTGTAACGATTCCTTAGGGATTTTTGAAAAAAATTTAGCACAAGTTATTGTGTAACGATTGCTAAACACAAAAAGTGTAACGATTTTACTCGTTACACTTTTGCAAAACAAAACAATTACGCCCCTGTCTTTTAGCTTCATATAATGCACTATCAGCACGTTTTAATAGTTGCTCTCCAAGCTCGCCAAGCGTCCCAAGTTCGCCACTGCACTTTATTGCGCCACCGAGGCTGATTGTTAAAGGCCTACCGGGTAATAAGTCAGACCAATAAGCAATCTCTACGGCACTACGAATACGCTCAGCTAGCGCCTGTACTTGCTGATAGTTAGTTTCACAAAGAATAATAACAAACTCCTCACCACCAAAACGAGTCACGCTATCAACAGGTCGAATTTCGGACGATAGTATAGTCGCTAAACGCTTTAAAACATGATCGCCAATTTGATGCGAGAAATCATCATTGACCGTTTTAAAGTGATCAGCATCTATCATTAACAGTGCATAATCTTCCGTTTTACTATTAAGTTCATCATCTAACCAGCGACGATTATAAACTTCCGTTAAAGGATCGGTAAAAACATCGTGTTGCAATCGCTCTACAATTTCGTGGTGATCTTCTGCTTGATCTTTTAACACTTTATTTTCTATTTTAGTATGCTGAATCAGCAATAATCGTTGTTGCTTACTTAAACTAGAAAAATAATCACACTCCAACTTACCCACTGGAATTTTAACAATTAAATTCAACACGATCGAATGCGCTACTTTTTCACATACCAATGCCTCGGTAAATTTACCTAATTGAGCATACGCATTACTCAGCGTCTCATTAAATTTCTGCTCGATGAAATCAAGCCCTAGCCCTCTGATATTAAGGTTTGCACCAATGAGTAATTCAACCGCTTTTGATGCTTGTTTATCTGCAATTAAGCAGTTACCAAGCTCTAGTTTAAGCATAGAGTGCGTCCATGCTTCTAACCCTTTCTTTGCAACTTCAAGCCCTCGGTAAATCTCATTTAACGCCTTTTTTACCTGCCCCTGCTTGCGATATATTTTTGCCTGATAGAGAAACATGGAAGCTTCAAATTCAAAGACCATCGACAAAGCATCATTTTCACGACAAAAAGTGAGGTACTTTTGTGCTTTATTGTATTTTTTTAGTGAGAGGTAGCAAGAGACAATATGAAAGTATAAACGCGTAAGTGTCAGATCTGAATTCGACTTTGTACAGAGTAGTTCAGCCTGATTAAAGAAATTAAGCGCAGCCGCATGCTCTTCAACTATCTCTAATAGCGAACCAATACCTAACAGTGCTTGAATAAAAAAATCAACACTGCCCACTTCCGCACTGTATTCCCCCACTTTAAGCCAATTTTTTGCAGCTTGTTGGTACAAACCAAGGTCATTATTACGATAACTCAGGGTTGATAATACCTGCAATTTATCATCAGGTAGCGTGCTGATGGAAAAGAGTGCAACACCTCTTTCCAGTGAAGCTAAACTCTCCTTTGTTTTTCCTAGTGCTATCTGAATTTCTGATAAAAGCAACTCACCATGTAGCTTTTCACGATTACGGTACGCTATTTTTTCCACAAATTTACGGCATAAAAGCAGCGCATCTTCTGCTTGATTATTTTTAAACTTTTTTCTCGCTTGTTGCAGTAGAGGCATATCATCCATCATTCAACTCCCTCTATTTTATCAAGATAACTTTCTGTATTATCTAAAAAGGCTTTAATTGAAAAGGACTTAACCTTAGGCAACGCGTCACCTTTTTCTATTCGCCACCATGGATAAGCGGCTAATATCGCCTCTAAAGAGGCCAACATCTGGGCTTGCTTCCCCTCTTCAAGTTGGAATAACAGTGCCAGACGACTTCTCTTAAAACGGGTGATAAGTTCATTGGGCTGACATAAAGCATGTACAATCGGCAAAATAGCAATAAGCTCCTTTTCACTATTAAGTTCGAGTATAAAAACGGCTCTGTTTTTTTCTGATAAGGCACGCTGGCACGCATATAACCAGATTGATGCTTCCCTGAAAGCTGGAAATCCCCCCTCGGATGCATTAAACGCGCCCGCCTCTAAACGGCCAATTAATAATTCTGCTTTATAATTCAATATATCAACACTTAATTCGCAGTTATCTTTGCCCAGTGCAATACTACGGCTACGTAACAGCTTCACTGAAAAGTGACGATATTTCTTATAATAAAAAAGCATCGATTGCTCATTGTTTAATTTATTTTCTAATTCAAAGCGCAACCAATATAACTCCGACAACAATTCAAGCAGATTAAACTGCAGCGCAACAACCTCTGCCTTATCTAGATAATGACGCGCGTTCTCATATTTCTGATGTGCAATTGCAACGACAGCACAACTGATTGGCGCATGTACTTCCATCCAACGGGCACGAGTTTTAACCGCAATTTTATTGGCTTCATGAGCAATCCGCTCAGATTCATCAAAACGTCCTAAATTAGCAAGGGCAATACTTTTTAGATCTTTTATCTCAGCCTGCCATGCAAAATCGGGATGATCTTGTAAGAACATGTCAGCTTTATTAAGTACTTCTAACATGAGGGGATACTGCTTTAAACTAGAAAGCGCCCAACTTAATAAGATAGCACTTTTACCCGCTAACACATTAAGATCATACTGCTCAGCCAGTGTCATCGCTAAAGAGAGTGCAGAATAGGAAAGCTTCAACTCTTTATTAATTCGCCATACATTACCGACGCCAATTAACGACTCAATTTGTATGTTGAGCTGATTATGTACCAGCGATTTTTCCATCGCTAAATTCCAAAAATTGTGTGCAGAACGAAAGCGATCTAACCCCCAATATTGTTGTGCATAGATATGATACAGCTCAGAAAGGTATTGGCTTTCAAACTCAGGTAACAAGAGTTTCTCGCCTCGTTGGCATAATTTTATGCCTTTTTCATATTGATTAAGGTGCCATGCAATACGCGCAAGTTGCATCGTTGCGACCAACTGAGCACGATGGTCATTAAGTGTTTGTGCACGCGTAAAAACACGCAAAATTTTGAGCTCTGCTTGCTGAGGGTTTTCTACAATTAGTACTTCAATATCTTTCAAAGCAAGTGTTAAAGGACTCGCGTTTTCAATGACCATTGCAACCTTAAATAGTTCTAAAAAACATAATTATATAGTGAATAAAATACCATATCTGTACAGTAAATTGGTATTATTCCATTTTTTATTGGTTAATATTTGAAGGTAAGCACAGATTAACGCAAGCAGATAACAACGATTAAACACTGGACAGATGGCATAGATTTTGCTTGTTTGTTATATCATCAATCAAGCAAGGATGTCTTACGATTTTGTTATATAAACCCCAGCATAAAAACAGTAGAAATAACCGTTCCACTTCAAATTTGAAGTGGTTAACGGCGCTATTGTTATCGTTATTTTTGACAGGTTGTGTGTTAACAAATGAAAAAGTAGTTACTGAACAGGCATTACTAAAGCAACAGTTAGATGACCATATCCAAGAGTGGCAAGCCGTCAAACCCATTATTGAACGTTTAACGCAGTCAGAAAAAGATCTCAACTTTTTGATTGCAGAGCTAGAGAAACAATCTAGCTTAGAAAATGAACCCAGTGATAAACAGTTAAATCAAGATGCTTTATTTACAGCACCACCTCCTGCAAAGAAGAAGGAGGTAGTTTATGCTCACTCATCAACCATATTTGCAATACATCTCGCTTCTTATAAAAAGCAGAATAGCCTGATAAAGGGTTGGCATATTTATCAAAAAAAATACCCAACGTTTTTAAAAGACAAAAAAGCGATGATGCAAATCATTGACATCTCAGGTACACAATATCGACGTTTAATTGCGGCGCCTTATACGAATGCAGAGGTGGCGTTAAAAGCGTGTAATAAAGTAAAACAACAACAAGATTTTTGTACTGTGGTGAGTTATGACAGATGAATGCGAACTGTGATACAGCTCTCACCTCCACCAATAAAAACTCAAGTAATGGTCAATATTGCCGATAACAGTTTAGATGACAAATCTAAATTCAAATGGAGTATTTCATGATAAACAAAGTAACTTTAAATAGAAGCAGGTTAGTGACTGCAATCATTCTCTCTTTTGGAGTGACACAAGCGATTGCCCAAACAGAAACTGCAATTCCTGCAACGGTTACCGTGGCAAACACAATCACATTAGATAAAATAACCAATTTAAATTTTGGTACTGTGGCAGCCAAAGCATCCACAGCAGGGGCTGCTGATGTTGCAACACTTATCTTACCTGCCGATGCCACTGCCACGGCAATAACCTCTCCGGGTACAGCCTCTTTCATTAATATTGTGACCCCTGGAAGTCCTGCTACTTTTGAAATTTCAGGGGTTGCTCCTGACACGTCATTAACACTTGACCTTCCAGGCTCAGCCATTACATTAGAAGCTCCTACACCAGCCACAAATTTCTCTGTTGATGGCTGGAGTGCATTTATCACCAGCGGCCCAAATGCAGGCAGTGCTTATACCGATGGCTCCCCAAATTTAAAATCTGATGTTGATGGAAAGGTTAACTTTAGTGTTGGTGCAACACTCTCTACTGATCTTAGGGTTGACGCAAAAAATGTAGGCACATATACTGATGATATCTATACAGGTATATTTGATATCACTGTTAACTACTAACAATGCTTAAACCTACCGATAAACTTTCCCTTCAATACATCGGGAAGTTTATCGCTCTTTTTTTTGCTTTTTCTCCCTTCTCTTATGCAAACGAACAACTTATCACCGAGCAACCTCTCTCATTTGGTATCATCGCCATTGCAAAATCCCCCCATATTAAACAGTTAACCGTCAATACAGATGGACAATTACAACACAGTAAAGGGATCTATATTCTGCAACCTGGTCACGTGGCAAAATTCAGCCTTATTGGCTACCCTGCAAATACCATGCTGATGATCAACGCAACAATCATCAAACCGGCAATGGATATAAACAATAGCCTTAAACTAATAAAAATCATCACTAAACAAACTGTCACCACTGATGGCACAGGTTTTGCTACTATCATTGTTGGTGGTACGCTACAAAGTACAGGGCAGCCTAAAAACCTTGATAAAAAAGCAAATTACCAAGCACAAATTGCAATTGATATTCACTATTAAATAGGTTTTTTATGTTCAAATATATTCATTGTTTTATTAAATCCATTTTTTTTACCCTTTTTTTTGTGGTCATACCTTGTCAAGCTAGCCTGCTTGTCTCCCCTACCTACCTTACTTTTACTGATAGGCTGCGTAGCGAAAAGATAGTTATCATCAATACAGGAGAAGTGACTCGAAGCTACCGAATCGGCTGGAGACAGATGCAAGCTTTACCACAAGGGGGTTATAAAACGCTTAATGAAACACAAGCAAAGTCATTTAATACGGCCAGCGATATGATCCGCTATAGCCCAAGACAGGTCACATTAAGAGCGGGAGAGCGTCAAGTCATCAAATTAGCACTGCGTCGCCCTAAAGGATTAGCGGATGGAGAATATCGGTCTCATCTGATGCTCACTGCATTGCCGCCTAAAAATAAAAATAGCGAAGATAATAGCTCTATTCATTTAAAGTTATTACTGAGTTACACACTGCCCGTGACTGTCCGACAAGGCAATAGCACACCTCCACAGGCTGAGATTAATAAAATCAATCTTAGCTTTGATAAAGAGCATCAAAAAACTTACATCAATCTGTCATTTATTCGTCATGGTCTATTTTCAGCAAAGGGTAATATAAAAGTCTATTTTACCCCAACCGATAGCGATCAAGAATCTCATATCGCCACACTTAATAACTACACGATTTATCCTGAACTTAATAAAAGTTTTACACGCATAACGTGGACTAACGCCCCTTTTACAACGGGAAAATTACGGATCACTTACCAAGGTTTAAAACCCTATCAAGATATTACGATCAGTGAAAAAGCACATCAAATAACCACTCAACAGCTTTTAAAAAGTGAGTAGATAAACCGTGCACTACCGTGTGTTTCTTTTACTTTTAATCACCGTGCCTGCTTATGCACTCGATAAGCTGAGCCTGCAAACGCTACTTGATAATCCCGCATTGCAGGCAACGCTAGAGCGCATTACAACAAAAACAGCAAAGAGTGATAGACCTCATGATATAGAGCAAGAGATAACAGGCATCGCAAGCGGAGAGGAATTATTACTCTCTTTATATGTAAAGCAGTATTACCTCTCTGATCTGTATGCGTATAAAAATGCTAACAATGCACAGATTGGCTTAGACAGTCTATTTCAACTACTTGATTTTGCTATTAATGTTGATCTTGAATCAAAAAGTGCAACGGGTTGGTTTATCAGTGAAGATAAACCCTTTTCGCTGGATTGGAATGATACTAATAATATTCTGGTTAATGGCAAGGTAGCCTCCCTCACTAAAGCACAATACCGTATTGAATATGACGATATCTATATTGATGCTGATATTCTTAACCACTGGTTTGGGCTTGATTTTATCTTTAATTTTAACGACTTAAAGGTTGAGGTAAAAAGTGATGAGCGATTACCGATAGAGCAAAAAATTGCCAGAGAAAAACAGGCAACCTATAAAAATAGTAACAGCAAAGCGACCCTACCTTGGAAACCTTCAAGCTATCAAATGTTATCAACCCCACTGATCGATGTTCAATTAAACGCATCAACCAACAAAAATGGCCACTATGGCAGCTACTCTGTACTGGCAAGCCATGACTTGGCTTATCTTAATAGTCAGTTATTTGTCAGTGGTAATAAAAGTGATAGCTTAAGCGATCTGCGTTTAACACTGTCTAAAGAGGATGCCAATGGGGAACTCTTAGGATTATTAGGCGCGACAGAGTACCAGTTTGGTGATATTACCCCAGTTAAAACAGCCATTGGGGATACTGGTGGTATTGGTCGCGGTTTTTTAATCAGCAATAAAAAACTGAATAATATCGACAACAACCGCAGCACAACATTTAGTGGCAATATTCAACCCGGTTGGGATATTGAGCTTTATCGTAATGGGTTATTAATTGATAAGCAGTTAACTGTTTCTAATGGGCGTTATGACTTTAAAGATGTAGATCTTCTGTTTGGTGATAACCAGTTTGAATTGATTTTTTATGGCCCTCAAGGGCAAGTTCGCAGCGAAAATTACCAATATTATATTGATGGTAATGCATTAAAAGCCAAACAAAGTGAATACGCCTTTTCGACCGTAGAAGTAGAAGAGACTCTTTTTGGCATTTCCAGTGTCACCAAGCGAAATCAACCGGGGTGGTTGTCAACACTCACATACGACCAAGGTATTACTGATTGGCTATCTCTCAATGGGGGTGTTGAAGCATTAAGCGCAACGCTTGGAGAAGATACTTATACGTACTCCGTCGGGTCAAACTTAACCATTTTAAAGCAACTACTACTCAGTGCAGACTTTCAACAAGATGACGGCAAGCACCAAAAAAGCAGTTACACGGCACGAACGCAAATCGCACAACATGCCTTTAATTTTACCTATGAGTGGCAAGACCACTTTAAATGGCAAATTCCCGATGAGATCAATACCCGTCAAGAGATGACGTTTAGTATGGTGGGCAATATACTAAAAAATTCATTTTTACCGATTAACTACCAAAATTACTGGCGACAAACACAATATAATCAAGCAAACCAAACCGATGAATTTAGCAATCAAATCGCTTTTTATACCCCTCTTGCCTCTGTAACGCATAAAATATCACTGTTTGACTACGATACAGAGCAAGCAACCCAAAATATAAAAGGTTTCTTGCGTTTACAACGCAGCTTTGGCTCTGTTTACACCCGTTTACAAGGCAGTTATGAGCTACAACCAGAATCTAAATTAACACAAGTGCGTGGCGAACTGTCCTATCCCTTCACTGAGTATTTACAATCAGAATTGAGTGTTGATTATTATCCACTTAACCAACACTATCGCACCCAACTGGGCTTAAATTGGTTATCAGATAAATTCAGCATCAATAGCACCCTTTCATACGATGATTCAGGACTTTGGAGTGCAGGTATTTTTACCCGCTTTAGTTTTGGATATGATCCGATGACAGAAAGTTATCTTATATCACAACGCTCTATCGCTAATAATGGCGCGTTAATGGTACGTGTTTATGAAGATAAAAACCTGAATCAACAATTTGATGAAGGAGAGCCTTTGCTTGAAGGCGTGAAAATAAAGGGAGTTCAAAGTCGCCAACGAGCAGAAACAGATCAATATGGTATTGCGACTTTATATGGTCAATCAGGCTCAAAAGCCTCTGATATTATTTTAGATAAAGAGAGCATAGAAGATCCCTTTTTAATCCCTAGCAACGAAGGATTTTCAATCACCGCGCGTAAGGGCTATATCAATGTTTTAGAGTTTTCACTGGTTACCGCCAGTGAACTTGAAGGCACTGTCTATTTAAAAAATAAAGCAGGTGAACTAAAAACGATTCCCTATATAAAAGTATTATTACATAACCAAGCAGGAGAGCTGATCAAAACCACTGAAACCGAATTTGATGGTTATTACCTTTTTACCGAGTTATTACCCGGTGAATATAACGCTTCGCTAGAGATCGCTTATAGTAAAAAGAAAAAACTAAAACAAGCCGAAAATATAACAGTTAGTTTACAAGGAAATGTGATCAACGGGGCTGATTTTACACTCATTGAGCTTGAGTTTATTAAAGGTTATAGCGCAACGTTAGGTAGTTTTCACTCTTTGTCGATGCTTAAAACTTACTGGCAACTGCTCAAAAATAGCTACAGTAATGCACTTAATCAGCAGGTTTTTTATATGCAAAACAAGCAAACGCACCTCTATGATCTACATGGTGCTTTCTTTAAACAGAAACAACAAGCTGTAGAAGCATGTTTGTATTTAGATCTAAAAAAAATAAACTGTGAAGTAAATAACTTTGAATTTGATATCACATCAGACTAGAATAAAATTTAAACAATTCAATTACAAAACTACATAAAGGATTATGATGAAAATGAAACTCACGTTTACCATTGTTTTATCTACTTTATTAACACTCACAGGTTGCGTAAGTAACTCTGAGCCGTCTGCTGAAATGGAAAAAATAACCAATCAACAAGCTGAAATTGAGATACTCAAGGAACAACAACTTGAGTTTAAAAATCAGTTCGCTATTTGGCAAGAGATGCAACCCAACATAGCGCGTTTAGTGGTAATTGAAGATGAGTTAAATACACTCATTCAACAACTTCGAGATTTAACCAAAGAGAGCAAGATGAAAGCCCGCGAAGAAAAACGTAAAATACGTGAAGCACGCCCTTTCTATATGTTACAACTCGCTTCTTTAAATAGCCTCGATAATTTGAAAAAAAATTGGGATGAACAACAACAATTATACCCTGAAATTTTAAATGGCTTAGCGGCGCGTTATCAGCAGATTAAAGTGCAAGGGAAGCAGTATTATCGTTTAAAAGTGGGTGAGTTTAACCAAAAATCTGACGCGCTAACAACCTGCAAAGCATTAATCACCCAGCAAGCAAACTGCATTGTGGTTAATAATACAGGTAAAAAACTATAATATTAACGCCTAATGGAATGAGCAGTATTACAGAAAAAATACCACTGGACGTGTTAAAAATATAACCACGAAGTCGCTACGCGGCACAGAGAACACCAAGTAAAACCGAAACTGGTTATTGTGTTCTTCCTTTTTCTTCGTGGTTAATTACTTTAGTTAGGCCTGTTTACCAAGGCCTAACTAAAGGCGCAGCTAAAGCTGCACGTCCAAATAAATAAGACGGATGTTCTACAAACGCCTTACCCCTGACACATCTTTCAACTGCTGTAATTTAGTGACCAACTTACTAATATCCTCGCTATTATAAACCTCTAAGCTCAAGTCAATCGTCGCTGATTGGTTTTTAATATTAGACATACTGTTTACCCCTAATACATTCACTTTTTCATTAGAAAGTAATGTGGTGATATCTTTTAATAAACCACTACGATCTAGTGCTTCAAGGCGTAGTGTCATTGAATAACCCGATGAATGAGAATCTCCCCAACTCGCTTCAATAATACGTTCTGGATGTGCATCACGTAGATCTGCTAACTGTTCACACTTTTTACGATGCACCGAAATACCTCGTCCTTGGGTAATATAACCCGCAATAGGCTCACCTGGAATCGGCTGACAACAGCGTGCAACGCTATGTAGTAAGTTACCAACACCATCCATAATAATATTACTGCCCGTTGGTTTGGGGGTAAAGCTGCGCTTACGTTTTTCTAATGCTTCAAGGGCTGCTATATCTTGTTGCTCTAACGTTTTCTGATGGTGAAAAGCATCTAAAAAATGCACAAGCTGGTTAAGACGCAAGTCACCGTTACCAATACCTGCAAAAATATCATCATCACAACCGACATTAAAACGCTCAACTGCTGGGGACACATCACTGAGTTTTAACTTTATTTTGTGTAGCTCAACTTCCAGTAACTCTCGCCCTGCATGAATGTTTTTATCTCTATCTTGCTTTCTAAACCAAGTCGCGACCTTATGACGCGCCCGAGGTGCATTGATATAACCAAGGGCAGGATTTAACCAATCACGACTTGGATTGGGCTCTTTTTGGGTGAGAATTTCAACTTGATCACCCGTTTTTAGCTGATAGGTAAAAGGCACAATATGGTTAGCTATTTTTGCGCCAATACAGCGATGCCCTACTTGGCTATGAATATAATACGCAAAATCAAGCGGTGTTGAGCCTGCAGGTAAGTCAATCACTTCACCTTTGGGTGTAAACACATAAACTCTGTCATCAAAGACTTGGCTACGCACTTCATCAACTAAGCTTTCACTGTCCGTTAAATCTTCCTGCCAAGCAAGCAGTTTACGCAACCATGCGATCTTTTCTTCGTAACCTGCCGCTGATTTCCCACCTGCACTGCCCTCTTTATACTTCCAATGAGCGGCCACACCAAGCTCTGCATCATCGTGCATCTGCTGGGTACGAATTTGTACTTCTATCGCTTTACCCTCATCACCTAAAACAATGGTATGGATAGATTGATAACCATTGGCTTTGGGGTTAGCGATGTAATCATCAAACTCACTGGGAATATGGTGCCATAACGTATGAATAGCACCCAGTGCTGCGTAGCAATCTTGTAATTTATCAACCACCACACGCACGGCGCGTACATCATAAAGCTGTTCAAATTGAAGCTCTTTTTTCTGCATCTTTAAATAGATACTGTAGATATGCTTCGGTCGCCCATAAGCGCTACCTTTGACATTCATCTCATCTAACGAGCTTTGTACTTTATTGACAAAATCTTGAATATAGTTTTCACGATCAATGCGTTTTTCAGCCAGTTGTTTAGCGAGTTTTTTATAGATTTCTGGTTGTAGATAACGGAACGAGAGATCTTCTAACTCCCATTTTAACTGACCAATGCCTAGACGATTTGCAAGCGGAGCATAAATAGAGGAAATTTCCCGTGCCACTAATACTTTTGTCTCTTCATCAGCGCCTTTAACTTGGCGCAGATAACAGATACGTTCGGCCAATTTAATAACCACCGCACGCACATCTTCTACCATTGCCAGCAACATATGACGCAAGTTATCAACTTGAGAAGCTGCTATTTTAGTAGAGCCTTGATTTTGCAATGCGCGGATCCCTTCCATATCCATCGCCCCTTTTACCAGCTTTGCAATACGTTTAGGCCACATCTCGTTTACTTGATCTTGAGTCAATATTTGATGGTCTAACAGCGGAAAGATAAGTGCGGCATTCAGGGTATCCATATCCATGTTAAGGGTAACAAGGATCTCCACCATCTCTGTGCCTAACTCTAATAAGGGTAGCTGATCGGGTTGCACACAAAGGGTGATCACTTTTTGGTAATTTTCTAACAAGTTTTTTTGATCGTTATGATTTAACCCAAGTGTCGTCACCCACTTTTTAGGATCTTTTTGTGCCGTCTGAAAAAAATGTGTATCACGAACTGAAACCATTAAAAAACTCCAAAATATTTACCAAACGAAACGAATTTAAACAGTGCAGGACTAAAGTCCCGCTTCCAAACCAACCAATATATCACTTGGAAGTGGGACTTCAGTCCTGCCTTTGGGGTGTTTAAGAAAGCAAACTTATTTTGTAAACAGTGCCATCGACTCCATATGCCCTGTTTGTGGGAACATATCTAATAAACCTAACTTAGCGAGTTTATAACCTTTTGCCAATAATAGTTGGCTATCACGCGCAAGCGTCACGGGATCACAAGAAACATAAACAATATGCGAGGGTTTTAAGGAGATAATAAACGCAATAGACTCAAGCGCACCCGCTCGTGCGGGATCCAGTAACACCTTATTAAAGTCGCTGCTTGCCCACGGCTGTTTTATCAAGTCTTCTGCACTTAAATCTGCTTGATAAAACTGCGCATTCGTTATCTCATTTAATAGCGCATTTTTTGAGGCGCGATCAACCATCTTTTGAATACCCTCAACACCAACAACCGTTTTAACCTGTTTAGCTATCGGTAGGGTAAAGTTACCTAAACCACAGAAGAGATCTAATACCTTATCTTGTTTTTCTAACGCCAACCAGTTTAATGCTTGTTGCACCATTTTTTGATTAACGGCTTCATTTACCTGTAAGAAATCGGTGGCATTAAAATTAAGTGTGCATTGCCAATCAGGTAGCTGGTAACTGAGTTCATTTTTTCCCGCTAAACAGATAAGCTCATTTTTAGAGGGCTGGCTAAAAAAATTGACTTGATATTGCTTTGAAAATGCACTGATTAATTGTAAATCAGCACTGGGTAACACTTTCAGATGACGCAATAAAATAACCACACCTTGGTCTGACCAAATCATTTCAATATGGCCTAAATCAGCTTTGATTTTTAGACTATTAAGCAATGCTTTAACAGGGACAATTAGCGCGGACAGTGGTGTTTTTAATACCGGACAAACTTTTTGGTCAATCAAATCATTTGTTAAAGCACGACGAAACCCCATCTGCACTTTTTTTGATTTTCTATCAAACTGCACGCCAAAACGGGCGCTACGACGATAACCCCACTGTTCATCTTTAATCACAGGCTCAAGCTTTAGGGGTGTTTGCTTAGCAAAGCGAGCAAAAAGATCCATCAGCCCCACTGATTTAATATTAATCTGCTTGTCTTGTGTTGTATGTTGTAAATGGCAACCTCCACACTGCTCATAATGCGGGCAACTTGGTGGGATGCGAAATTCACTCGCTTGAATAATGTTTACTATTAACGCTTTGCTATAACGTTTTTTACTCTCTGTTACCTGTACATCAAACGACTCACCGTTTAATGCTCCCTCTATAAAAAGAGGTTTATTTTGAAAAAAGGCAATGCCTCGCCCTTGGTGATCTAGCTTTTCCACCAATACATTTTTCAAAATACGATTTTTTATACTATTTTTAGGTGATGCTTTAAAGAACTGAGCCATAAGTTATTCACAGGTGAGAGAAGCTATGCCATCATAGCTTTACTGATACTTATGATACTGAAAAATGTAAATTCAGCAAAGTAAATTAACGCATTCATTTCATCGACTAAAAATTAGAAAAATTGCCTATGACAAAATATGGACTGCGCGCACAAGTCATCACCTACACCATTTTACCGACCATTTTAATTGGTGGTTTACTGGCGGGTTATTTTACCTTCAATCGGTATATGCAGGCCAATGACTTTCTGATCAACCGTGCTATCAATATCACTGAGCCACTGGCCATTGCCAGTGAATATGGCATACAGGATGATACGCGCACTATTTTGAGGCGTATTATTGGCTCAACTCAACTTAAAAATAGTGGCATGATTAAAAGCATCGCTATTTTTGATGCACAAAATAAACTCTTTGTGACCAGTAACTATCATCGTAATTTCCAGATTTTAAAAATTGAGGAAGGGCAAAGTATTCCTGAGATAACACAGGTAATACACCATGCGAAGAGCATTGTTGTGCATAGCCCTATTATTGATGAATCTAACTTTCTAGAGTATCAGCTCACTTTTGATCAACCACGCAAGGTGATTGGTTATGTCTCACTTGAAATCAATAGAACCCAAGTAGACCTGTTACTGTTTCGTGATGCTGCGTTCTCAATCCTTGTGGTGTTAATTGGTATTATAGGCAGTCTATTTTTTGCCTTTCGACAAGCAAAACGTATTACCGCCCCTATCTCAGAGATGGCCTCTGTGGTTGAAAAAATCAGTCTTGGGCGATTAAATTCGCGCGTAGAAGGTAATTATTCCGGTGAAATTGAATCTCTGCAAGAGGGAATCAACCAGATGGGTCTTGCGATGTCTAAGCACCATGAGGAGATGCAGGAAAATATCGACCAAGCCACCAGTGAACTACGCGAAACGCTGGACTTGATGGAAGTGCAGAATATTGAACTGGATATCACTCGAAAAGAGGCACAGCAAGCGGCCTCAGTGAAATCAGAGTTCCTTGCCAATATGAGTCATGAACTACGTACCCCCCTTAATGGAGTCATTGGTTTTGCAAGACAACTGTTAAAAACACAGATGACCATCACGCAAGTGGATTATCTGCAAACGATTGAGCGTTCAGCAGGTAACTTACTTAATATCATCAATGATATTTTAGACTTCTCTAAACTAGAAGCAGGTAAATTAACCCTTGAACATATCCCCTTTGATCTACGTGAATGTATCGATGAAACGATGCATCTACTTGCGCCAAGTGCTCATGAGAAAAAATTGGAACTGAGTATGATGGTGGGCGCTGAAGTACCACATGATGTGCTTGGTGATGCAATGCGATTACAACAGATTTTGACCAACCTTATTGGTAATGCGATTAAGTTTACTCAAAAAGGAAATATTGAGGTACAGATCCAACGTATTAACCAAGAAGATGATATCAATAATAATGTCACCCTCAAGATAATGATCTCCGATACGGGTATTGGTATCAGCGAAAAACAACAAGCGCAGCTGTTTGAAGCCTTTGGCCAAGCAGACAGCAGTGTCACCCGCCAATATGGAGGTACGGGATTAGGCCTTGTGATCACCCAAAAGCTGGTCTCTGAAATGCACGGTGGGATTGATCTTGTTTCTGCTCCGGATCAAGGGTCAACGTTCTGGTTCACTATTCAAATAGAAAAAAATAGCCACAGCCCATTAGAGAAATTGCCTATTGGGCACCTTAAAGGACAATCAGTTTTAGTCTACGAAAGTAACGAATATGCAGCGCGTGCTTGCTCACAACTGCTTAACCAGTGGCAAACAACACTTACGCTGACAGAAACAGAATTACAGCTACAACGTAGCCTCGATAAACAATATGACACCATCGTCATTGGCCATAGCCAATGTGATAATCTGCAACCACTGCTCGCTCATATTGAAAAAGCAAAAAACTTTACCAACAATATTGTGGTGCTTATTAATTCAAGTGATCCCAGTATTTTTGAAGTGATTCAAACCATGGGCATTAACCACTGCCTGAGTAAACCGATTAACCATAAACATCTCGCTAACGCATTAGTCACCGACAAGCAGTTAAACCAACAGTTAATACAACCTAAAAATCTGCCGGTGTTATTACGTAAAGATATCAATGTAATGGCCGTAGATGATAACCCCGCTAACCTTAAATTGATGGAAGCGATGCTAAAAGACAGAGTTAACCATGTAACAACCTGTGTAAATGGTCAATTAGCCGTTGATCATTCGCAATTGCAAAAATTTGATCTGATCTTTATGGATATTCAGATGCCGATTTTAGATGGCATCAGCGCTTGTTTAAAAATAAAAGATGGAAAAACAAACAATGAAACACCTATCATTGCGGTAACAGCCCATGTATTACCCGGTGAAAAAGAGCAGTTCTTGCAACAGGGGATGGATGACTGTTTAGCAAAACCAATTGATGAACTTGCACTGCAACAAATTATCAATCGTTGGACACCTGATGCAAAAATATTAGCGCTCTCCAGCACAACAACACCACAAACAACCAGCTTAACGACTACAACGCTCTCCTTTGATTGGCAACTTGCACTGAAACAATCAGCAGGTAAAGAAGATCTCGCCAAAGAGATGCTTACTATGTTAATCAATGAGTTTGATGAGATAAAAGCCAGTGCCGATAAAGCAATAAATAGTGAGATAGACAATGTACATTTTGCACAGATCATCCACAAGTTTCATGGTGGCTGTAGTTACAGTGGCGTGCCTAAATTGAAGAAGATAGCAGGGTTAATTGAGCAGGAGCTTAAACAAGGAATGAGCCCTGACCTTTTAGAGCCAGAGCTATTAGAGTTATTAGATGAACTTGATAATGTACAACGTGATGCGCAACAGTATTTAGCTTAACGCCACCTTTTCCTCAGTGCTGATATGTAGCTGTCTGGTTGGGAAAGCAAACTCGGCATTATTCTGCTCAACAATATGGGCAACTTTTAACAACACATCCTGTTTAATTTCATGGAATGCGACCCAGTTTGTTGTTTTGGTAAAGGTGTAGATAAAAAAATCTAATGAAGAGTTGTTAAACAGATCAAAATTGACAATCAAAGTCTGCTTATTATCAATCTCCGCATGATTCTGTAGCATCTCACGCACCTCGTTAATAATTTTCTCAACCTGACTGATATCGCTGTAACGTAAACCAAATGTCTCTTTAATACGGCGATTGCTCATGCGTGATGGATTCTCTACAATAATTTGGGTGAACAGACTATTAGGTACATATAATGGGCGCTTATCAAAGGTACGAATACGCGTAATGCGCCAACCAATGTCTTCCACCGTACCTTCGATTGATTTATCAGGACTGCGGATCCAATCCCCCACTTTGAAAGGTTTGTCCATATACACCATCAGTGCCCCAAACAGGTTAGAAAGTAAGTCTTTAGAGGCCATGCCTACCACCAACCCGCCCATCCCACCAAACGCTAAAACCCCCGAAATACTGACTCCTAGCGTTTGAATGACCGATAAAATAATAATGGTCGTTACTGATAATTTCGCCAGTTTAGCCATCGCAGTGACCGTCGTGGTATCTTTATCGTCATGATCCACAAACGTGCTTTCTGCCTTATTAACCAGTCGCCAAAACGCCCAACCCACTAACAATAAGATTGATATTTTTTGCACTAATGGCAGGTAGTTCGAGATCAGTAAATCTTCACTTTCCGCCACCACACGTAGCGCCATTGACCCACCCATCAATGCAATTAACCAATTCATCGGTCGCCAGACGGCAAACCATGCGATGTCATCCCACTGATTTGTGGTGCGCTCTATTATCTTTTGTGTTTTTTTAGTAAAAGCACGCCACATCAGTTGCAGTAACAATGTTATAAACAGCACCAGTGCAAAATTTGCTACCCAGTTGCCGATATTCAACGCGATTAATAATTGTTGTAAATATAATTCAACTTGCTCAATCATTGTTATTCCTAAGGAATCGTTACACAATAACTTGCGCTAAATTTTTTCAAAAACCCTGAAATGACTGGTTATACCAATAACAGTAAATAGCTGATCTATTTTACTGGTTAAAACAACTCACTTCCGCGTTGTAATTTTCGTAAAGGGAACAACCATTTACG
>NZ_ATUO01000080.1 GCF_000420245.1 Psychromonas hadalis ATCC BAA-638 | reverse complement strand
CTCGATTCCTCTTATGATGCGACCAATTGAATGGCGCGTCGGGATGCCGTTAGGGAATTCCCTATATTGCCTTAGCCAATCTAATTGGTACTCACCAAATATCTGTATTGCTTTCCAGCCTTTAGCACCACACAAGACACCTGCCATCGTCAAAAATACAATATCTGTTAAATCATATTCTTTATTTGCATCTACTCGATGATCTTCAATTTTTTCAATTTCGTTTAAAAATGACATTATTAGCGACTTTAATGAGGGATAGTTACTTGATCAGATCATCAATATTCAAAAAAGTTCAATTTATTTTAATCAATAGAAAATGCACGATCCCGCCCTGCCCTTGCTACTTATTCAACGCCCTAATTGCTAATGATAAACGTTTTACTGTTTGTTCTGCGCTCACCTCTTCATTATTAAAATAGTAACTAATAATTTTATTCATTTCGTTTTGTAGATAACTAGACGAAGCCATATTCTGTGAAAATGAAGGCACTAACTGTGCATGGTTAAAATCGTAGTAGGATTTTTGTGAGCAACTATCAAAAGCTTGCATATCCATATTGAGTCGCACAGGAATAGAGCCTTTTTCAATATTAAAGTTATTTTGAAACTCACGAGAGAGCAGTGTGTGTGCAAAGGTTTGACTATTGCTGTTTTCTAAATCATTACTATTTTTGTTAAAAAAAACAAAACTATCAATATTATAACTAAACAGTCCAGCGCTCTCAGGGACATCCACACAAAGGTAATCTTGCATCGCTACTTTTCCTGATGCGTGCCACATTCCTTTTACCCAATCCCCCATAAAGAGCATGGCAGCTTTTTTATCACTGATCATTTGGCTTGAAAATGTCCAATCTTTACCTTGCATCTCTTTACTAATATAAAGGTTAAGTTGTTTAAATTTTTTAAAAACCGCAATCATTTCTGCCGAGGTGAGTATCGTTTTATCAAACTCAACAAACGCTTGCCGATATTTATCTGCGCCCAACAAAGACAACGCGACGGATTCAAATAACAGGCTGTCCTGCCAAGCGGTGCCACCATGTGCAAGAGGAAGATACCCTGCTTGCTTGATTTTATCAGCAACAATAAAAAACTGCTTCCACGTTTTAGGGGGCACTAATTGCAGTTCATCAAAGATCGCTTTGTTCAACCATAACCAGTTTACACGATGAATATTCAGTGGCAGTGCCATATAGTGATTATTATAACGCACGGTTTTTTTGACAATATCAGGTAGGTGTTTATCCAAAAATTTAACAGGAACAAAACTCTCAATATTTTTAAGCAAACCCATTTTTGCCCATTCAGCAATATCGGGACCTTTAATTTGTGCTGCATCAGGTGGATTACCTGAGAGTGCGCGCATCTGTAATACGCGCAGTGCACTATTGCCACCTGCACCCACAATGGCAAAATTTTTCCAATCCACATTTTGCTGTGCAAGTGCCTCTTTTAATATGGCTTGCGCTTCAAGTTCACCAGGCGCCGTCCACCAGTGTAATACCTCCAGTGGATTTGCATGTGCGGGTTGTATTAATAGTAAAGACACTAAAGGCAGTAATTTTTTCATATCTTCTACAATTTATTTTTATAAATACGTGGCAGACTAACAATCACTTCTAAGCCCCCCTCTTTTCGATTAACAAGATACAAATCACCATTATGAGCATGGACAATATTACGCGCAATACCAAGCCCTAAGCCATGTCCTTCATCATCATCATGCAAACGTTTATAGGGTTGAAAGATGTTCTCCATTTCAGTAACAGGAATACCTGGGCCATTGTCTTGAATAATAATTTGTAGCTCTTCTGCACTATCAACAATGCGTACGCTAACAGATTCTCCATATTTAACCCCATTTGAGATAAGGTTAGACAAACAGCGTTTCAATGCTAATGGTTTACCTCTGTAAGGATATACTTTTTTATCTATTATTTTAATTTTATCGGTTTGATTTTCACTGATTTGAGTGAGTAACTTAATAATATCAACCGCTTCAATATTTTCATGAATATCAGTCTCTTTAACACTTTGCAATGCCCCTTTCACTAACATCTCTAGATCATCAAGATCTTGATTAAAACTATCAGTAAGTTTCTCATCATCAAGTAATTCAGCGCGCAAACGTAAACGTGTGATCGGGGTTTTTAAATCGTGTGAAATAGAACGAAACAACAGTTCTCTGTCTTGAATATAGCGCTGTAATTTTTGTTGCATACGATTAAAAGCACGGGTAGCAGCGACTATCTCTAACGCACCTTCCTCTTTGAGTGGTGCTTGATCAAGGTCGATGCTCATTTCTGACACCGCATTGGCTAAATTTTGCAAAGGTTTAGTTTGCCAATGAAAGACCAGGTAAATAAATATGAGCAATAAAAAAGTAGTAAAAATCAAGGTTAATACCTGTTGTGCCGAGATAATAGGATTGTCTGACAGCAGATAAGGAGGCGGTAAAATAGCAGCTAAATATAACCATTCATTGCTCGCTATCTCTATTTGCAACACTAAAATAGGCGGTTTTACCGTGGGAATAATCAATGAATATGCGCCCCATGAAGGCGGAAGATCCTTTAACAAAATATCATTTTTTAATACATGTAAGTCATCAGGTGCAGAAAATTCAATCTCTAAAGTTTGATTTTCAGATAAAACGCCAGACAAAACCTCCATCACAGTCGCGATAACCTGTTTTTTTAATTGGCTCTCTGCAATGGGGTTAATCACGATTTTTTCACTGTTTAGAGAAACAAAAAAACGGCTTCCCCCCATACCCCGTAGTTGCTCTAAAACAAGGTGACGGTACTGCAACGGTAGATCTTTAAAAAAAGAGATGGTACTTAATGCCCCTTCCGCAAGCTGCTTGGCATTAAGAATAACTGATTTTTTTTCACTCTCTGTGAATTGATTAACCCAAAAATAGCTACTTATTGTTTGTGCTGCGACCACCGACAAAATGGTTAATAACAGCATACGTGAAATAAGTGAGCGAAAAAGCAGTTTAAAATAGACCATTAATCAATACCTTCGCCAATTTTGATTTAAGTTTAAAATGGAATTCCATACCAGTACAAATCAACCACTTACAAGTAAAAAGTTCGCCAAAATGGGTTAGTTTCCATTTTGGCGAAGGTATTGTTAATCTATCGTGTAGATAGAAGCGATAAACAGATAACCCTTACCACGCACTGTTTTAATAATATTAGGTGCTTTTGCATCGTCGCCTAAATAGTTGCGCAGTCGACTCAGGTGCACATCAATACCACGCTCGTTAGCAAACGCGTTTCGACCATGTAAAGATTGGCAAATTTGATCACGTGAGATAGGGTTATCACCGCTCTCTAGAAACAACATCAATAACTGAAAGTCTGCGCCAGTAAGTGGATAGGTTTTATTGTTACTGTCTAATAAAACATGTTGCTGAGTATCAAGTTTCCAATTGGCAAAACAAAAATAACGTGCTTTATGTTGGTTCGCGGTAGTGCGACTCTGCTCGACAACATATTGAGTACGCCTTAATAGTGCTTTAATACGTGCGAGCAACTCTCGTGGACTAAAGGGCTTGGCAATATAATCATCTGCACCAATTTCAAGTCCCAGCACTCTATCCATCTCATCAGAGTTTGCTGTCAGCATAATAATAGGCACATTAGAGGTTTGGCGAATGCGTTGACATAAAACAAATCCATCATCGCCGGGTAGCATAATATCTAAAATAATAAGATCGGGCTGATGGTTATCAAGCTGACTATCCATCTTAATGCCATCTTCAGCGGTGATCACATCAAAGCTATTTTTAGTCAAATATTGTGCTAATAATTCACGAATGTCTTGATCATCATCTACCACTAAAATCTGTTTTATATTACTCACGGCATGGCCTTTTATTATTATTATAACCTAAAGGATAACGAAACTAAGGGTAATTGGGTAGTTATAAACAGTGAAAAGATCGAGTAGACATAAAACGTTCAATTATCCAACACAAAATAAAATAAAACACTCTATATCAACAAGTTAATGTTTAATTTAGATTTTTGCTGTTTTTTACACTTGCCAGCACCAAAAACGATGCTAAAATGCGCGCGTTTTACTACTTATAATCAACGCATTTACGCAACAAAATAGGAGCCTGATATTATGTTTTTTTCACTCTACATTACAGTCATTCCTCTGTGTGAAGCAAATAATGACGCGGTTAGCACCGAACCTTGAGTCACACCGCACCTCCCCAGTAGTACCTTAACCTTGAGAACATCAAGGTAAATCCACTATTTAGTTCCATTTTATGGCAACCCTTTTACGATTAAGGATTCTGTTATGCAAAACGTCTTAAACCTTGCACCAGAAACATCAATGACCAATTATCAAGAGATCCCTGTTGTTAAACAGCCCTACGATTTAACACCCGATGAGGTGTTACTCAGCCAAGAGCATTATGAATCAGAAGTACGCTCATACCCTCGTCGTATTCCTATCGCGATTAAAACCACACGTGGCGTGATTGTTGAAGATACTAAAGGACAAACTTATGTTGATTGTTTAGCGGGTGCAGGTGCATTACCACTGGGTTATAACCACAGTGAAATCAATCAGGTGATGATCACACAATTAAATGAGGGCGTCCCTTATCAAACATTGGATCTCACCACCCCCAGCAAAGATGCGTTTATTAAAGCGGTGATGCAATTTTTACCTGCAAACTTTGCAAAAACAGCACGTATTCAATTTTGTGGTCCTTCTGGCGCAGACGCGGTGGAAGCGTCTATCAAACTTGCCAAGCTTTATACTAAACGCAATACCATGGTTTCATTCCACGGTGCTTATCATGGTATGACCAACGGTGCATTATCATTAACAGGTAGTCTAAGTGCAAAAAACCGCCGTACTGGCTTGATGTCTGATGTACACTTTATGCCATTTCCGTACAGTTACCGCTGTTCATTTGGTTTAGGTGGTGCGCAGGGGGCTGCACAAAGTATTCGTTATATTGAATCTATTTTAAGTGACGATGAAAGTGGCATCACTAAACCTGCCGCCATTATTGTTGAGCCAATTCAAGGCGAAGGCGGTGTTATTCCCGCACCGATTGAATGGTTACAAGCGCTACGCCGACTTACCACAGAGCATGGCATTCTACTGATATTTGATGAAATTCAATGTGGCATTGGCCGCTCGGGTGATAATTTTGCTTTTGAAAGCGCAGGCGTTGAACCCGATATTCTTATCTTATCAAAAGCAGTTGGCGGTGGTATGCCGATGTCACTCATTCTTTATCATGAAAAATTTGATTGCTGGAATCCGGGTGAGCACACGGGTACGTTCCGTGGTAACCAACTCGCAATGGCCAGTGGCGCAAAAACGTTAGAGATCATCAAACGTGATAATTTAACAGAAAACGCAACACTACGTGGCGAGCAACTTCGCAGTGGTTTTACACAATTACAACAACAGTTCCCACAAATTGGTGATGTACGTGGTCGTGGTTTGATGAATGCCATTGAGATCATCAAACCAGAGCAGTTCAATAAATTAGGTCAGCCAATCGCAGATCCTGAATTAGCGGCTAAAATTCAGCGCGCAGCGTTAGAGTCAGGGTTAATTATCGAAAAAGGGGGACGACAAGGTGCTGTTTTACGTTTCTTGCCCCCTCTTATCATTAGCGAGACACAAATTGAATTTGTACTCGCAACAGTAGCAAAAGCATTTAGCATCGTGATGGATATTTAATATGAGCACTTATAGTAGAAACCATGCACAATACTTTATGCATTTAGGGGCAAATAATCGCCCCTTTGAGTATGCGGTTGATCTCACTCAAAAAAGTATCAACGCCCTCTTTCAACAAGCGGATAAACCCTATTCAGGACTTGCACCTGAGCAGCTAAAAGCGCAACTTGAAGCGGTTGACCTTAACAAAACAGAGCCGTTAATTGATGTGATCTCTACCGTAAATCATCTCATCGCTAAAAACTCTATTTTAGTGCAGCACCCACACACCATTGCGCATCTGCATACCCCACCACTGATAGCGTCAGTGGTCGCAGAGCACTTTATTGCAGCGCTTAATCAATCGATGGACTCATGGGATCAAGCCCCTGCTGCCACTTATGTTGAGCAGATAATGGTGGATTGGTTATGCGATACTTATCAGTTGGGTAAAAATTCAGATGGTGTATTTACCAGTGGTGGTACACAAAGTAATTTAATGGGTTTACTGCTCGCGCGTGACTGGTTCGCCAAAAAACACAATAATCACAATATTCAACAAGATGGCCTGCCTGAATATGGTCATAAAATGCGACTTCTTTGCTCCGATAAAAGTCACTTTACAGTGCAAAAGTCAGCTGCATTAATGGGACTCGGAGAGCGCGCTGTGGTCACCGTTAAAACCAATATTCAAGGGCAGATAGATTGTACTGCACTGCAACTCACCATTGATGCCTTAAAAGCACAAGACTTGCTGCCTATTGCGATTGTTGCTACGGCAGGTACAACGGATCATGGCGCGATTGATGACTTGCAACAGGTGGTTAACATCGCTAAAAATGCGGGCTGTTGGTCACATATCGATGGCGCTTACGGCGGGGCATTAATGCTCAGCAAAAAGCATAAAGCACGCTTAAAAGGAATTGAATCCGCAGACAGTGTCAGTGTTGATTTCCATAAACTTTTTTATCAAACCATTAGCTGTGGCGCACTGCTTATCAAAGATAAAAATAACTTTAATACCCTATTACATCATGCTGATTACCTTAATCGTGAAGGTGATGAACTGCCCAATTTAGTGGATAAAAGTATCGCGACCACTAAGCGCTTTGATGCGTTAAAAATGTTCATGACCCTTAAAGCGGTTGGCGCAGAAACGTTAGGCACGATGTTTGATGACTTGCTTGCACTCACACAAGAGGTCGCCGCACTAATAAAACAGAGTAAAATGTTCAGCTTATGCTGTGAACCGTTGCTTTCAACGCTGTTATTTCGTTTGACAGAGCAAGGCACGTTAACAGATGAGGCATTTAACAAGCTTCATCAAACCCTGCGTTTACAACTACTCACCTCGGGTGATGCCGTGATCGCAGAAACTAAAGTAGACGGTAAACTATTTTTAAAATTTACCCTGTTAAACCCTTGTTTAACCCTTAATGATTTTGATTCTCTTTTTATAAAAATTGAATTAACAGCAACAAAACTTCTTCAGGAAATTAATTAATTATGTCTGTATTACAAATTGGCGCAGGTGGCGTTGGCTGGGTTATCGCCCATAAATGTGCACAAAATAACGATGTGTTTGGTGATATCACCATTGCATCACGTACGGTTTCTAAATGTGAAAAAATTATTACCTCTATCAAGGGGCGTAATAACCTTAAAGATACCAGCAAAAGCATCACAGCATTAAAAATTGATGCCGACAGTGTTGAAGCGTTAGTCGCACTTATCAATGACGTTAAACCCGACCTGCTAATCAATGCTGGCCCTCCGTGGGTAAACGTAGCGATCATGGAAGCGTGTGTTCAGACAAAAACAGCTTATCTTGATACCTCTGTTGCGACAGACTTATGCAGTGAAGGCCAGCAAGTGCCTGAAGCTTACGATCCACAATGGGCATTTTCAGAGCGCTTTAAAGAAGCGGGTATTACCGGTATTTTAGGTGCAGGGTTTGATCCGGGCGTAGTCAGTGTATTTGCAACTTACGCACATAAACACCTGTTTGATGAAATTGATAGTATCGATGTGATGGATGTGAATGCCGGCGATCATGGTCAGAAATTTGCAACCAATTTTGATGCGGAAACAAACATGCTCGAAATTCAAGGTGACTCTTTCTATTATGAAGATAAAAAGTGGCATCAAGTACCTTGTCATAGCCGCATGATGGAGTTTGATTTCCCTGTTGTTGGTAAACAAAAAGTGTACTCAATGGCACACGATGAAGTGCGTTCAATGGCGGAATATCTGCCTGCAAAACGTATCGAATTCTGGATGGGGTTTTCAGATAGTTACCTTAACTACTTCAACGTGATGCGAGACATTGGCCTATTAAGCCCAGATCCTATCACTACCGTTGATGGCATTACCGTTGAGCCTTTGAAAGTATTAAAAGCGATTTTACCCGATCCTACTTCTTTGGCTTCTGGTTACACAGGTAAAACCTGTATCGGCACTTGGGTACGTGGCAAAAAAGATGGCAAGGCTAAAAGCGTGTTTATCTACAATATTTGTGACCATAAAGAGTCCTATATTGAAGTAGAACATCAAGCAATTTCTTACACTACAGGCGTACCTGCCATTACTGCGGCACTTTTATACTTCCAAGGGAAATGGGCAGATAAGGGGCTGTTTAACGTTGAACAACTAAACCCAGATCATTTTCTTGAGTTAATGCCTCGCATTGGTTTAACGTGGCAAGTACAAGAACTAGATATAAAATAATTATACTTTTTAGTGATAAAGGGTACGTCAGTACCCTTTATCTTATTCAGTCAATTGATTTTATGATGTGCGTTTCTTGCGCATAGCTCCTAAACCAAGAAGACCTAACGCAAATAATGCAATGCTAGCGGGTGCAGGTACTGAGCGAGAGACCTGTAAAGTATAGTTATCACCAGCAATAGGTGCACTGCCGTTAAACCCGAAGTCATTTGCAGCCGTGCTATAGCGAGCAACTCCAACTACATATGAACCTTGGGTAGCTGCATTCCACGAAAATCTAGGATCATAGCTATGAAAACTACCTAAATCTGCACTTGAACAAAGAGAAATACCCCCTTGTTGACATCCATCATCTTGCTCGTGAATTAATTGCCCAGCGCCATCAAATGACCACAGTGCAATTTCAGCATCTAAGTCATTCATTCCAAAATCAACATCAAAAACGTAGTTTTGCCCTGCATTAGCTTCAAAAATAAAATAATCGTAACTGTTATCTCCATCTAGAGAAACGATTGAAGCAGTCTCCCAACCATACAGTGAAGAATTATAAATATTTACATTACCGTCTTCTCCAGTAAATGCATTTTCAATGTTTTGTGCAGTGGCTAATGTTGAATTAGGTTCGATTTCAGTGATAGTACCTGCATTTGCCATTGAGACCGCTAATGTACTAGCAACTAAAAGAGATAATGTGCTTTTCATTTTACTTCCTATGTTTTATGTTTCATTTCATTTATGTTTCATTTCATTTATAGTAAAGCAATAAACAAGCCAGAATGTAACCTGTTGATTTTAAATTAATTATTTTCAAGTGACTATATTAACTGTAAGTTTTTCCGACAACAAAAAAGATAAACTATGAATTTTATCCCAACTATATTCAGTGAGAAATTTGTTATAGTATTATTTTTTGTGAAATTACAAATCAGGTACTTATTATGATTAATGCAAACCTACAAACCCCCTACTTCCTGATTGATGAAGCTAAACTCATTAATAACCTTGATAAAGCTAAAACATTAAAAGAGATCTCAGGAGCAAAACTAGTATTAGCACTAAAATGCTTCTCTACCTTTGGTACTTTTGACACTATCAAGCCCTACCTAGATGGCACAACAAGTTCAGGCCCTTACGAAGTTAGGCTCGGTTATGAAGAATTTGGTGGTGAAACACACGCTTACAGTGTGGGTTACTCAAAGGCGGATATTGAAGCGGTTAAAGGCATGTCGGATAAAATAATCTTTAACTCCTTATCACAACTTGAGACTCATTTTGAAAGCTGTAAAAATGATGCCTCACTTGGCCTACGCATTAACCCTGAGCGCAGTATGGCAGGACAAGATCTCGCCAACCCAACACGTCCCTACTCACGGCTTGGGGTGAAACAGGCGTTGCTGGATCTATCAGTACTAGATAAAGTACAAGGTTTTATGTTTCATATGAACTGTGAAAATAGAGATGTTGATGCTTTTATCGCCATTTTAGACCATATCTCCACGACCTTTGCAGATTACCTAAAAAAACTTAAATGGCTTAGTTTAGGTGGTGGTATCTTTTTCACCTACCCCGATTACCCCATTGAAAAATTGGCCTTAGCATTAAAAGCATTCAGTGAAAAACACCAGCTGCAACTCTATTTAGAGCCGGGTGAAGCGATTATCACCCGTACCACAGACTTAGTGGTAAGCGTGATTGATATTGTTGAAAATGACAAAAAAACCGCCATTGTCGATAGCGCCACCGAAGCACATCGTTTAGATACACTCATTTATAATGAGCCCGCGTCCATCAAAGAGGCTTCAAATAACGGACGATATCCTTATGTGATAGGCTCTTGCTCTTGCCTTGCAGGAGATCAGTTCTGTGAAACACAATTTGATTCGCCACTTGAAATAGGTCAGAAATTACACCTGATGGACAGTGCCGGTTATACCATGGTCAAACTCAACTGGTTTAATGGTCTGAAAATGCCTAGCATCTATTACAAAAGAGTCAATGGGGAGATTGAACTATTAAATGAGTTCGGTTATCAAGATTTTAAAGCGACATTAGGCAGAGGTTAAGTCTCTGATAGCGCCTTTGCTAACAGCACCTAGATCGCTGTTAGCAAAAATAGCGCTATTTAAAAAACCATTCTCACGCTACAATTTTACTTTCCTGATCAATAGGCTAGGTGAAACAGTATGCAATTACAACTCGATGAACAATGGTTACAACGACTCAGTGATGAACCCGGCAAAAAACGCCTGTTAGATACACGCTCTCCTTTTCAGCGTGATAAAGCACGCGTATTACACTCAGCAGCTTTTCGGCGCTTGCAATCAAAAACACAAATTCATAATAATGGTCTCAGTGATTTTTATCGCACTCGTTTAACGCACTCCCTAGAAGTGGCACAAATAGGATCGGGCATTGTGGCGCATCTTTCCTCTATGCAACCTAAATTTAAGCCACTGTTACCCAGTAATAATCTCATTGAAACAATCTGCTTAAGTCACGATATTGGTCACCCTCCTTTTGGTCATGGTGGTGAAACAGCACTCAATTACATGATGCTTAATGATGGTGGATTTGAAGGTAATGGCCAAACGTTTCGTATTTTAACCCAGCTTGAGCCCTACACGCAGTTTAATGGTATGAACTTAACCCGTCGCAGTTTATTAGGTTTGTTAAAATACCCTGTTTGTTTAAGTGAGGTTAGCGCACCTTATCCAGAAGATACCAGCCGTAACTTCCGTGAGTTAAAAACAGAAGAGTGGATACCTGGGAAAGGGATCTACGATCACGATAAAACACTACTAGAAGCGGTATTAGCACCGCTGTGTGAATCAGACAGAGTACGTTTCCATACCTTACGCCCACAGGAAAAAGGGGACAATAGCCATAAAAAATCACGCTATAAATCTTTTGATTGTTCAATCATGGAGATTGCCGATGATATCGCTTATGGTGTACATGATTTAGAAGATGCGATTGCGATGGGCATCGTAAATAAACAATTATGGCAAGAAAAAGTGGCAACACAACTGGCAGAGATCACTGATTTTTCGCTTATTGACCAACTGACAGAGCTCACCAACAACCTCTTTTCAACACAACATTATAAACGTAAAGATGCGATTGGTGCCTTGGTAAATGCGTTAATCACCTCTATTACTATCAGTAAAGTAGATGATAAATTTATTGACCCACTGCTCGCTTACAACGCAAATTTAGCGCCTGCCATGTTTGAGGTATTAGAGATATTAAAATGTTTTGTTTTAAATTATGTGATTAAAAATTCTGATTTGCAGATACTAGAATATCGAGGCCAACAAATTGTGATGGAGCTTTTTGAAGCATTTAATGCCGGACCACTGCGTTTTTTACCCGAGCAAATTAAAGATATTTATAAAAAACAGAGCGAGCCGTCACGCCAAAAACGGGTGATTGCAGATTATATTTCTAGTCTTACGGATAATCACGCACTGCGCTTACACGCCAATCTATTTAGTAGTAACTCAATCACGCCCATGATAGGAGAACATCCCTTTTAATGCCCAAGCTGGGGAAAATTACATCTTGCAAGTGAAACTGGATAATCACGACTTGCACAGAGTTTTTGTGCATGTTGAGTAATTTCTGGCTCTGTTATTGCGTGGGTGATTTTAAAAACACGGTCACCATTATCTTTGTGGGTTAAATAACCCAGCTTAATTAACTGCTTAATAATTTTATTACTGACTGTTAATGCAGACGAGGCTTTGACTATCTCACAGCGAGCATAAAACTCACCAACAAATGAGACACCCGCAGCACGCAGTTCAGCATCGTCACCCGGGATCTGTTGCGCACCAAAAAGAGGTTTCGCACTGACCGTTGCATTCTGTGCAAAATCAGGGATAAAACGGCTGATATGATCAATCGCAGCTTGGCTACGCAAATTTATTTCAGCGTTTGACCAGCCTTTATCTATCTTCTCAATAAAATGCGGGTTTAACTGAGGTTGCGCACTGTGGTTAGCACTTTCCACTAAGCCATTATCAAACAGAGTGACCAAGGGTGTCATGCCGTGTAACTGAAAATAACCATCAGGATAAGGGGTAAATTGCGCCATCCCCTCAGGTGTACCCCGATCGCCAAAAAAGATAACCTCGGGCCAAATAGCACTACATTGTGGCCATTGAGTGACATAAGCAGCTTTAAACTCAACCAAACGCTGACGTTTAAAATCGAGCATATCATCCACAGTGCCGGTTCTAAAACCGGCCGCATTAATTAAATAGTCAAACTCAGTCACCGTTATTTCTGATCCCTGCTGATATTCAACTTGCCAACAATTAGCCAACGCGTGAATATTAGTCACCTCAGAATTAACCAGTAATGAACAGTGCGTTATTTTACGCAAAGCAAGCTCAGCACTCGCGGCTAAACGAAACAGGTTTAAGCCATACTCCTGCACCAAAATCACAGGAAATTTTAATTGCTCTAAATTGACATGATGTGCAAAAGGGATCATCCACTCAGTCAGTGTTTGAGGCTTATTCACCACTTCCGTATTTTTTAACGCTTCAATCTGCTGACGTGTAAACAATTTGAAATAGTGCTCAGAGGCACCTAATACACTATTTTTTGAATCTTTATTGATCAGATGTTGGTATTCTTTTTGCAATTTATGCAAACGCGGAAGCAAGTCTTCAGGTAAACCCGCATCATTTTTAGGCACGGCAATCACAGTCGGGCGATAATCAACCGCATGTGGATATAAACGAACGAGATCAATGGATTCACGTAGCAGCGTAAAACACTGAGCATCGGAAATTTCACGGTATAAGTTCCCCCCCGCATGAAGATGACAAATTGGCGGACCATTAACAAGGCTTGACCCTTTTTCTATCAAGGTCACATCCAGCCCCAGTTCACCTAAACACAGGGCAACCGTTGCACCAGCAATACCGCCACCAATAATGCCAATACGTGGATTTTTAACGCAAGATTGAATTGGTCTGCTCATGATGAATTAATCAACTAATTGATAGTGATTACTGACAGCAAAGGTCGCAAGAATATCAGCAAAATCACTAAACACCGTATCAGGTTGATGCTCACCAATATCTTCGCCGTAGTTATAACCGTAAGTAAGTCCTATACTTTGCATCTTAGCCGCATTAGCGGCTAAAATATCATTTTTAGAATCCCCCACCATCACACATTGCTCAACTGTTACACCCAATTTTTCACAGACATGTAGCAAAGGAAGTGGATCAGGTTTGCGTACCGGCAAGCTATCGCCACCTAAACAAAGCTCAAACAGACCTTCTAACTGTAAACCGATTAAAATAGGTTCGATGAAATCAAACGGTTTATTGGTGACAATCACTAAACGATAACCCTGTGCTTTGAGGATTTTTAATGTCGAACGTACATGTGGATAGGTAACCGTATCAATGCACAGATTTTTTGCGTAAAAGTCTAAGAAAATAGCGAGTGCTTGTTCAAAAAGTACAGGATCAATGTTGTCATCAACATCAACCTTTCCCGATAAGCCACGCTTTACAATTACTTGTGCGCCATTGCCCACCCATGAGCGAATAAGAGAATCACTGAAAGTCTCTCGGCCTAAACGGGTTAACATATGATTAATCGCTAATGCGAGATCTGGCGCACTGTCAATCAGCGTGCCATCGAGATCAAAGATAATCACTTTTTTATTGTTAAATTTCAAAATTATTAACCTTTTTAATTCAGAAGTTACCAAAATATGAGTAGATAAGCCTATTATCTTACCTAAAAAGTCAGTTTTTTTCTACAAAACAAAGTGACCATAACTCATTGATATAATCAAATAGTTTTAAATACAATACGCACTCTTTTTGTAGGGATTTTAATGTGTAGTTTGGCTGATGGCTTATTTGTAAATAATAGTGTTCAATAAGTTGCTCACACTGCCTTTCAGTAAAACCATTAATGCAGTTACAAAATGCTAAATCATAAGCGGGGCAAGCGATCACTGCATACTCCCAATCAAGAAGATAGATCAGCTTATCATCACCTTGCAATATATTATTCAGTGACAAATCACCATGACACAAAGTATCACAGGCACAATCACTATCTAACTGCTTTGCCAGTATTAGCATCGCTGCAAAAATACTTTTATCAATGGCGAAATGAAGCTGCTTTTTAAGCCGGTTAAGCTCAAAAACCAAACGTTGAGTCGGGCCATATAAAGCAGGAAGTTGATGAATTCGATGTAGTTGTGTGGCTAAAAACGCACTCAGATTATCACTGTTTGTAGGGATTAGATCCCCTTCAATATATTGTTGTAGTTTATACGCTTTACTGTGCGCTAATACTTTAGGCGTTAGCCCTTGTAGGCTGGCTAATTGTTGCACTAAAAATTCAGCTTGGCGATCATCACTTGAGCGTGCTTGTTGGTTTAAGCGTTTAAAAATGAAGCTGTTGCTCTTATTGACCGTGATTAAAAATACCTCGTTGGTGAGCGCGTGCTTAAACTGCTCAACACGGGTAATGTGAGCAACATTGTTTTCTGTCAGCCACGCTAATTCTGTTTTAGAGAGCATCTTTTTGTAACTGATGTTGTTTAGACCAAGTGTAATATCCCCAGATAGCCAACACGGTAGAAATAAGAGCGGCTGGCCAACACCACATATTACCTTTTGCGGCGAGTACCACGTAAAAAAGAGCTAACACCGTTGCAAACGCTTCCCATGTACTCATACTCATGATGGAGGTGAAAATATCACTCATTATTAACTACTTCCCTATCCATGGCGTAATACGCAATACATTATAATTAAGTAATGCCTCTTTTTTGCTAGCTTGTAATATTTTATTACTGATCAGCAGATCACCATTTTGTGCAAACTGATAACCTTGCGCTAAGGCGGTCCCTTCTTCGATAGGCACTGCCAATTTAAAACGTAACCCTTCATAAGCGGGTAAGAAATATTTACCGACCATACCTGCATTTTTACGTAAGACACCTTCAAGCTGGGTTGTAATGACGGTTAATTTTTCAAAATTGATATTTTGTAGTTGTGATGTTTTTGCCATCAAGGTGACTTGCAGATCACAAAGCTGATTATTCGCCGTTTCTACCTCTATCATCGCACCATCTTTACGATGATTTTCAGAGAAAAAGGGGAGTAACCGCCCTTTTTTTTCAAACTCAATCTTTTCACGTTTATTATCAACGACTATCTCGACCTTATCGAGCAAGCAAACGCCACCAGATTCTCTATCAACCAGATAAAATGCAGTAGTTACTTGTTGATAATCGAGTTTATACAGAGTTTTCATGTAACCAAAAAACAGTGAATAGTTTAATTTTACGGGAGTAGCCACTGCATTTAAGCTAAAAAAAACAGACAACATTATTATTACAATTCGTATATTAAATTTCATATTAAGCCTCAAACTCTGAACTGCCTTTTGATGCACCATCATTATTATTGCTGTCATTTTTATCAGAGTCATCTGAATCATCATCCTCTTTTTTCTCAACGTCAGTCGCGGTGATACTAACACCACACATTTGACGATAAACAATGCCCATCACGTTAAAATAGAAAGGGATAAACAAAAATAAACCCAAACCAGAAGGAAGTAATGCCAAAAAACCAAGCAATCCTAACAACATAAACAGGAAAGTGAATTGACGTAGGTTTTTATTAATCAGTTTAAAGGAAAGTTTTAGTGCTAACTGGGGTGCCATTTTCTTCTCTGCAATGAGAGGATAAACCATGCAAAATGCCATATTCAAATAAAGCATCGCAATGGTAGAAAACTGTAGTCCTAAATCCCCTAACGCTTGACTTAATAGTAAGGTCAGAAGATAAACAATAGTATTAATGATCACGCTGGCAAGTGCCAATTTTAGGATCATATTAAAGTAGTTAAACAGATCTGATGAACGACTTTTAAGACCAATGGCATGATTAATACCCATCATCTGTAACCCCGTCACTAACGGGGTTACAATAAAGGAACTAAAAATGAAATTAATAATAATTTGATTACTTTCACTCAACCCACTTAATGCGTCAAAACTCAATGTGTAGATAAGTGTCACAATCGCGATAGTCACTAAACAGGCAATAATCAGTGGCAGATAGTGCGTACGGGTGATAGCAAAAGCATCTTTAAAAAGTTCTTTGAAATTGAGGGTATAACCCTCGGTAAGTGATTTTTTTAGATCACCACCTAATACAAAATGTGTTTTGTTCATAACAAGTTAACGGCCCTAAATAAGTCTTTTTATTAATAGGGCATCATTGTAACGATTTTAAACTTTTATGCTAATAGTTTAGACTTTGATAGGCAATAATGTACTCACTAATTGAGGGACTATTTCCGTTGCTTTACCACGTTGCACTTGATCAAAATGGCTATGAATTTCACTTGCCTCAAGATTAACTTCAATCGAATGTGCCCCCACACTTTTAGCTTCCTCCACAAAACCAGCCGCAGGATAAACCGTACCCGACGTGCCAATAGCAATAAACAGATCTGCCTGTGAAAGATGGTGGTAGATAATATCCAGTCCTAAAGGCATCTCACCAAACCAAACAATATGTGGACGTAGATTTTCAGGATATTGACAACAATGGCAAAGATCATTTTCTGACATATCATCAAGCCAATTGATAATTTGATTGCTCTGCGGACAACGGGCTTTTAATAACTCTCCATGCATATGAATCACATTTTTAGATCCCGCCTGCTCATGTAGGTTATCAATATTTTGTGTCACTAATAAAAACTCGCCATCAAAGTTTTTTTCCAGCTCTGCCAGCGCATAATGTGCAGCATTGGGTTTTACATCACCAGAGCAAAAATCATGGCGCCGTTTATTATAAAAATCGAGCACTAATGCGGGATTTTTTTTATACCCATCGAGTGTAGCAACATCTTCTAACTTATATTTTTCCCATAAACCATCTTTATCACGAAAAGTGCGAATACCTGATTCAGCAGATACTCCCGCGCCCGTTAATACCACTATTTTTTTATATTGATTTAAAGGCAATCTATTCTCCTCATAAAAATGTTAAATACCATTGATAATTGTACGGAATTAATCAGAAAAAAATGCGTTTCAGTTCATAAAAAAAAGCCAAAAAAAAAGCCACTATGGATCGGCTTCAAAATTACTTGCGCTTTTGTTTTCAAAATAACCAGTCATTTCAGGCTTTTTGAAAACAATTTAGCGCAAGTTATTGTGTAACGATTCCAATGCGACTTTTTTAACAGTTTATACCAAAAGAACGAAAAAGGTGAACAGCCTTGCTTGTTAAAATCATCCCTACCAGCGTTGTGAGTTTTATTCAAAACATCCCTGTTCTTCACCACTACGTGGTCAGCTAAAGCTGTTCAAAATCGTTCCATACGATTTTGTGAAGT
>NZ_ATUO01000079.1 GCF_000420245.1 Psychromonas hadalis ATCC BAA-638 | reverse complement strand
ATAATCGAGCAGAGCGTGCAGTGAAGCCCTTTGTGATAGGTCGTAAGGCTTGGCTATTCTCGTACACCAATACAGGTGCGAACGCGAGTGCAATTTTATATAGTTTGGTTGAAACAGCAAAAGCGAATGATCTTATTGTTCATGATTATATCGCAACCTGCTTGCAGCAGATTGCTGAAAACCCGAATGATATTGATGCGTTGCTACCATGGAATATTAAGCGTAGCTAGGTGCCATTACCCAGACGCTTACGATATATTCAGAAGGGGCTTTTATCATATTCGCTCTAACTGGGTTTAACTCAATGTAACGGACAACTACAATAGGTTGTACAACGTCCTTCCCACAGCGTTCCCGTTCACTTATAGCTGTAACGCACATATTGATGTGCAAGCCCTGCATCATTGTGCTATTCCTTCGTTACTACAAGGGTGCATAATATGTGAACATGGTTAGTCATAAATACCCAAGCATGAATATCAACATCAAACATCTATTAATCAACCGGCATAAGTTGCAAAATCTTGCTCACAAGCAAAGCAAACGTGGTGATTATTGCCCCGTTGAATTATCTGTTGTGGAACACCAATTGGGCTAACACGAGGTAATCTTGTCATATTTAACTCCTCACAGTGGTAGGGTGCCAAACAGGGCGAGCAATATTCCAATACACATGGTAAGCACTTATTATAAATTGGTCGATTAAACAAATTATCGAGTTTCGTTAATGAGTTCAAGCAGGTATGATGTTGTTCCTTATAAAATCATAAAATGAGCAATAGATGTCTGTTTCAAATTTTGTATTACCGGTGATAGACCCTATCGCAATTAGCCTTGGCCCTCTTGATATTCGTTGGTATGGCTTAATGTATCTGGTGGGTTTTCTGTTTGCATTTTGGATGGCCAATCGCCAGTGTGATCGTTCTAATGGTGTTTGGACACGCGAGCAAGCAAGTGATCTTCTTTTTTATGGCTTCATGGGTGTTATTTTAGGGGGGCGTGCGGGTTATGTGTTTTTCTATCAGATGCCTCAGTTCTTAGACAACCCTGTCTACCTGTTTAAAATTTGGGAAGGTGGCATGTCATTCCACGGTGGCGTGGTAGGCGTGGTGTTAGCTATCACTTATTATGCACTAAAGAATAAACGTTCTATTTTATCGGTGGGCGATTTTATTGTGCCACTATTACCTGTGGGACTCGGCGCAGGGCGTATCGGGAATTTTATAAACTCAGAGTTATGGGGGCGTGTTACCGATTCACCTTTCGGTATTATCTTCCATAATGGCGGGCCACTTGCCCGCCATCCCTCACAGCTTTATGAGTTTGCCTTAGAAGGTGTGGTGTTATTTATTATATTGATGTGGTTTATTCGTAAACCTCGTCCTGCAGGCTCAGTCGCTGGACTCTTTTTACTTGGTTATGGTGTGTTCCGTATTATTGTTGAATTTGCCCGTGAGCCAGATGCCCATCTTGGCTTCTTGACCTTTGGTTTGACCATGGGGCAGATACTTTCTGTGCCGATGGTGATTGCTGGTATCGCATTAATGGTTTATGGCTACTGCCGTCAATCTCCAGAAAACGGCGCGCTTAAAACGAAGAGAAATTAACAATGAAACAATATTTAGATCTATGTAAACGTATTGTTGAGCAAGGCGATTGGATTGAAAATACCCGCACGGGTAAACGCTGTTTAACGGTGATCAACGCGGATCTTGAATATGATGTGAAAAATAATCAGTTCCCAATGATCACCACCCGTAAAAGTTATTATAAATCAGCCATTGCAGAATTTTTAGGTTATATCCGTGGTTACGATAACGCTGCTGATTTTCGTGCGTTAGGCACAAAAACATGGGATGCCAATGCTAACCTCAATAAAGCATGGCTCAATAACCCTGCACGTAAAGGTACTGACGATATGGGGCGTGTTTACGGAATTCAAGCGCGTAGTTGGAAGAAACCTGATGGCACTGTGATTGACCAACTACAGAAAGTGGTGGATAACTTAACCAAAGGCATCGATGATCGCGCGGAAATTATTACTTTTTATAATCCGGGTGAATTTGACCTTGGTTGTTTACGTCCTTGCATGCACACCCACACTTTTTCGCTGCTGGGTGATACGTTACATTTAACAAGTTACCAGCGTTCATGTGATGTGCCGCTGGGTCTTAACTTTAACCAAGTGCAAGTATTTACTTTCTTAGCATTAATGGCGCAGATCACGGGTAAAAAAGCGGGCACGGCTTATCATAAAATTGTGAATGCACATATCTATGAAGATCAGTTAGCACTGATGCGCGATGTGCAGCTGAAACGTCAGCCTTTCCCCTCTCCACAATTGAAAATAAACCCTAAAATCAAGTCATTAAAAGATTTAGAAACATGGGTGACCATGGATGACTTTGAAGTGCTGGGTTATGAGTTTCATGAAGGTATTAAATATCCCTTTTCGGTTTAGTGGATAGTCAGAAAAAACCCGCTTAATGAACGTTAAGGATCGGCTTCAAAATTACTTGCGCTTTTGTTTTCAAAATAACCAGTCACTTAAGGATTTTTGGAAACAATTTATCGCAAGTTATTGTGTAACGATCCCTAAGCGGGCTTTTTGTTGTTCTTAATACAAGTGTTCATTTTTTAATACGGTAGTTCTTTTTCATTTTTAGAGTGATGTGAACCAGTGCGATTAAAACAGGCACTTCTACTAACGGCCCTATGACACCTGCAAATGCCTCCGGAGAGTTTAATCCAAATATTGCAATAGAAACGGCGATGGCGAGTTCAAAATTATTACCCGTTGCGGTATATGCAATGGAGGCGTTTTTATCAAAATCTAACCCCATTTTTTTGGCCGTGAAAAAACTGATAAAAAACATTAAACAGAAATAGATAATCAATGGTATTGCCACCAATATCACTTGCGAGGGCAGTTCAAAAATCATCTCACCTTTTAAGCTAAACATGAAGACAATGGTTGCTAACAATGCGATTAAAGTGATGGGAGATATTGCAGGGAGATATTTTTCAACATACCATTGCTCACCTTTAAATTTAACTAAAATCACACGGCTTACATAACCTGCTATAAAAGGGATACCCAGATAAATTGCAACACTTTTTGTTATCTCAGCGATAGAGATATCAATTAACTGACCTTTTACACCAAAGTAGGGCGGTAATACGGTGATGAACAACCACGCTAAAAAACTGTAAGTGATTATCTGAAAAATACTGTTTAAGGCAACCAACGCTGCCGCGTACTCTTTATTGCCACCACCAATATCATTCCACACTAATACCATGGCAATACAACGTGCCAGACCAATCAAAATAACCCCCGTCATCAGGTGTGGATGATCACCAAGGAAAATAATCGCTAAAATAAACATTAAGATAGGGCCCACTAACCAGTTCATGATTAACGATAAACTGATTGCTTTTCTGTCTTTTAATACCTTACCGAGCAAGCTGTAATTTACTTTTGCGAGTGGTGGATACATCATTAAAATAAGTCCAATTGCCAGTGGTACATTGGTTGTACCAAAGGAAACAAGTGAATTTAAAGTGCTGACTTGATCGGTAAAAAGCACACCAATGAGTACGCCAAACCCCATTGCTATAAAAATCCATAAGGTTAAAAAACGGTCTAAAAAATTAAGTTTACTGTTCATAAAATGACTCCCTTACTGGTAAGTTGTGGCAAATAGATTGGAAAAATAATTGAGCTGTTTTGTTGATATTTGATAACAAACTTTTGTTGCTTGCGGTGTCGCGTCGATAAACCCTGCTTTAATTAAAACACGCAGATGCTCAGAAACAGTGGATTGTGCCAGTCCTAATTCAGAGACTAAGTTGCTGTTTAAACAACCGCCGAGTTGGTCTAATTTAAAGAGGATTTTTAAGATGCGGATACGTGCCGGGTGTGCAAGTGCTTTCGCTAAATGTGCGAGTGCTTTTTCACTCTTTAGTTCATTGACTGATGTATTTGTTAAATTTGAATTTATATCGTTGCAGTTAGCCATTATCACATCACCTATTAATCGTTAAAATACGATTATAGGCTTGTGGCTACGTTAGTCAATCGCTATTTCACGATTAACTGGTGTAAAAAGTACTTTTATTTAGGGATCAGGCTAGGCGAAGATGCTCTTTTTCCTTGATTCAGGCTACCATTTTCATGTTGATCGGCTATTAGAAGTTGTTCAAATTCAGTTGCTGGTAGTGGCTTGCTATACAGGTAGCCTTGGCCGTATTCACAGTGTAACTGTTTTAGGAAATCTGCCTGTTGTTGCAACTCTATTCCTTCTGCAACCACTTTCATATTGAGTGCTTTTGCCATGGCAATAATGGCGGTGACCAGTGATCGGTCTGACTCGTTATTGGTTAGGTTCATCACAAATGCACGATCTATTTTTAGCTTGTTAAAAGCATATTTTTGCAAGTAGCTCAGTGCCGAATAACCCGTTCCAAAATCATCAATACTTAACTGAATGTTTAAATTTTGCAGTTCTTTTAACATATCAAAAAGCGCATGCCCTTGATTAATAAGTAAACTTTCGGTGACTTCTACATCCAGTTTTTCACTGGGTAAGCCTGTTTTATGCAGGATACTTTTAATTTGTGAGAGTAGCGCTTTACAGTCCCTAAATTGCACACTGGAAAAGTTAACTGCGATTTGAATCGGGTATATTTTCTGCCATTTAGCCGCTTTTTGACAAGCTTCTGTGAGTGCAAATTCACCGAGGAAATGGATTAAACCATTACGCTCAGCAATGATAATAAATTCATCGGGAGGGACGAAACCTAGCTCATCATCTGTCCAGCGCATTAATGCTTCTGCACCAACAATTTTTCCTGAGTTAAGATCAACCAATGGCTGGTAGTACATCTCTAGTTTATTGTTGTCAATGGCGTGGCGTAAACGTCGATTAATGGTGACATTGCGTAATACCTCCGCATTCATGCTGGCATTATAAAAACTAAAGTTATTTTTACCTTCATCTTTGACACGATATAGTGCCATATCTGCACATTTTAAAAGGTTATCAGGGGTATCCCCATCTTGTGGGTAGATAGATAAACCGATGCTGGTGGAGGTGAAAAACTGTTGCCCTTGTAGATTAAAAGGCTGTTCAAACAAAGAGAGTACTTGAACTGCGAGCATGGTTGCTTGATGATCACTTTTAAGCTCAGGAAAAATAAGTAAAAACTCATCACCTCCTAAGCGTGCAACGGTATCTGTTTTACGCACGGAGGCGAGTAAGCGTCTGCTTGATTCAATCAATACTTGGTCACCTGCACTGTGGCCCAAGGTATCGTTAATCAGTTTGAAGTTATCAATATCAATGTACATCAAGAGAATTTTGGTGTTATTGCGTTTACTGGTATCAATGGCATGAGATAAACGTTTTAAGCTGTAATTTCTGTTCGCTAGATCGGTTAATGAATCGTGAGTAGCTTGATACTCAAGCACTTTTTCAGATGCTTTACGTTTGTTTATCTCTATTTCTAGGCGTTTATTATGCTGTGATAGTTGCTGTTGTTGGCGTTGAGATAGGCTGACTTTTATTTGTAAAATGGTATTGTTATGTTCAATACGAATGAGGTAATAGAGCCCGAAAAAAACAGGAAAAGCCAGCACCGAGATAGCCCAAACAAACCAGTGTGAAGTGAATAAATCTTGTTCACTAACTGTTTCATACCAACCTCTCAGTAATAAGGGAGTCCTTTTTATGGGCTTTTCAAAAATCAGTAAATTCTCGTTTTTTGTATGTTTATCTGCTGGTATATGCCCTGAATGTTGCAATGAATCCCAAATAAATAGTTTGCCGACATCACTCACTAATTCTACGTGACTACCGCTACCAAGGTACTCTTGAGCGGTTAATTGCTGCACAATAATTTGGTTATTTATTTCTGCAACAATAAAAGCAATGGGATCGCCATTAAGGTAAACAAGTTGCAATAATTTAACGCTGATGCTGTTTTTGTTGTTGATGGTGGTGGCTTCAATATGGATTGAGCGAGGATTTTTTATCAGGTTTTTTATATTAATGTTCCCTAAATGAAAGGGGGCATTACTGTTATTAAGAATAATAGTGCCATCAAGGTTGAACAGTAAAATACGCTTAAAAATAGCGGTTTGATCTATTTTTCTTTCATCGCAGAGCTGAGCCATTAATGCTTCTAATTTGAAGAGACTTGCACCGAGTCCATAAGTCATTGACATCCCAGAGCTGCGATTGTAAAAAAAAGTACTCATGGTTTTATCTTTTGATAACACCAAAATATTATGCTGTGAGACATCAAAAAAGTAACTTAATGTATCAGCGTAATGTGCAACTTTTAATTGTAACTCGTTATGTTGTGATTCATTTAACTTGTTTTGTCCTAAGTGAGTCACCGCTAAAATAAGGACTAGATAACCCGCCAACATAATACCTGCTGCTATAATGGCTGTTTTACTGGTTATCAATTTAAACAGTGCCATGCTTCTTTAGCCTTTTTTTTGAGGGGTAAAAAAATCACCGTAAAAATGAAAAACGGAGGGGTAGTATTTTTTAACCAGTTGATTGTAACGGCCATCTTTTTTTAGTTGGCGTAAATAGAGATTAAAGGCGTTACGTAGTTCTGGTGAGTCTTTACGAAAAGCGACAGCCATGCGTTGATCTTTGGAAATAGGACCAATTATTTTAATTTCTCCTGGCCACTTTTGTAATGCAATTAAACTGTCGGGTACATCAAGCAAAGTGCTTTCCGCATCATTATTTAAGATAGCGGGAATCATCTCATTTAATTTTCGTGCTCTAACGGGTAAAATAATATTAGCACCGGTATTATATAAATTATAAAGGTCGGGATCCAAACAGGAATATTTCATGGCTAATACATCCACATTGTTGATTAATGCTTTTACCTGTTTGATATCTTGCTCAATAGAGTTACTGGGTATAATAGGTTGTAGGCTTGAGTCTGAACGAGCGACTAACCAGACGGCTGAAGGAAAATATGCATCGGAAAAATCCACCACCTGTTTACGCCAATCAAGAATCGTGGCGCCATTTGCGATGATATCGCCTGCTATTGGCTGACGATACTCACCAATGACGAGCTGTTTGTTTTTATAATGTGCACTTTCTCCATTAAGCAGGGTAAAAACATTCGCCCACGTTGCTTTTACGTATTGGTAACGTAGGCCAAGGTGATCTGCAAAACCACGCATTAATTCCACATCAAGCCCCGCTTCAATGCTTTTATTACCCTGTGTATATTGTGTGACAAAATTGGCATAAGGCACACCAATATGGCGTAAAACACCCTCTGCTTTTATTTCAGCAAGATCTCTTGCTTGTAAAAAAAAACTACTGATCATGAATAAAAAAACAAAAAATCCGCGCATTAAATGAAGCCGTTGTATTGTTTTTTTCATTGTTGATCCTTGCTCTTTAATCGAACGTTTTATAATGTTGCTACTGTGTTCTTTTGTTACTTAGTAATCATAGGCGGCTTTGATGAAATTGTGACTAATTAGACCCTGTTTTTTAGACTTGAAAGCAAATCGCATTAAGCGATCTGCTTCTCTTTTACACAGTTTGATAGACCTGTTGCATCGCTTCAACTAATTCAAATATATCCTTTTCATTATGAAAAAGGTGTGTTGAGATACGTAGTGCATGTGTCTCTTGTGCATCGGTCGAATGCACTTTAAAATCAGTAGTGCGGATAATGAAGCCATTTTCTTCACGTAATTTATCCCTCAATACGGTTAACATTGGCAAGTCATGTTGATCATCAAAAGGGTTGAAAGTAGTCAGTCCACTGCTGAGTTCGGGAATATTAGGCGCATAAAAATGTGCATCAGGGAAAGCATGAAGTAATAATGTTTTACACAGGTCGCTTAGTTGCAATATACGCCGTTCAATTTTATCTCGTCCAATCTCATCCCATAGTTGGCAGGCATCGCAAAGCGCTTGTTTTGCAGGATAATTATCATTGCCGATATATTGCAGTTGTAATTGTGTGCCTAAAAAATCAGCGTGACCCAGTGACGAATTAATAAACCACAGTGGATTGTCTCTGTCACTCCAATATTGATCTAAACGCTTGGCGCTGTCTAAAACAAATAAAATACCCGTTGCCCCTGCACCACATTGCCATTTGTGGCCTGACCCTGCATAAAAATCACAACCGATATCATGAAAATCAAGATTAAACATACCAATGGTATGTGCGCCATCAATGAGTGTCGGGATTGCGTTGGGGATAGCAACTTCCTGACATATTCGTTTTGCGGGTAGCGTTGTCCCCGTTTTGTAAGTGACATGGGAAAAGCAGATTAAGCGCACACGCGCACCATATTCTGCGACCGCATCGGTAAAGAGATCCACAAAATCTTGGCTACTAATCTCATTGCTACCAGTGTAAACGGGAATATCAAGATAAACGACTTCTACGCCATAGCGCTGTGTCACTACATGAAAAGGGGAATTGGCAGCGACATGCTCATGATGTGTGGTTAAAATAACATCACCCGCTTCAAAGTGTAATCCGTTGAGAATGCTACACATGCCATCGGTGGTATTACGGCTAAGAATTATCTCGTTAGATTGTGCACCAAAGCTTGGGGCTATTTTTTCAACCATCTCTGAGACATAAGGCCAGTGGCCAAATTTACCCTGCATATCCCATGGGGTCTTTGCGACAATACGATTATTTTTATTATATTCCGCTAATACCGATTTAGGCATTGAGCCCGTCGTACCAATGTTCATGTAAGTGGTTTTTTTATCGAGCAGAAACTCTTTTTTTACTTTTTTCCAAAAATGTTTGTCTGAGTGATGCTTATTTAATGTTGACCAATCGGTACTTGCTTGTACTTTATTACTCATCATTGTGGCTGCAATGCCTGTCAGCGCTAACCCTGCGCTACTTTTTAGGAAAAAACGGCGATCTAACGAGGTGGCTTTATTACTGTTTGTCTCATTCATCATTAACTCCATTTATAAAAACATCATGAATGATTGATCGTAGAGTAGCTTGATGACATTGTTATTAAAAATATTCTTTAATATGACATTTAAGTTGCTTTTTTGAAATAGATCGCCATTGAGACAACATATTGTTAAATGGGTTTAATGATGTTGTAGAAAAGATTGCTTGTTATTTCCTCTGCGTTTAAAAAACAACCGATAAAAAGCAATTATTGATGGGGATCACGTTTTATTGCTGTATACTGCGCGACCAATTAAACACCTTTATACAATATTGCTAGTTCGCTAGTTAATATAAATTAGCTAATACTAGGAATCTTATTTTGATCGCAACCTCTAATATCACCATGCAATTTGGCCCAGAAGCCCTGTTTGAAAATATCTCTGCTAAATTTGGACACGGAAATCGTTACGGATTAATCGGCGCAAATGGCTGTGGTAAATCTACTTTTATGAAAATTTTAAGCGGTGAGTTAGTACCAACTTCGGGCAATGTTTCAATTACCCCAGGATTTAAAGTGGGTACTTTGAGCCAAGATCAGTTTGCTTTTGAAACGTTCAGCGTAATTGATACGGTGATCATGGGTGATACTGCATTGTGGAAAATAAAACAAGAGCGTGACGCTATCTATGCGAAAGCGGATATGAGTGAAGCCGATGGCATGCGTGTTGGCGACCTTGAAAGCCAGTTTGCAGAGATGGACGGTTATAGCGCAGAAAGTCGTGCGGGTGAAATTTTATTAGAAGCGGGTATTGAAGAGTCATTTCATTACGGTTTAATGCAACAGGTTGCACCGGGTTGGAAACTACGTGTTTTACTTGCCCAAGCGCTGTTTGCAAATCCTGAAATATTACTACTCGATGAGCCAACCAATAACTTGGATATTCATACCATTAGCTGGCTTGAAGGTGAGTTAAACAAACGTAAATGTACCATGATCATCATCTCTCATGATCGCCATTTCTTAAATGCAGTGTGTACTCATATGGCCGATATTGATTATGGTGAACTGCGTATTTACCCGGGTAACTACGAGTATTTCTTAGCACAATCAAGTCTATTACGTGAGCAATTACTGTCAGGTAATGAGAAGAAAACGGCAGAAATTGCAGAGTTACAAGACTTTGTAAACCGTTTTGGAGCCAATGCGTCAAAAGCCAAACAAGCAAGCTCGCGTGCCAAGAAAATGGATAAAATAAAGCTCGATGATGTTAAATCATCAAGTCGAATGAGTCCTAGCCTCAGTTTTGCACCAGGTAAAAAGATGCATCGTCAAGCATTGGTATTAGAAAACTTTGGGCACGGATTTGATGGTGAAGTGTTGTTCGAAAAGGGTGAACTTATTTTAGAAGCAGGCGCTAAACTGGCTATCATCGGCGAAAATGGTGTGGGTAAAACAACCCTATTACGTTGCCTTGTCAATGAATTACAGAATAATGAAGGTGTAGTGAAGTGGTCTGAAAATGCCATCATCGGTTATTGCCCACAGGATAGCGGTAAGTTATTTGAAAATGAGTTAACCATTATGGATTGGATGTCACAATGGCGCCGATCTTGTCATAGTGATCTCATGGTACGTGGTATGTTAGGGCGCTTATTGTTTAGTGATGATGATGCCAACAAAAAAGCGCGTAACTGCTCAGGTGGAGAGAAAAATCGTCTGTTATTTGGTATGTTGATGATGTCTGACTTAAACGTGTTGATTATGGATGAGCCGACTAACCACATGGATATGGAAGCGATTGAAGCGTTAAACGGTGCACTTAAACTGTTTGAAGGTACGCTGATTATCGTCAGTCACGATCGTGAATTTGTATCATCACTGGCAACACGCATTATTGATATCAAAGATAAAAAGATGGTTGATTTCCAAGGTACGTTAGACGAGTACCTTGCAAGTGAAAGTGAAGCGCAAGCGAGAAAAGTCGCGTAATAAAAACGGCAAGACTGAAGTCTTACTTCCAAGATAATGGAAGTAAGACGTCGGTTCTGCCTTGATTTTAAGCTAAATCAAGGTCAAAATACGCAAGACTAAAGTCTCACCTCCGACACGCAAGACTAAAGCCTCACTTCCGATTAAAACGTTAGATCCAATCTATTTTTCCAGTAAATACTTAATTGTCGTAGCCATTTTCTCTGTTGTATCATGTCCTGACGTGATTAACTGGTACTTACCTTTAATAATAAAAGTAGGCACAGAGTTGATTTTTGATTGTTCAGATAAAATGGAAATCTCTTCAAGACGTTGAAATAAAACTTCGGTTTGTTGCTCATTATAATTAAATGGACTCACCAAGCCGCGTGATTCAAAAACGTTGTTCATCGCTATTTCTTTCTGCTCTGCACTGCTTTCGTTTGGCATCTGAATCGTCTCAAACAACTCAATCATAAATTGATGATCAGGTGTTTTTCTGAGTTGCATCTCTGCTGCATAATAAAAAATGGCTGCATTATACGCAGACTGATTAAAGGTGATATGCATTTTGTTAATATCTTGCCCTACCGCTTTCTGTAGCTCAGGAATAATATCTTCCATGGCACGGCAATGCCCACAGGTTAATGAAAAGACCTCTGTGATTGGCGCAAACTTTTCACTGTTTAATGTTTCTGGTAACAGTTGATACTGTTTGCCCTCAACAGGGGTTGGTGCTTCACTACAAGCACTGAGAAAAGAGAGTAGCGCGAAGCTGAGTAAAAGGTTTTTAAATTTCATTCTGTTGCCTTGTGTAAAGTAGAGTTTGTTATGAACTTTTTGCTAAATTAGCGTTCAAAGGAATAATACGTCGATCAAACTGTAATTACTAAGAGATCTTTTATTTTGATAAAAAAAATAACCAACTACCTCGCATCAATACTACAAGTTGCGCCAGAAAATGAAAAAACAGATAAACGCATCGCCATCGCATCATTATTATGTGCGGTTGCCTACGCAGATCACGATACCTCTACGGTGGAATTATTAACCATTGAGGCAAGCTTAATCGCGTTATTAAAGGTTAATAAAGAAGAGGTTAATGTATTAATGGCGTTAGCAAAAGAGGAGGTCAAAGAATCTACCTCTATTTTTGATTTTACCTCGCAACTGGCAGAGCTTGAACATAAAGAGCGCATCGAGGTGATTGAAGCAATGTGGAAAACGGCGTATGCCGATGACCATTTAGGAGAGATTGAAGAGGCGATTATTCGCCGCGTAGCCGGTTTGATTTACGTGCCACACAGCGAGTTTATTCGTACTAAATTGAAGGTGTTGTCAGAGATGCATTAATACTGCTAAGTCACTTTTAAATACTAAAAAACAGAGAGAGTACGAGCAGACTCGCCATACTGTAATTAAAACCCTTTAAATTTTTAGGATCACTGAGCATTTTTTGCATCTTCTGGCCCGCAAAGACCCATAAACAAGCGGATGGAATATAAGCAACGAAAAAAACAGCCGCGATAATATAAACGGCATAGTGGCTATTCATCCCTGAGCTATAGAGGGTGAGTGCTGATAATGCCAGTGACCAGCCTTTAGGGTTTATCCACTGAAACCCCGCAGCCGATAAAAGACTCATCGGTTTATAGTGTGGCTGATTATTATCAAGATTATTGCTGGTGGCAATTTTATAGGCTAAATACAGAAGGTATGCCAAACATAACCCTTGTAAGGTGCTTTGCAAAGTAGGATAGCTTGTTAAAATCTGCATTAAGCCCAATCCCACTAAAATGATCATAAAAGAGAAACCGAACAAAATACCCAGCATATGCGGAATGGTGCGGTAAAAGCCGATATTAGCGCCCGATGTCATCAGCATAATATTATTAGGACCCGGTGTGATGCTACCAATTAAGGCAAAAGTACTTAATGCGAGTAGATGAGAGTATTCCATGGTTGTCTTCCTGCTTGATTGTTTGTACTGATATCTTATGTGGAAATTGACTGAATTTTGTGTTTATATTTGCTTGTAATTAGCTATTTTCACAAGGAATATTGATAATGGACAGGTTTGACGAAAGAATATTGCGCGAGTTGAAATTGGATGGCAGATTGTCTAATGTGCTGTTGGCAGAGCGTATTGGTCTTTCCCCTTCTGCGACATTACGTCGCGTACAGGAGTTGGAAAAAAGTGATGTGATTGCAGGGTATCGTGCGGTATTAAACCCTGCCCAGTGTGGTATTGAGTTTATCGCTTATGTTTCGATTGGACTTTCTAACCACAGTAAAGCCTCTCAATTACATTTTGAAGAGGCAATCTCAGTCGCTAAAGAGGTGGTGGAATGCCACAATATTACTGGATCAAGTGAATATTTATTAAGGGTAGAAACTAAAAATCTGGCTGCTTATAAACAGTTTCATATGGATGTGATTGGTAATATTCCACAGGTGAATGCCGTTGCGACTTCTGTGGTGATGGACAGCCCAAAAGATGAACGAGCTTAATCGGTTATTTAGATTAAACTCGCATCACTTTTATTTCATATTATCTTAATGTAACAAACTCTTCAGCGCTGGTGGGGTGAATAGCAATACAGCTATCAAAGTCTGCTTTGGTTGCGCCCATCTTCATCGCCACGCCAAAGCCTTGCAAAATTTCATCTGATGCAAAACCGATGCAGTGTAAGCCCACTACCTTTTGTTCGGCTCCTGCACAAACTAGCTTCATACGAGTCGGTTGGCGCATTGATGTTAACGCGGTATACATACTGGTAAATTGCGAAGTATAAACCGTGAGGTTCTCTTTCCCATATTGTGTTTCCGCTTCTAGCTCACTTAAACCTATCGTGCCAATCGGTGGATGACTAAACACCACGGTCGGTACTAATGTTGCATCTAAGTGTGCATCAAGCTGTCCGTTAAATAGACGTTCTGAAAGTAAGCGACCCGCTTTAATCGCAACAGGGGTTAGTTGGATTTCACCGGTATTATCACCCACGGCATAAATGCCCTGTGCAGAGGTGTTTTGGTATTTATCTACCTTGATGAAGTTATACTCGTTAAGTTCAACATTGGTATTTTCAAGGCCGATATTATCATTCGCAGGGGTACGTCCAATCGCCCAAACTAAACAATCAACGGTGATTGATTTTTCATTTTCTAACTGTAACGTTAAACTACCATCACTGTTTTTAATCACCGATTTAGGCACAGAATCAGTATGTAGCGTGGGTCCTTCTGCTTGCATCACTTCCACTAAGGTTGACGATAACATACTATCAAACTCACGCAGTATGGTGTGTTTACGACATAACAGGTGAGTCTCACTCTCTAATGCATTAAATACCCCGGCTATCTCAACGGCGATATAACCTGCACCAACCACCGCAACACGTTTCGGTTGTGCTTGCAGTGCAAAGAAACCATCGGAGGTAATGCCAAACTCCGCACCAGGAATGTTAGGAACCGTAGGGCGACCTCCTGTTGCAATAGTGATATGCGGTGCGGTGAGCTGCTTGCCGTTAACCTCAATGGTATGATCGTTAATAAACGTCGCGAAGCCGTTGATGACAGTCACATTGTTATTAGCAAGGTTACGATCGTAAGACTGATGAATACGACCGATATAGGCATCGCGACTTTCAATCAGCTTTTCCCAACTAAATTTCTGTAGTGGTGCATCAAAACCATAATCAGGTGCGTAACGTAGCGCATCGGCAATTTGCCCCGCATACCACATCGCTTTTTTAGGGACACAACCCACGTTGACACAAGTGCCACCGAGCGCTTTTGCTTCGATAATGGCCACTTTTTTGCCATGCATGGATGCACGATTGGCTGAGGCGATACCACCACTGCCACCACCAATACAGATATAATCAAAATCGAAATTATTAGTTGTCATGTTTGCTCCTGAATATTTTGGTTTTATTTGCAAGCAGGACTTTAGTCCTGCTCTATATTATATTTTTATTCTGTAACACTCTTATAAGCCCAATTTAACCAAGGCATGAGTGCTTCTAAATCACTCTGTTCAACGGTGCTACCACACCAAATACGTAAACCACTGGGTGCATCTTTGTAAGCGCCAATATCAAAAGCCACTTGATTATCAGTAAGGAGTTTAATGAATGCTTTTAACTGCTCATTATTAAGGTCAACCGATAAACAAACGCTGGTATTAGAACGAGTATTCTGTTTTTCAGCTAAAAAGTTGATCCAGTTGTTTTTAGTAACAAATTTTTCTAATACGGCAAGATTAGATTGTGATTTTTGAATGCTTGCTTGCACACCACCAATTGATTTAACCCAGTTTAGTGCATCTTGGTAATCTGCGATACAAAGCATCGATGGGGTATTAATCGTTGCCCCTTTAAAGATCCCTTCTAGCAGTTTACCACCTGCCGTTAAACGGAAGATCTTCGGCATCGGCCAGCTTGGTGTATGGCTCTCTAAACGTTCAACAGCGCGTGGGCTAAGAATAATAATGCCATGTGCACCTTCACCGCCTAATACTTTTTGCCAACTAAAAGTGGTCACGTCTAGTTTTTCCCAAGGCATCGGCATTGCAAAAACAGCAGAAGTTGCATCACAAATCGTTAACCCGGCACGGTTTTCGCTAATGAAGTCGCCATTTTCAACTTTAACGCCAGACGTTGTGCCATTCCAAGTGAAGATACAATCATTAGCTGGGTTCACTTTACTTAAATCAGGAAGCTGTCCGTAATCTGCTTTTATCTCATTCACATTTTCAAGTTTTAACTGTTTAGTGATATCAGCAAACCAACCTTGACCAAAGGACTCCCAGTAACAAACATCAACAGGACGAGGCCCAAGCAGCGACCACATCATCATCTCCATCGCCCCCGTGTCTGACGCTGGCACAATACCGACACGGTAACCTGCAGGTAGCTTAAGAATGTCAGCGGTATCAGTGATCACTTTTTGCAATGCCTCTTTACCTACGTTTGAGCGATGTGAGCGGCCTAGAGTAGAAAGGTCTAATTGATTAATATCGTAACCCGGGCGCTTAGCGCAGGGGCCTGAAGAAAAATTAGGGTTCGCAGGTTTGATAATTGGTTGAGTGAGCCTCATCGAGGTAAATCCTTTTGATAATGTCTATAGAGCAAAAATACACTAGGCAGTGATTAAAAGCACACTTTTGTTTATTAGTTTTAATAGCTGTTGTTTTTATAAGCAACCAAGCTAAGGAACGCAATAAAGCGCTTTACTTTAATTTTGGCTTAGGTATTATTCACCGCGTCAGTAGGGGTGTAGTTCTAACGGCAGAACGTCGGATTCCAAATCCGAATGTTGATGGTTCGAATCCTTCCACCCCTGCCACATTCAGATGAAGCCCTGACTAGAAATAGTTGGGGCTTTTTCGTTTCTGATAGCCTGCAAAATATTCTCTATCAAATCATGAGAAGCCTCGTCATTACTGCGTTGAGACTTTGTTGTTTCTAGGCCAATGTCTGAAATAGGCAAAAGCTTACAGCTAACTTCTTACTTAATTATCCCCTCTACTTACTACCAATTCATAAATTATTCTTGTCCATATACTGTCCGACCATGTGCGTAATGTGTGTGCAACGAAAGCCACTGTTTACAATGGTTCTCTACTGCTTTAAAACGCTACTCCCAACATACTCAATCTACTAATTTCCTCTTTTCCGGGTCTTTTTACTGTCCCTCTACTGTCCTTTGAATCCATAACCGCTTACTTAATGCCGTGCTGGTGGGCGTTTTAGCAATATTTATAGCCATATATTAATTCCTTGAACACATAACCAAGGAGTTAATCATGTTAAAAAAATTAAAATTCACCACCAATAAATTACGTGCATTACCTTGTAATGATAAAGACTCATCATCCACCGATTTAGAGTTTTCAGATACAGAAGTGAGTGGGCTTAAATGCTTGTCAGGTAAGAATGGCAGTAAACGATTTCTGTTTCGTTATCGCTATCAAGGACGAAAGGGGAGTATTGCTATTGGTCGCTTTCCTGATGTTGACTTATCAACTGCTAGAAAGGTAGCACGACAGCACAAAGGCTTATTGGCAGAGGGCATTAACCCTAAAGCGAAACGTGATGCCGTCAACACCTTTCCTACTGTGTATGATTTTTTCTGGAATACTTACCTACCACTAGCTAAGAAACATAAACGCTCATGGCAAGATGATGTGTCACGCTTCAAGTTACACTGCAAGTCACTATTTTCACTTCCATATAACGAAGTCACTGCCCATCAAATAATGCAATTGCATTTGAAAATGAGTGAATCATCCAGTGAATACCGCCCTTATGCACCAAGTACCTGTAACCGCGTTTTGGCCTTGATTAAAACAATGGGAAAATTGGCTAATCAACTGCTAGATATAACCAATGTGGCAGATAAAGTGTCTTTGTTACCTGAAGATAATGCCCGTACTCGTTATTGTACTATTGATGAAATTAAACGTCTGATTGGTGCCTCACTCGCCTATAAAGATATTTACGCTGGCTCACTGATAGCACTACTGTTTTTATTGGGTTGTCGTGAATCCGAATTGCGTTTAAGAAAGTGGAGTGATGTTGACTTGTATAACAAAACTATTCGTGTACCACGCACTAAAAATGGTAGTTATCATATCTTGTATCTCTCAGATTTAATGCTCGATATTATCAATAAGCTACCGAGGGTAAAGGGCAATCCTTATATGTTTGTAGGGCGTTTTAAACGGGGTTGTATCAATCGACCGTAAGCGTCAGGGCAACCACACCTTCATCTAATTTCTGATCTCAGTTATGTTATTTTCAAGTCAAATAAAAGGAAATAACAATGAAAATAACGCGCAACGAAACACAATGGCAGACCCTAGTAAAAAATCAACAAACCAGTGGGTTAACTATTTCAGATTACTGTCAACAACATCACTTATCAACGTCTAGCTTCTACACTTTCAAGAAAAAACTAGGCCTAACATCCAACAGCTTTGTTCGCGCTAAAGTGATACAACAAATTGAATTTATGGAAGAACAACCATCAATCACACTCTCTGTTGGTAAGGCAAACGTCACTTTGCCTGCAACAACGCCCGCCACAT
>NZ_ATUO01000078.1 GCF_000420245.1 Psychromonas hadalis ATCC BAA-638 | reverse complement strand
CCACTTTAAGAAAGTGGTGGGCCGTGAAGGATTTGAACCTTCGACAAATGGATTAAAAGTCCACTGCTCTACCAACTGAGCTAACGGCCCATATACAATATGGTTTTGGTTTTAAACTCTACCAACTGAGCTAACGGTCTGATATGAATCATCTACAGGCCTAGTTAATATTTAACATGAACCATGTCACATTCCCTCTCAACTGCGGCGTATAATATACAATAATTTTGAGAGCGCAACAAAAATTTCGTGCTTTTTTTCTGTTTGTTGAGAAAACAAACAAATTAGCCTATTTAGCCTATCTAACTGAGCTTTATAGACCTTTTAAACGTTTACTTGCAAGCCCTGCTGCCGATGAATCAGGATACTCTTTTAACACTTTTCCGTAAAAGCGCTTGGCAGAATCTTTTTTACCGACATATTCATCAATAATACCAATTTTAAACAGTGCGTCTGCACGTTTACTTGAATCAGGGTATTTATCCGTCACAATTAAAAATGCACGACGCGCTTCATCGCGTTTTTTCTCTTTATAGAGAAGTTGCCCTAACCAGTACTGCGAATTAGCAACCAATGCAGATTTAGGGTGATCAATCACAAATGCTTCAAATGCAGTGATCGCTTGTCCATAATCTTTTTCAACTAACACTAAATCAACAGCTAACTGATAAGCCGCTTTTTCGTCTAGTGCAACAGGTTCGCTGTTTTCAGAGACTTTACTGCGAGGCGCTTTCGCTATATTATTTTTTTGCTCTTCAATAAGCTGATACAAATTACGCTGACGATTTTCAATCTGATCAATTTTATGGTTAAACAGTTCTAAATTTCCGTTGATTTGACTCACCTCTTGCGAGAGTTCATCAAGTTGGTTCTGAAAACGTATCTGCATGCGATTACGCGTTTCTAATAGACGCGTTAACTCATCAAGTTGTTTCTCTATCTGTTTGTTGCTTTTAGTGGTCGTCACGTCATTAACAGGCGCAACTGCAAAGCTAGAAGCAGATAAAAAAGTGGCCATAAAAATGGCCACGTTTAATTTAACTTTTTTCATACTAAGATCAGATTAGTAAGTAAGTTCAGCACGACGATTTTCAGCGTGAGCTGCTGTGTCATGACCTAAATTAACAGGTTTCTCTTCACCATAACTTACAACACTAATTTGGCTAGTAGCAACACCCATGTTTTCTAGGTAAGTAGAAACAGAGTTAGCTCGACGCTCGCCTAGTGCTATATTGTACTCAGGCGTTCCTTTTTCATCTGCATGGCCTTCGATTGTTAGTGCTTTCTCAGGGTTGTTTACTAAGAACTTAGCATGTGCATCAAGGATTTTTGTAAAGCGAGGTGCGATAGCAGATTTATCAAACTCAAAGTTGATTGTGGTTTCAAGAATGGCCCACGTGTACTCTTGTACAAGTTGCTCTTCTTCTGTTAATTCAACTGCTTCAATTACATCAGTCTCAACTGTGTTATCTGCACCGTTTTCTACAACTTCTTCCGTCGCTGCTTTATTTGTTTCACTTGACGCAGCATCGCTATCGCTGTTTGAGCTACAAGCACCCAGTGCTAACATTGGTAGTGCAATCAACAAGCTTTTTGAAATCATTGATAAATTCATTTTCTTTCCTTATTTTTACTTAAAATATTGATACCAATCGGTCTAAGTACTTGGTCACTCTACTCGTCAAAACAGCCAATATCAGCGTTGCATTCAATCGTCTCTGCTCTATTTGACTTCGTCAAACAGTATACAGAACAAAACAAATTACCGTTTTGCTTATTAATCAATCATGCGCCTTGCTCTTGACTATTTTTTCTTCGTAAAATTTGACCCTTTATTAAACAGAATGATATTAGTTTAAAAATGGAGACCATGCTGGTGATTTAACGTCACCGTTTTTTGCTGGAATATTCGCTTTAAAACGACCATCCATCGATACTAGCGCCAACCCTTTCTTACCTTGATAAACAGTACTGTAAATTATCATACTGCCATTCGGTGCGATACTTGGCGATTCGTCGAGCTGAGTTTTAGTCAGTGTTCTTAACTCACCAGAATCAAGATCTTGCACTGAAATTTTATAATTTCCATTATGACGACTCACTAACACAAGACTATCACCATCTGGGGTAATTGCACCACCTAAATTCATTTCGCCTTCCCAAGTTAGGCGTTTTGTTTTGCCAGATGTGAGCTCAACTTGATAAATCTGTGGTCTTCCACCACGCTCCGATGAAAAAATCAAACTTTTACCATCAGGTGTCCAACTTGGCTCAGTATCAATAACACGGTTTCGCGTAATACGCTTTAACGCTTTGGTGATCACATTTAAAACATAAATTTCTGGTTGGCCATCTTTTGACAAAACTAATGCTAGCTGTTTTCCGTCAGGTGACCAGTTAGGCGCACCATTTATTTTTGGAAATGAGGTCATTAACTCACGCTTTTGCGTATAGAGATCTTGAACATAGATTTGTGAGCGTTTTTTTTCAAAACTAACATATGCAAGCTTTCGACCATCTGGAGACCAAGAGGGAGACATAATCGGTTGTTTAGAGCGTAATACTAACTTCTCACCATAACCGTCGTAATCTGAAATACGTAATTGGTAAGGATGCGAACTTTTGCGATCCACAGCCACATAAGCAATCCGCGTTAAAAACGCCCCTCTATCCCCTGTTAGTTTTTCATAAACCACATCACTGATACGATGCGCAAATTGACGAAGCTGTTTTGTTTTTACCGTACTACGACGTTTTTCCATCACAGGAGAATAACCCGCCATGCCCATATTACCCGTCACCACATCAAGTAATTCGTAAGTGATAGTATATTTACCGGCTTTAGTCGCAGGTTTTACCTCTCCCATTACAATCGCTTCTACGCCTATTTTATGCCATAACGCATAATCAATGTGTTGGCTATTAGAAGGTGTTTTAGCCATTTTATCCAGTGAGATAGGGCTAAATTGGCCACTACTTCTGAGATCACTTGCAATGATCTTTGCAAAATTTTGAGGTTTTTTACCCTCGCCTAACCACTTAAAAGGGATAACAGCAATAGGACGGGCACTGCTCACACCTTCAGTGATTAGTATTTCTAAACGCGCAGAAGCCTGCAATGAAACTATCGATAACGATATTACTAACAATAAACGAACAAACATCTTCTATTTTCCTTAAAAATCATACTCTAAAGTAATATCAAAATCGCGAAACTGTGGGGCTATTTCAGGATCTCTGGGGATCGGTAACGTTTTTGCTTTCCTTGTTGCTCTTTCGGCCGAGGCACAGACTTTCTCATCACCTTTAATACGGCGAGTACTTAATACTAAACCGTCTGGTGCTAATCGAATACTCAACTTACATAGCTTGCCTTTCATACTTGGCTCAACTTGCCAGTTTCGACTAATTTTATCTCTAATCAGTGCTTCGTAACGGGCAATTTCTGATAACTGTTTTGAGCTTTGTGCACTTGAAAACGAATCTGCAAACTCTGCTTCCATCTGCTTATCAAGCTCAGCTTGGCGTAAATGCTCTGCTTTTCGTTTTGCCTCTTTATCTGCTTTTATTTTAGCTTCCTTGGCTCGTTTTTCTTTTAGAGCTTTAGCGACTGCCACCTTTTCTACTTCGATACGTTTAGCTTCTTCTTGCTCTCTTTTTATGCGCTTTTCTTCCTGCTTTTTAAATTTTTCTTCCGCTATTTTTTTTGTTTTTTCCGCTTCTTTTTTCGCTCTTAGTGCTTTGGCAGCCACTATTTTCTCAAACAGGATGCGTTCTTCCAATTTCTTTTTTTCAGCGGCTTTTACTTTTTCCGCTTTAACACGCATCGCTTCCACCTCTTTACGCTTTTTCTCAGCCCGCTTTTTTTCACGTTTAATACGTGCTTTTTCGGCGCGTTTCTGCTCTATTTTTCTTTTCTCAGAAGCGACTTTATCTGCCTTTTTCTGCGCTAAATCATCAAATAGTTTTTGATTCACCACCGATGCTTTGATAACAATCATCTCCTTGGGTTTATTTTTGGGCAGTGAAAAATCCATGCTCATTAACAATACGCCACCAACAATAAGATGCAGTGACAGTGCGGTGACAAAAGCGATAACAGTAGTACTATTTTTCATTTTCAACCGGCTCGGTCATTAATCCCAATGAAGCAACACCCGACTCTTGCAATAGAACCATTAACTCGATAACACGTTTATAGGGCACATCACCATCCCCTTTAATTACAAACTGTGTTTCTTTATCTGCAAGTAGCTGCGCTTTGACTAACGCACTCATTTCGTCACTGCTCAGCGCAGTATCGCCACTTTCACCAACATCTAAATAATATAATCCCTGCTTATCAATAGAGGCTATCAAGGGAGGTTTACTATCAACAGAAAGTGCTTCGGCCGTCGCTTGTGGCAAGTCAACTTTAACGCCAAGCGTGACTGTCGTAGCCGTTGCCATAAAGATAATTAACAGTACTAACATAACATCAATGTAAGGCACCACATTAATTTCCGCGACCACTTTACGGCGCGGTCTACGATAAGCATATTGCATAATGGCTCCTATTCGCTTTCAGTCATCGCTTGACGATGTAAAATAGAGGTAAACTCTTCCATTAAATTAATGTAAGCGGTCTCTATTTTTGTCATATTTGTGGAAAATTTATTATACGCAATCACCGCAGGGATTGCCGCAAATAAGCCCATCGCCGTTGCAATCAACGCTTCTGCAATGCCCGGCGCAACCATAGTTAATGTCGCTTGCTGCACTTCACCAAGCGCAATAAAAGAGTTCATGATTCCCCATACTGTTCCAAACAGACCAATATAAGGGCTGATAGAACCAATGGTTGCCAGTGCTGAAAGTCCTGTTTCTAACCCTTCAACTTCACGTGAAAGTGTCACACGCATGCTACGATGAGCACCTTCGGTTACGCTATCCACATTACGCCCCGGCATGCGATGTAAGCGAGAAAACTCTTTAAAACCACTGTAAAATATTTTTTCACTGCCGGTAATATGTTCACTACGTGCAGCCGTTTCTTTATATAAACGGCTGAGATCATGACCAGACCAAAAGCGTTCTTCAAAGTGAGTCAATGCTTGCTGGGCAGATTTAAACATTCTTGCGCGTGAAAAGATCAGCGTCCATGAGTAAATAGACATACCAAGTAGCAGTAACATGACAAACTTTACCAGCATACTTGCTTGTAAAAACAGACCTATAAAAGACATATCAGCATGCACTGGACATTACCTCGATTATTTCAGCAGGAATTGCTGTGGGTTTCATTTTCTGTAGATTAACACAGGCGATTAGAGTAGAGGCTTGACAAAGAAGTTCCCCACTCTCATTAAATATTTGTTGTTTGAAGACTAAGCTCGCTTTCCGATAACTTTCAACTTCTGTTTTCATCGACAGTAACTGGTTAAAGCGTGCAGGTTGAATACAATCCATCTCTACTTTTTTAACCATAAATACGATATTTTTTGCTAATAGAACATCTTGTTCAATATTACTTTCCCGTAAACACTCAGTGCGACCGCGTTCAAAAAATTTTAGGTAATTTGCATAATAGACGACGCCACCAGCATCGGTATCTTCGTAATAAACTCGTACAGGTAGAGTAGAAATCAACACGTGACTTTTCCATCAAAAATTAATGGCACTAAGCTACTATAAATGGTTGTTTTTGTCGAATGATGTTGGATTTTTGTATAAAAAAAGAGAGCGAAGTATTGCCATTAAAATTAAGCGGGTAAGTAACTTCACTTCTAAGCTAAAATAATATTCTTTATTAACAATAAATAGCAGGGTAAATAATATGAATAGAGAGTCGTTTTTAAACTTTTTTTTATTCTCATCTCCAAAAAAACAGCGATCATTAGATCAGAACCTCAAAAAAGCAGCGGTATTGATTATTTTAGTTGAACGGAGAGATGGGCTACATATTATTTTGACAGAGCGAGCACTGCACCTGCGCCATCATCCAGGACAAGTTAGTTTTCCAGGGGGGAAATATGAACCAAGGGATCTAACACTACAACAAACAGCGCGACGAGAAACAGAGGAAGAGATTGGTATTGATGCGAAGTTCATCAATATGATAGGAGAATTACCCGCACTTAATACCACAAGTGGTTTTGAAGTATTCCCTTTTATTGCTTTTGTAGATAGCCAATTTATCTTAAAAATTGATGCGCAAGAGGTTAAAAGTGTTTTTGAAGTACCGCTAAGCTTTTTATTAGAGAACAAAAATTTCTATCGGCAACACCTTGTAGCCAATAAAAAACGTCACTTTACCTATTGTATTAGTTATCAAAACCACCTAATCTGGGGCGCAACGGCTCAGATTTTAAAAAATCTGCAACAATTATTGCAAAAGGATTAATCCTTCTTTTGCTCTTTTTCGCACGCACAACTCGATATCCCAAAAGGAAGATAAGCAGGACACCAACCGATTGTCCCTGTAAAGAGGGGGATTAAACCAATCACCCCCCACCAACTCTGAAAATAGAAACCAACAGCAATCATCACAATACCAGCACCGACACGTAAACCACGATCAATACCACCTACATTTTTGTTCATAACCCGCTCCTTTGTCATTATTCATAGTTTAGTTTGATACAAAGCAATACGCGAATTTACCCGCTGTAAATAATGCTTTGTTTCATCAAAGGGAAGTTTCGCCAGCAGTTGTTGATACACCTCATCGGGAGAAAGTTGATTAATGACTTTAGCTGCTTTATTAATATTACGCGCACCATCTTTGTTAAATACGCGTGCCACATTACCCGCGCCAGTATTGTAAGCGGCGATAGTGCAGTAAAGACGACTCTGTTCATTTTTTATCGCTTTTAAATAGCGTTTATCCAATATATTAAGATAAGCACTTCCTGTTTCAACATTTATTTCAGGAACATACAGATCGCTCACTGACATTGGCTTATCTATATTACGCACCAATTTATTCACATCATGGCCTGCACTGCGTGGGACAATCTGCATTAAGCCATAGGCGGGAACCGCAGATTTAGCATTAGGATTAAACGCAGATTCAGAGTGCATAATTGCCATAATAAGTGCGGCTGGAATCTGATTTACTTCACTCTCCTTTTCTGCAAAATGTACATATTTACTGGCACGCTTCTGTAAGCTGTTTTTAGGGAGGCTAACGGTATAACGAATAATTTTACTATTTTCCGATGCTTCTTTTTTGGCCTGTAAATAATTTTTATCACTGTTAGTCAAACGTGCTTGACTACTTTTAAGTAACTCTTTTTTCTCCTGTGTCGCTAATAAGCTAGCCTCTTTTTCACTTAGCACGCTATCAGGTAATAAAGCGCGATCTGCTTGTTTATCAATCTCTTGTGCTAACGCTTGTGTCTGTTTAATAATGATATCTTTGCTTTTTTGATTGTTTTCATCAGAAAATTCAATGCGAGAAAGGGTAAACTTCCCTTGGTTATCTATTTTATCCTCACTAAACAACTGAGCAAGACTAGATGATTTATCTTGCAGTAATTTTTCCATCTGTTTTTTCAGTGCTTTTTCCGCTTCAACTTGTGAAATATTTTGATTCACAATCAATTCAATTTTCACCTGTTCGTTCGCATAATCAATCACTGATTTAACATTTTTGTCCTCGCTAAATTCAACATCATATTCAGCGTGACTGGTCTCGGCTTTGCCCCACTTTTTAATCACATCTTGTTGAAATTGGTCAAATTCTTTTAGGTATTGCGCCTGCCAAATTTGATAATCACTTTGCTGTGATTGTAGATACAACTCAAATTCACGCTGCATCTGTGGCGAATCAACTTTCTCAGCTTCAAATAGCACCATTTCAGATGCTAAATCAGTAAAGGGATCAGATGCCCAAAGCATAAAGGGACTGATTAATAAGCTAAAAAAAAGCACATAACGAGACATAACAACTCCTTTGAGATAAAAAACAGGCAACCAACATTTAAAGTACTAAAAAATTTTACGTTTTTGTTTTCGATAAATGACAGAATAGATCAATCAGAGTAAAAGATCGCTCACCATCGCCGTGAGCATCTTATTTTAAAAAATTACGGTACAATACGTTTAATAAGCGGTATTTTAACCAATAACATGGTGCAAAATAGCGAGACAAATAACACCACAATCGTAATAATAGGAATAGCCAACCAATTACTGCCAAAGAAATCATAAAAACCATTATCTAATTTACGAACAGGAATTAATAGCAGTGGGTGTAATAGGTAGATCCCTAAACTATATTTTGAAAACTGTGAGATTAATGCACGAAAATTTCCTTTAATTCTATCTGCATAAGTTTGTGCCACCACAAACAACATACCACCAATAATCATAGTATTCAGTGTTTTATAACCCATAAAGAATGAACTGTATTCACCCTTTTTCACGGCTAATTCCCACGAACCAAAGAAATTAAGTAGTAGCATTGTAATGCCCGCGACTAACCAATAGTTTAGTTGTTCACGGTTATCTCGATTAAACAGGTACCAACCTAAAATAAGATACCCAGTATATAAAATAAGGTTTTCTAATAAAAAACTCTCGACCTTAAACCACTTCATTAAAAACATCACTGAAATCGTAACAACCACTAATTTAGTTAGCTCTGGTGTTAATTTTTTTAGCAAAGGAATTAAAAATGGAATAACAAAATAAAGTGGAATAAAATCATAAAAAAACCACAGGTGATACCAAGTGGGATCGTTAGGTGAATTTTGAATAATTTGCATTGTTTGTGTAGCAGACCAACCATCCACGGTAAAACCAGCCACAATAGCGTAGATAATTGTCCAGCCAAGAAAAGGAATGGCCACTTTAGAGAGGCGTTTTGTTAAATAGTGCTCACAGTCAAAGGCACGCTCTGTAGAAAGTAATAACGCCCCACTTATCATCATAAATACAGGTACAGCCCATCGAGTGATACTATTGATGCCCATTGCAGCTAACCAATCACCATTTGGGATCTCACCATACAAAAAGCGAAATGGACCTAATACATGAATGGCGACTACCGCAATAGTGGCAATAAAACGTAAAAAATCGATATAAAATATTGAAGGTCTTTGAGTAGCCATAAATCAACTTGTTATATTAATATGAATAAGTAATGAAGTTAAACAGATCATTTATCAAAAGCAATTTTGTTATCACACAACATTGATAAATTGATAACGATATATCCCCATGATGCTTCAAGATACAAAGTCAGCAATGCAAATTGTGCCAATATGCTAGACATAAAATGGAACCTTTCGAGAGATTAATAAAAACACATTAATCCTCTGTCGGTAGAATTAACAGAAATACGTTAATTCTTTAATAGTTATTCTATATATATATTTTATCACAACGCAGATTGGTGCGATTTTCGTTGCCCTACGGGGCGCAAGATCGAAAACCAGCTCAGCGTTGCAATGCTCAAAAAGTGAATTACAATTACTTCGTATTGCACCTTGCTCTGATTATCGAGCTTGTGCCTGACAAAGCATCTTGAGGTAACATGGGTATAAAGCAAAAAAGTTTAAAATAGAGCAATAATAGAATGGATCTCTTTAGTATGAGCAAAACAATTAAATCTTTTCTGCTTTTGATAATGCTATCGAGTTTTCCGACTGCATTTTTAAATGCGGCAAACTTCGTCGCTTGGGACAAAAAAGGGGATAAGTGGTTACAGCAAACCTCTACACACTTCTCTATTAGTTACCTAGAGGTTCACCAAGAGAACGCAACACGTGTTCTAAAAATTGCTGAACAGGTACATCAACAGCTACAACCCTTTTTTAAGGTCACACCCGAAAAGCGCACAGAGATAATCTTGTTAGATGACATTGATAACCTCAGTGGCCATGAATCAACGTTAGAATATGGTGAAATACGCTTAGTGATGAGCCCTCCCACAGATATCAATACGATTGAGATTGAAGATGACTGGTTACCTATCACTTTAGCACATGAATATAGCTATATATTACAAATGCAACTTAGTCAGGGCACATTACGTGGTCTGTTTATCTCCGCTGAATTTACCCCCGCAATGTTACTCGAAGGCGTTGCTATCTATCTGGAAAAAAATAATCAACTTAAAACAGATCGCTTAGACAGCAGTAATTTCCATATGCAGATCCGTTTACAGGTGCAAAGTGAGCAGTTACAAGATCTACAAAAAGTTGTTCTCCATAACCGAGAGTGGCCCCTCACTTCCACCTATATTTATGGTGCTTATTTTATCAATTATCTTGCTAAAACCTATGGCGAAGAGAAGCTACTCACTTTTTTAGAAAATTACAGCCAAAACTTAATCTCCTACCTATTCTTAAATCGTGAAACAGAAAAGGTCTATGGCAAAGATTTTTTAACCCTCTGGCAAGACTTTAAAGTCGACCTTAACAATGAATTTTCAGAGCAAATTAAGACCTTAGAAAAACAGGAAGTAGATGGGGAAACGCTATTTAGTTCTCCTTTTATACAAGCAACGGCCAGCAGTATTGAGGGTTTATTAGTCAACAAAATAAATGGCGAAGATAGACATGAAATAGCGCAATATCATGATGAAAAATGGCACTCTATCACCCCAACTAACCAGCTTAAAGATATAGACAGTCACCCTCAAGCTGGGCTTATAACGACACGCACTATCAACTATGTTGATGGTCATCAATACAATGATATTTTTCTCTATAATAACAACAATTGGAGACGTTTAACGGAGCGTGCTCGTTTTACAAATGTGCGTTTTACTCCTGATGGTAAAAGCATCTTAGCCACACGGATTGTCGCAGGGTTAAGCGAACTTTGGTTACTCAATATAGAAAATAAAAACAGCACACTTAAACTTTGGCAGGGTACTGAAAATGTTATTTTAGGAGAGTTTGATATCGCCCCCTCGGGTGAGTTTCTTGTTGCATCCATTAAATACCCGCAGAGTCAATGGAAGCTAATGACGTTTGATCTGAACTCAAAACAGTGGAAAAATATCAGCGATCAGCAGGGTAATGAAAATAGTCCCGAGTTTTTAGCGGATGGGTCTATTCTCTATAGCGCAAACTACACAGGCATCTCCAATATCTATCGCCTTGATTTTAAAAAATCCACAATAACACAGTGGACCGCCGTTATTGGAGGCGCATTTCAACCGATTTGGCAAGCGGGATTAGGGTTAGTCTTTCAGAGTTATGAGAAAAACAGTTATACTATCCGCCATATTGAAAAACCAGAACCGATAACAGTATTCGCATACTCCAACGTTCAACATCATGACAAAAAAGTGCTCCAACTTAATGAACAGATTGAAATATCGCCCCCCGTGTCTTATAGCACTTGGCAAACCATTCAGCCGCACTCATGGTTGCCAGTACTTTATGTCGATGAGGTGCGCTCACTAGTAGGTTTGAATACCTATGGAGGAGATGCTCTCGGTCGTCATAATTATGAAATTTATGCACTATGGGATGTAAAAAATAAGCTCGGCTCTTACCTGTTTGAATACCGCTACGATAACCGTTGGGCTATTGCCTACCTGCATGATTATAAATTTAAAAATGTCAGTTTAGATAAACTAAATCCACACTATCAAATATCGAGCAATCAAACCTACGTCGCACAGCGCAACCATATTTTTTCAGCATGGGAAGATAAACTCAGCTTTCACGCGGGTATCTCAATGAGTTTTGATAGCCTGTTTTATCAGCCCACAAACATTCAACAAACAGAGCCAACATTTGATATAGATGCAACAGAGATAACAACGGGCATCGCTCTCACCTTTGATAATCGAGAATATTATTTTAATGTGCCAGATGTAGGGTGGGGTCACTATTATGATTTTACTTTTGAAGAAAACATTCTCAACAGTGATTTTAATGGACAAAAATATCAAACTCAGTGGCGAGTAACCTGGGATCTACCCGGTCGTATCACCATACTCACCCGTCTATCAGCAGGGTATTCCAGTGATGATGCCAAAAGATATAGCTTAGGTGGCAATAACTTAAAGCAAGAGATGAATCTTTTTGACCGTAATAGCCAAGCTATTCGAGGATATGATGATGTCGCCCTAGTCGGTCATGTTTATGCCACACAGCGCATTGAAATAAATTCTTTATTAATGCGTTTCGAACGTAATTGGGGGCTCTTTCCGCTCGGAATGGGCGACATTGCAGGCACTGTTTTTGTTGATTCAGGCTCAGCATGGGATGTGGGTGAGAAATATGATCCCATAACAGGGTTTGGTGCGCAGATACAGCTTGAGTTTAAGCTCGGTTATAACTATGCCCTGCCGATAAACTTAGGTTACGCCTACGGCACGGATGATGCATTAGGAAAAGATTACTTTTACCTCAATTTTGGCAGTGCTTATTGATAAGCCTTTAGCATTGCTAACAATGCCTGTTTTGCTTGATCATCAATAAAACTGGCATTAATGCTATTTTCAACCAACTGCTTAGCTTGCTTTTTAGTGAGGTTTAATGCTTCATGTAACGCCACAAAATTTTCAGTTATATACCCCCCGAAATAAGCCGGATCATCTGAGTTTACAGTGACACACACACCACGGTTTAACATTTTTAAAATAGTATGTTCAGACAGTTCAGCAAACACTTTTAACTTGGTATTTGAGAGCGGACAAACAGTTAACGGCATCTGTGTTTTTATTAACCTTTTCATTAACGCTTCATCTTGCATCGCATTAACACCATGATCAATACGCGAAACCAGAAGATCATCAAGCACGGTTGTAATAAACGGTGCAGGCCCTTCCTCCCCCGCATGCGCAACGGTTAACAGACCCAGCTCACGCGCTTTGGCAAATACACGACTAAATTTTTCTGGTGGATTTCCTTTCTCGGCACTGTCCAACCCAACCGCTTTTATTTTATCTAAAAAAGGGATGGCTTGAGCAAGTGTAATAAACGCTTGTTGTTCACTTAAATGACGTAAAAAACAGAGAATAAGTACAGAGCTTATGCCAAGTTTTGTCTCACCATCTTGCAATGCATGTGAAATGCCATTAATAACCGTGGCAAATTTTATACCGCGATCAGTATGCGTTTGTGCATCAAAAAAGGGTTCAACATGGAGAACATTTTGTTCTTTACACTTAAGCAGGTAAGCCCATGTTAAATCATAAAAATCTTGCTCTTCAATCAGTACTTCAGCACCTTGATAATAGATGTCTAAAAAATCTTGTAAATTATCAAATTGGTAAGCTTGCCTTATTTGTTGCACACTTTTAAAAGGGATCATCACTTTATTACGCATTGCCAATTCAAACATGAATTCAGGCTCTAAACTGCCCTCTAAATGCAGGTGTAATTCAACTTTAGGTAGTTTGTTCAGCCACTTTTTCATCACTCATAACCCCTGTTTTTTATATTTTTCATCTCTTTTTTGCTGTGCTTTTAACAGTTCAGCTTCTATATTTTTAGCTTTTTCTAATGCTTCAAGTTGTACAGAGGGGATGATGACTTGCTCTGTTTTTTTATCTTCGCCACAAGCTGATAATAAAAACAGCCCAATTAACAACACTGATATCTTCATTTTATTTCCCTTAAATAGTTGTTTTGTTTGATTATCTCTTTATATTAAAGAGAGTATTTTTTACACATTAGGTAAGCAAATGTTAACGATTTTTAAGTATTTTGAAAATTTGGTACCTGCACTCAATGATGCAGAGCCAACCCAGCCTCCCGATACATTGGTGGCTTTTTGCCTTCATTATACAAAAGGTTACGGTTTTTACCTGTTTTTGATGACAGTATTAACGTCAGTATTAGCTATTTTAGAGGTTTCTCTGTTTGGTTTTATGGGCCAATTAGTTGATTGGCTGATCACCAAAGATCCCGAGACCTTATTGCAAGATGAAGGCTTAACACTACTGGTTATGTCACTGATTGTATTGATACTGATCCCCCTGTTAACACTTTTTCACTCACTGATTGTACACCAAGTTTTGCTGGGCAATTACCCAATGTCGATACGTTGGTTTGCACATCGCTACTTACTTAAACAAAGTGTCTCATTTTACCAAGATGATTTTGCAGGGCGTATCGCCACTAAAGTGATGCAAACCGCTCTTGCAGTACGTGAAACCGTGATGAAACTACTCAACGTCATGGTTTATGTATTGGTTTATTTTATCTCAATGGTGGTGATGGTTGCACAAGCAGATTATCGTTTAGCGATCCCAATGCTGGTTTGGTTATTGATTTATATCTGCCTACAAATTTACTTTATTCCACGCTTGAAAAAGGTAGCAACCGAGCAAGCCGATGCACGCTCAACCATGACAGGACGTATTGTTGACAGTTACACCAATATTTCCACCGTCAAACTGTTTGCACATACGGACTCTGAATCTGCTTATGCCAAGCAGGGAATGCAAGGATTTTTAGATACCGTTTACAGACAGATGCGCCTTGCAACAGGTATTAATGTCACCGTCCAGTTCTCTAATTACGTGTTAGCGTTTGCAATGACGGCACTGGCGATTAGCTTATGGATGCAAAGCGCCATTACCGTTGGTGCTATCGCCATTGCTGTTAGTCTCGCACTGCGTTTAAACGGCATGTCGCATTGGATAATGTGGGAGTTGAGCGCGCTGTTTGAAAATATCGGCACAGTGACCGATGGCATGCGCACGCTGGCAAAACCCAATATTATTGAAGATAAAAAAGACGCTAAACCACTCAATGTAAATAAAGGTGCTATCCATTTTGATAATATCAGTTTCCATTATGGCGAAAATAAAGGGATCATTAATAACCTTGATCTAAAAATAAAAGCGGGTGAAAAAGTGGGTTTAGTGGGTCGCTCTGGTGCGGGAAAATCGACTCTTGTTAATCTATTGTTACGTTTTTATGATGTAGAGCAGGGTAACATAATGATTGATGATCAAAACATTAACCATGTACAACAGGAAAGTTTACGCTTAAAAATCGGCATGGTAACCCAAGATACCTCACTACTGCACCGTTCGATTCGAGAAAATATTCTTTATGGGCGCCCAGATGCAACAGAAGAGCAGATGGTCAATGCTTGTAAACAAGCGGAAGCACACGCGTTTATTTTGGATTTAACCGATAATGAAGGTAACACAGGTTATGACGCACAGGTCGGTGAGCGTGGTGTGAAGCTTTCTGGCGGGCAACGTCAACGTATTGCTATTTCACGTGTCTTACTCAAAGATGCGCCGATCTTGGTATTAGATGAAGCAACCTCTGCCCTTGACAGTGAAGTAGAAGCCGCTATTCAAGAGAGTTTGTATGAGTTAATGCAGGGTAAAACCGTGATTGCCATCGCACATCGATTATCAACCATTGCAGCGATGGACAGATTAATCGTGTTAGACAAGGGTAAAATTCTTGAACAGGGAACACATCAAGAACTTATTCAAGGTAAAGGTATTTATGCACAGCTTTGGGCACATCAAACAGGTGGTTTTTTAGGGATAAAATAATAATAGTAATGGCTGAGTTAATCACTTTTCTCAGCCTCATTCTCAAAGCCTTGAAAACCTGATTGATGTCATTATTATTCGCCATAAAAGTTCCACTCTAATATTGCTAACTCTTTATATTTTTATGAACACAAAAAATGGCTTAAAAAGCGTAATCTCTCGATGAAAGACGCAGAAAAATCAAGTGTTTTTCAAGCCATTAAAGAGCAGTAGTAATAATCACAGTAAATGCTTATTTACTCTATCAGAGACACTAAATTATTTTTTAAAAGTTGGTTATCTTTTACTTTTGTAGCACAATCTCCCGAAATTAGAGAACTATCACAAAATATCCCACTTTTATCGCTCACAGGGCTTTCCCTTTTTGCTTTCACTATTTAAAATTCGATAACAATTATTTAACATTTATCGTTTACGGAATAATAAACATGAAAAAAACAGATTTCTTTAAAAAAACAGCGCTTGTAACCGCCCTTGCACTTAGCACAACACAAGTCATTGCAGCAGGTTTCCAACTGAATGCACAATCAGCAACAGGCCTTGGTCGTGCATTTGCGGGTGATGCCGTCATTGCAGATAACGCATCCGTGATGGCACGTAATGCAGCTGCAATGGCACTGTTTGATAAAACAGAACTGTCATTAGGTTTGAATGTGTTAAAGAGTGATATTAGTGTGAGTGATGCGACTTACTATGGCCCAACATCGACAGGTGCAAGCTCAAATTATGCAGATGCAGGTGATACCTCATTAGCCCCCAATATTCACCTTATCGTGCCACTTAATGAACAGTTTGCCGTCGGCATAAACTTGTATTCAAATTTTGCGACTAAAACTGAGTTTGATGATAGTTTTACCGCTTCTGAATACGGTGGTTTAACCGATGTAAAAAGTATTAATCTAGGGCTAGCTGCCTCTTACCGAATTAATAAGCAATGGAGCATCGGCGGTGGTCTCGATATTGTTTACGGCACAGGCATACTACAACGCTCACTGAATGTGGGGGCTTCTCAAAAAATAGAGTTACTCGATGCAGATGCAGCCGGCTTTGGTCTTGGTTTTAACTTAGGCACCGTTTTTGAATTAAATAAAAACAACCGCTTTGGTCTTTCATACCACTACAGCCCTGAAATTAAAGCCGAGGGTGATATATATGTGCAAGGTAATAAGGTATCGGAAACACTTTACCTGCCACTGCCCGATATGGCGGAGTTTTCTGGTTATCACCGCTTAACTGACTCAAAATTTGCAATACATTACAGCGTACAATGGATTGGTTGGTCTGCGTTTGAAACATTAGACATTGAAACAACGGGTGGAAGAGTGGCTTTAAACAACTACCAATGGAAAGATGCGATGCACTTTGCATTAGGGGGTACTTATTATCTGAATAACAGCTGGACGTTACGTGGCGGTTATATGTATGACCAAAGTGCACAGGATGAAGTCACCTCAATCTCAGTGCCTGACTCTGATCGTCAATGGTTCTCAGCAGGATTCACTTATCATATTAGTGAAAATTCCAATGTGGATTTAGGGGCAACTTACCTGCTAGGGAAAGATGTTGCTGTAACAGAAACGACCAAGGGTGTTTCACAAATTATGGCCACCACACACGCCGATGCAATTTTAGTCGCAATGCAATATAGTCATAGCTTCTAAATTATCACTGATAAAAAAATCCTCTCACTTGATGTAAGTGAGAGGATTTTTATAAAGATGATTGCTCTATCGTCAATTAATCAGCTAACAACGCTTCTGTTGCTTTTTTAGTATCAATCGAATCCCCTGCTTTTTCCTTATCAACGGAGTCGTACGCTTTTTTATAATCAAGCTCTTCACCCATTACCGACTCTTTTAGTTTATTGGTATCAACCGATGCGCCCGCTTTCTCTTTATCAACAGATTCGTTTAGTTTGCCAAAATCGATGGCAAACGTCGCCGTTGAAAAGAACAAGGCGGTCATTGTAACAAGTGCTAATTTTTTCATTATAAATATTCCATTTCAGTAATTATGAGTGAAATATAACGCAGATTAATAAGCGAAACCAGTCTCCTTAACAATCCAAGCGAAATTGTTGATGGCTCTTTTTACTGTGCTGTTTAATTTTACCTAAGATAGTTTTTATTTCATTGTTATCTTTCGCTTTATCTAATGCTTTAAACAGATCTTGAAGCTCGGTCATCCCCTGCATATACTTCATATGCTGATGATGTTGATCAGAACTCATTCCCTGCATGCTTGGCATGGATGCCATATCATGATCAACACTGTCCATCTGCATATCACCGTGATCCATCTTGCTATGATTCATGGCACTCATATCATCCGCTTTCATGTTGCTATGATCCATGACGCTCATATTACCTGCTTTCATACTGCTATGATCCATGGCACTCATATCATCCGCTTTCATACTACTATGATCCATAGCACTCATATCATCCGCTTTCATACTACTATGATCCATGGCGCTCATATCATCCGCTTTCATACTACTATGATCCATGGCGCTCATATCATCCGCTTT
>NZ_ATUO01000077.1 GCF_000420245.1 Psychromonas hadalis ATCC BAA-638 | reverse complement strand
AGTGGTAAGCGTGAAACGGTGGTCTTGCTGGATATAGAGCAGATGTGTAAATTGACTAATTTTCCGTACATTGCGGGCAATAAAGCAAAACAGCCAAGCAGTGAAGCGTTATTTGGTTGCTGTAATTTATCCTTGAAATGGTTTTAAGAGAGATTAACACTGGTTGTATTGCGCAGGGAAACTCACCACTAACAAAGTGTGAGTTGCTCTTTTTGAGAGATTAACGACGTTAATCTCTCGCGGTAGCATTATACCAATCGGAATAAATAGCTGATCTATTTTACTGGTTAAAATAACTTACTTCTTCGTTGTAAGTTTCGTAAAGGGAACAACCATTTACGTCAACTTTCGCCTTGAATTAAGCTATTTTTCCTGCGTAAAATTTAGATCACATACTTAATCCAATTGGTATTATGCCTTGGTTGTTATTATGAAATGATTATTTAGGCTCTCTTAATAGATAAACCATTATCACAAGAGGTGTCTTTGCTATGACGCTATGGGGAAGTCGTGCATCCATATGTACCCATGCCCCCGCACTGACTTCTCTTATCTCCGATTCAAATGTTAGCGTTGCATTACCTTTTAATATTTGAATAATGGCAGGAACTGACGCGGTATGTTCAGACATTTCCTCTCCTTCGGCAAAGCCGAATATAACCGCTTTAAGGCGACCACTTTTGTAAACAGAGTGACTTGTAATACCTGCTTTAGGGATGTCGACCTCTTCTGCAAGATCATTAAATAGTGTGTATTCAAACATCGTAATATTTCCTTTTATTTCATTATTTTTTGGTGGCGACCAAGGTGATTGCTGCTAAATTATGACGGTGTTTTCTAAATACTTTTCGCATACCCAAAACCCGTTTTCTCGCTTCAGGCTTTAAGATTATATTCTTCGCTATATTTAGAAATCCAAGGAATCCTTCATCATCAATCATTCTTTTGGGCTCAAGAAGGTGCATTGGTGCGGTAACTTCATATTCAATATTAAATCCGTTGGCCTCTATCAGTTCTTTCCATTCAAAAGGTGTTATTGGTTTTGCTGGATGTTGAATAGTCTGAGCAACCTCTTTTTGTATTGTTTGTTTTTTAGTTGGATCTATCTCATTTGGTACAATACATAATTCATGAATGGCAAAGCGACCTCCAGATTTAAGAATACGAGAAGCTTCTGCAATTATTTCATTTTTTCTTGGATCTGTTTGCATGGTCAGCATTGCTTCGCCATAAACGACAGAAGCGGTTGCTTCTTCTAATGGCGTTTGTTGTGCATTGCCGATAATACAAGTTTGATTTTGGCCATTAAGGTAAGATCGTACAATCTCTGCTGCTTGTTCATTTTGTTCGATTGCAGTGTACTTTTGTGGTGATTTATCTAAACATAAACGCGCAGTGAAGCCCATTCCTGGTGCAAACTCAACAACGTGATCAGAACTGTTTATTTTTAAGCCGTCCAACATTTTAAGAGTCAGTTCTTTTCCCCCGGGTCGAAGTACTTTTTTACCTAATTGAGCGAGTACCCAATGACCAGGTGTTTTTGATGTTTTACGGCCTTCATTTGGCATCACAAGTTTTTCAGACATACTGACTCCTAAGAAAATATAACAATAGAGATGAAGAATAATGAAATAGCTATTACCGCTATTTTTTTAAAATAAGAACTTATTTCTGCCATGTGTAAAACCTCTCTGATATAATTTAATTGATAATGATTTCTATTATCGTATCCTATCAGTAATTATTTCATTTCTATCTTGATAATTGTCAATACAAAAGGAAAAGTATGTCTAATTCAATTATTTCTTTATTAAATGAGGCACAAAAAAAAGTGTTAATTGCGGCTGGGAAAACAGAAACTTTTAAAGCTGGCCACACTTTGTTTTTTCAGGGGGATGACGCAAAAGAGATGTATCTTGTAAAAAAAGGCAAAATATCATTATTTCGATTAATGCCTAATGGAGATGAAAAACTATTCGGCGTTTTTATAGCGGGTGATCTTATTGCTGAAATGGCAATGTTTATGACACCAAGAAAGTATCCAATGACGGCAAAAGTTGAACAGGAAACAGTTCTCTCTGTATTCGGTGATGAAACGATTACTGGTATTATTATGGATTCTCCTGAATTATCTATAAAGGTCATTACTTATATGAGTAATAAAATTGCTAAGTTAATGGATACGCTTAATATTCTTACTCAGGTGAATGCAAATCAGCGTCTCATCATGAAACTTGCTGAAATATATAATGATCAGCCTCAACACGAAGGGAAAATACACCTAACCGTCACTAAAAAATTGCTCGCTACTCAATTAGGGATGACACCAGAAACATTATCTAGAGTTTTTAAGAAGTTGAAAGACAGTGGTTTTTTGCAAGAGTCAGGGAATTACATCACAATTTTAAACATATCATTGTTGTGTAAGTCCGTTGATTTAGCGCCTGATTTATTTGCATGCCAAACTAATTGTAAGCGTATTTAATTCTTTGTATATCGTCAATTGTTTACAATTCACGTCATCAAATGACGTATTCTCGTGGAGTAATTAGGGATACAATTTAAAATATTAACCTGTTGGTTTTTTAAAATCATTGAAGGAAGTAGTGCTAATAAAAGTTAATACTATTGGCATAGTAATGTTAACAGTGTATAAACTACACCTTATTTAATAATGAAATAGTGGTACTTGTAACAACTATTTATCAATTTACCAAAAGGCTGAGTAATGAAGCGTAAAATTAATGGTTTTACATTGATTGAATTAATTGTTGTTGTCATTATTGTTGCAATATTGGGGGCAGTAGCAATCCCTAAATTTGTTGATTTAAGAAGTGATGCAGATTACGCCGTGTTTAATAGTCAGTTTAGTGCATTTGAAAGTGCGGTTAATTTATATCATAGCGTTTGGTTAGTTAAAGGCCATACAACAGCAATCGAAAATTTATCTGGATTTGGTAACAATGATGTAGATTCAAGTGATACGGGTTTTCCATTTGCAGTAAGTGGTAGCAAAACTGACATTTTCTATGCCTGTAAAGAATTATGGACTGGTATTACCAATACAAGTTTGACGATTGCTTATGTTACAGATGAAGATTTAGCAACGGCAGATGTTGATATTGCTTATACTTATAGCCCTGATCACTGTATTTACCGTGTATTACCCTTTAAGCAATCTGGCGATAAAACATTTGAGATGACGTATTATTTTATGACAGGAAAAGTTAATACAAAATTCAGAGAGTTCTCTCAGTGATCTTCCAAAGGTAATGATAAGTTATTAGGCTAGGGAGCATCTAAAGATGAACCCTTTAACTGCTTTATTTGCCTCAGAGCAGTGGTAAATGTTCGGCCTTTTAGTTATAGATTAAGTTAAAGTTGGATCAATACAAGCGTATATTTTTCCTATCGAAGCCCTATTTTTTAATAGTTGTTCAATGAGTTGTGCAACTTCCGCGCGAGTGATCACGCCGTGTATCTCTTGCTGTTGTGAAAGCTCTCCATGACCAGTTACCTGACCATCTCTTAACCCACCAGGACGTAAAATAGTGTACTCAAGAGTACTGCTTTGTAACCAAGACTCCGCTAAGCTTTTTTCTCGTAACGTGTCACCAAATGCATTTTTAGCTCCCTGTGAGAGGGTTTTCCATGAATCACCACAGCCTAACGAAGTGACCATTAAAAAGCGTGATATGTTGTTTTTTTGTAGGTGATCAATCAGTAGACGATGACCCATGTAGTCCACAGGCTCATCAACTCTAAAACTACCCATGCAGGAGATAACCCAATCATCACTTTTTGCTTGTGTCATGAAATGGGTAATATCTTGCTGTTTTAGGGCGTCACCTTGCAACCATGTAATATTGTTGAGTTTAATTGCTTGTACTTTATTGAGATCTCGTACCATCGCCATGATTTGGTAACCTTGAGCGCTAAAGTATTTCGCTATCTCAAGGCCTAATCCCTGACTTGCACCATATAGCCAGATTTTTTTCATTTAACTACCTTTAATTACCTTTATTTAACTTTCTACGCTCTTCTCTTTAGTTTTATCAATCGTTTGATGCCCCTGATTTAAGTGCACAAAGTCGATAAGATCGTCTGCGCCCACTTGGAATGCTTTACCAAACCCTTTCACAAACAAACCATTTTCTGGTTGTAGCTGGAAAAGGGTAAAATCGGCCATGTTACTGAGGTTATCGATGATCTCACCAAATCTATTTTGTAGAGCGTCGATGCCTATTTTCCATTGCGCTGTATCACGCTCAATAACCACGGCTTGTGCTTCATAGGTTAAACGTTTGCGCGCGTGGAGCATTTTTGAATTCTGTTCGTCTTCAATCATCATAAACGAGATGTGTGGATTGGCGAGTAAGTTACGCGCATGGCACGCTATTTTAGAGATTAAAATATAATAACCATCATCAAGTAATACAAAGGGGGTGTAACTGACGTTTGGTTTTCCCTCGGCGCTAATTGTTGCCAGTTGTAGGGTGCGACGAGACTCTCTAAACGCTTTAATTTCAGGGCCTAAACGATTTTGTAAACGCTCTTTTTTTACTTCAATATTCATACTTTTTGCCCATACTTTATTTTTAATTGTTGAAATTTTTCAACTTGATCGGTTAATAGTTGACGTTTTTTATCACGTCCGAGGTAGATCTTAAACATGCTATTTCCTTGCTGGGTGAAAAAACCGAAATAGTGACTTTCACTGTGACGAAAGGGCTTGCTGACGAGAGCGATATCGGTGATTAGATCGAGTTTTAGATGACCGTGAAGTTCACCCTCTCTGCCCATTAAGTTATAATAGCCGTGTGCGAATTTTCCTTTGGGAAAAGGGGCCTTTACTTCAAAAATAGAACCTTCACTGTGTATGATGGTGGTGACATTTCCCCAAGAGGTTAACTCGCTAAGCAATGATTCTGCTTGATCTCCACCGATACGGGTGGTCATCTGTGGATCAAAAGCGAAAACAACCTGCGCTTCCGATGAATTTAATTGCTGTGCGATTTCACTGGGTAGTTTTCCTGGTTCATCTGCTAAAATGCGTTGTACTTGTTGTTTAAATTGCTCTGTTAACATGCTTTTTTCCTATTGCTGTCGTTTATAAATCGCTCATCTTGTTGCAATGCGCCGATAAGATTTTGTGCTAAAGTGACATTCCAAAACTCGCCTGCAAGGGTAAGTGTTAAATAATCATCTTCAATATTAACCAGTCCCTTTTCTTGCCAAATTTCAAACAATGGCAAACAGTATTGGAAAAGATCAAATCCGAGTGTTTTAAATAGTTTTCTGCGCGATAATACGCCATGGTCAAAGGCGACTTTTATACTGGCATGTGTGGAGGCCGAAGCCGATTGTTTGGTCATCATTGCTAGTGAGTGTTGGTGGGTTTTTACTTCCTCTATGTACTCTTTTAACATGCGGTGTTGCATTAAACCAAATCCACCTACATTACCCCCTGCGCCACAGCCCACAGGCAGTACTTCGGCATCTGTTTTTGCTAAGCTATTGTAAATGCTACGTTCGCGTTTATCCGTTGCCCAGTGATTTACGCTTAAACGGGTGATGTGGTGTTTATCCATAAAGTGAACACCGGCTTTAAACATTAATGCTTTTTCAGCACTGGTTGCAGGATCTGGCAGTCGACCATTTTCAATCATTTTTACCATCGGCATACCACCAAGCTCTATCAGTTGATAGAGATCAACACCATGCACACCTGTTTCTAAAAAATCATTGAGATCTTGTTTCCAAATATCAAGGGTCTGATACGGTAAGCCAAACAGCAGATCGATCACAATAGGTGCCGCATTTTGCTGGCTTAATTGATGTAAACGTTGCATCACCACTTCGCGATCATCAAGGCGTTTGGCTGCTCTGCGCACTTTAGTATTAAAACTCTGCACCCCAAATGAGAAGCGGTTAAATCCACCCTCTAATGCGTTATCGAACATCTCTTCAGAAAACTTGTTAATTCTGCCTTCAAGGGTCATTTCACAATCGTTAGTTAGTGGGAATAGGTTGCGGATTGTATTGCCAAGTTGAAAAACTTGTTGTGGAGATAAATCTGTAGGTGTACCACCGCCGATATAGACCGCTTGAAAGGGGGCTATTTGTGTCCAAGGTTGATTTGCTTTCCATTTAAGCTCAATAAGCAGAGCATTAAAGTAATCATCTATCATCGATTTTTGTGCTGCATTTTGGAAAAAATTACAAAAAGTACAGCGCACACGACAAAATGGAATGTGAACATAGAGGCAACGATTTTTAGCGTAAACTTGGGTATTTTGTAATGCATTTTGCAAGTAAGTAAATTTTTTATTATCTGAAATTATTTCTGTTTTAGCGCCTGCATGTGCTGCTTTTTTTTTGGTAAAAGCAAATAGCAAGGGATCGGGGGTATCTAATCCTAATAATTTCGGATCTAACTGGTTGGTATCTATTTGATTATTCATTACAAACACTTTTTTCAAGACATTTAAGATGCTAATAATAATTATTATCACTACCAAATGCAAATGGTAATTGATACCATGTTGTAATTATTGCTCTTTTAAGAAAGGAAAAATTGTGTTTTCGAATAAACTAATGAAATTTATTGTGTCGATAGTATTACTCTCCCATTGTATATTAAGCCAAGCGGCGTCTATTAAACCCCGTATTATTAGTGTGGGTAATGCCGTCACAGAGCTTATTTATGCACTCGATGCACAGGATCAACTTATTGCGGTTGATGTGACTAGTCACTTACCTAAAGAGTCAGTCTTAGCAAAGGTAGGTTATCATCGTCAACTTTCTGCAGAAGGTCTGATTGCCCTTAATCCAACGCGTATTATCGGCTCTGATGAGATGGGCCCCGATTCAACATTAGTGTTACTTAAACAGGTGGGCATTAAGGTTGATATTATTAATACTGAGGCGAGTATTGCGGGGTTATTAAAACGGGTTGATGAGCTTGCAAAAATAACCAAAAAAGAAAAAAACAGTCAAGCGTTAAAAGCGAAAATTAAGCACAGTGTTGCGCTGTTAAAAAGTAACTTACCTGCTCGTTCAGAGAAAAAAAAGGTGTTGTTTCTAATGATCCATGAAGGTCGCCCTGCAAATGTTGCCGGTAGAGAGACCAGTGCCGATGAGATCATTCGTTTAGCGGGGGCAATTAATCCTGCCGCTGTGCATTTAAGCTCCTACAAACCGTTAGCAATGGAATCGCTGGTGGCGATGCAGCCCGATGTTATTTTAGTGAGTGAGCGTAGCTTTAATAAAATGGGTGGAATCGATGCGATTTTAGCTGCCTTACCGACGTTAGTCGCCACCCCAGCAGGTCAAAATAGAGCCATTGAAGTGATTGATGGCACCGCACTGTTAGGTGGTTTGGGGCTGAAAAGTTTAGCGGAAGCGAAGCGTTTAAATGGCTTATGGTATTAACGGAGCGCATGATAATGTTACGTCAGATACCGTTTTCGTTATTGATGATATTCGGCTCCTCTTTATTGCTACTGATTGCTGTTTTTTCGATTGTTGTTGGTCCTATGTCTATCTCTCTTAGCGATAGTTTTAAAGGCTTAACCCCTTGGGCAGATGAATTGCCAAGTCATATCCAACTGGTTATCCACCAAATTCGCCTACCACGCACATTGCTGTGTATGAGTGTTGGCGCTATTTTGGCGATCAGTGGTACGGTGATGCAAGGTTTGTTTCGTAACCCACTGGCAGAGCCGGGTATTATTGGTGTTTCTGCGGGGGCGGGATTGGGCGCTGCCATTGCCATTGTCGTTTTCTCCTCTGTTGCGATGCAATACCCTCTGTTGATGAACATTGCTGCTGTGCCATTGTTTGCATTTTTAGGCGGTGCGCTGACCACACTGTTGGTTTATTCCTTAGGCACAAGCAAACAGGGGACATCCGTTGCAGTGATGTTACTTGCAGGTGTTGCGATTGGCGCGCTATCGGGTGCGGGTATTGGTTACTTAAACTTTATTGCCGATGATCAGATGTTACGTGATCTCTCGCTCTGGTCGATGGGATCGCTCGCGGGGGCAACATGGTCAAGTATCATGCTTGCTACCGTGAGTTTAGTGATTTTATTAACTATTTTTATGCGTAACGCCAAAGGATTAAATGCGCTGTTATTAGGCGAAGCGGAGGCCGGGCATTTAGGCATTAATACTCAAAAACTCAAACGCCGACTGATTTTATTAACCGCTGCGGGGGTTGGGGTCACGGTGAGTATCTCGGGCATGATAGGATTTATTGGTTTAATCGTTCCTCATTTAGGGCGCATGATGACCGGCCCTGATCATAAAGTTTTATTGCCCTTATCGGCGGTGATGGGGGCTTTATTATTAACCATTGCGGATATGATTGCGCGTATTGCTGTTACACCCGCAGAGCTTCCTGTAGGTATTGTCACTGCTATTATTGGCGCACCTTTCTTTTTGTATCTGCTGTTTAAACAGCGTGGGAGGATGTGAACATGCCCTTAATAAGTAACCTAACGATTAAAAAAAGTGCCATGCACTGCCAACACTTGCACCTCAAATTAGGTGGGAAAGTTATTTTAGATGATATCAATTTACAGATTCATCAAGGTGAAGTGACCACCTTATTAGGGCCTAATGGTGCAGGAAAAAGTAGCTTACTCAAAATATTGTCGGATGAGATAAAAGCAACGGCCAATACACATTGTGAGATAAGCTATTTTAATGAGCCTAAAGCGCGTTGGGATCGTGGCAAACTCGCTAAACATGTTGGGATCTTGCCACAACAAAGTAGTTTAACGTTTGCATTTACCGTTAGAGAGGTGGTGGAGCTAGGTTTATTGCCACTGTCCTTATCACGCAAACAAGCCAATGCGGTTGTTGATGATACGTTACAAAAAGTGGATGTGTTGCACCTTGCCGATCGTTTATATCCGCTATTATCGGGAGGCGAAAAACAGCGCGTTCATTTTGCGCGAGTATTAACACAGATAAGCCAAGCAGGTGATAAAACCATTTTAATGTTAGACGAACCGACATCGGCACTGGACCTTTCCCATCAACATAATACCCTTTCCATCGCACGTACCATGGCTAATCAAGGCGCTGCGGTGATTATTGTATTGCATGATCTTAATCTTGCTGCCCAATATTCAGATCGTGTGCTTATTTTAAATGAAGGTAAAATTCAGGCAGATGGCACACCGTGGCAAGCATTGACCGCACCAATGATAGAGCAAGTTTATCAACATAAAGTGCAGGTTCTAAAACACCCAAGTGCCGATTACCCTGTCGTTTATGCACTTTGATCATAGCAGAGCATTAAAATTTAGTTTTTTTCTATCAACTCTATATTTACATTGGTAATGTTATCGATTATCATTAAGATTGTTTTTTCACATGGAAACGACTATTGTGTCTTTGCTCAAAATAATAACCCCTACATTGCTATTGCTCTGTTTTTCTAGCGTGGTTTACGCCACTGATGTTGAAAAACTGCAAAAAAATACACTGATTGATCAACGCCAAAGCCAACAAGCGCAACTTAAAATTAATCAGCTAGATACGCAAAAAATCGCGTTAATTGAGTTGGTTAAAAGTCTACAAGCCGAGGCGCAAAGCTTAGAGGTTTATAACCAGTATTTGGGGCGCTTATTAGCAGATCAAGCAAATGAAAAACGATCGTTAAATACGCAGATAAGCAGTGTCACTGAAATACGCCAAGGTCTTGTTCCTTTGATGATGTCGATGCTTGAAAACCTACAAGCTTTTATTGAATTAGATTCGCCGATGTTAATTACAGAGCGTCAAGCACGCTTATTACAGTTACAAAATATGATGCAAAAAGCAGATGTTAGTGATGCTGAAAAGTTTCGTCGTTTGTTAACCGCTTATCATATTGAGGCCGAATATGGCCGCAAGATGGGCCAATACCAAGGGAATTTAACCATTGAGGGTGTGGTTCGTACGGTTAACTATTTCTATTTAGGGCGTGTTGTTTTTGTGGCGGTTTCTTTGGACAGCAAAAGCGTGTGGTTGTGGGATCGTGACAGTCATCACTGGTTAACCATTGATGCCTCTTATGCGCGTGATATTAACCAAGCGATCCGTATTGCTAAAAAAACGGATATTCCTGCGCTGTTAAAATTGCCACTGTTAAATAAGGTCAACGGATGAAAATTTTTATTTTATTGGCACTGATTTTCAGTTTGCCGGTTTTCTCTTCTCAAAATTCACTGGATGAATTGTTATTAAAGGTTAAGTCACAACAGTTGCAAAATCGTAGTGTTGAAGCGCAGCGTGATAGTGATTTTTCTGCTGACTTAAGTGTTTGGCAAGCGCGATTAGAAACAGTGCAACAACGTTTAGCGAATGCGCAACAAGACGCGATTGAAAAAGGGCAAGCGTTTGATAACAATGAAAAATCATTGGCTGATCTGACCGCTGCATTAGCATTAAGCAAAGAGAATTTAGGTGAGTTATTTGGTGTGGTACGTCAGGTATCTGCTGATTTCTCGGGGCAGATACAAGGCTCTGTTATCTCTGCGCAATACCCGCAACGCAACCATTTTGTTAACGATTTAGCACAGCGCAAAACATTGCCTGCGTTGAGTGAGTTAGCGCAACTGTGGTTTATCATGCTGCAAGATATGACTGAATCGAGCAAGGTGGTCAATTTTTCAACCACAGTGTTAGATGCACAGGGGGTTGCCAGCATTAAAGAGGTGACACGTTTTGGTGCTTTTAATTTGGTGACTAATGCAGCACAAGGCGCGTCGAAATACCTTGTGATTGATAGCCAGTCTGAACTTCCTCAACCACTCGCGCGACCTGTTGCGAGTGATGTGCAAAGTACATTAGACAGTTGGCAAGAGAATTGGCAGGAAAAAAATAAGCGCTTAAAACCTTTCTATTTTGATCCCGCTAAAGGTGAGTTATTAACGGTTTTATCACGTACACCAACGTGGGCGGAGCGTACTCAACAGGGTGGAATTATTGGTTATATCATCCTCTCTATTTTACTGTTTGGGTTATTAGTGGCTGCGGTGCGTTTCTTTTTATTAACCAAAGAATCACTGAAAATGAAAGCGCAGTTAAAAGAAGGCAAGGCGAATAATAATAATGCACTTGGGCGTATCTTGTCTATTTACCAAGAGAATAAAACCCAATCAACGCAACTGTTAGAGCTTAAAATTGAAGAGGCAGTATTGCGTGAAATACCAAGACTAGAGCGTGGCTCCAGTGTATTAAAAGTGTTAGCCGCGATTGCACCGATGATGGGATTATTAGGCACTGTTACGGGCATGATTGGTACTTTTCAGTCGATCACACTCTTTGGTACGGGCGATCCTAAATTGATGGCGGGTGGTATCTCAATGGCGCTGATAACGACGGTGATGGGATTGATTGCTGCTTTGCCATTGTTGCTCATTCATAGTTTACTGCATAGCCGTGCCAATAGTTTGATTAATATTATTGAGCAGCAAAGTGCAGGGTTAATTGCATTGCAAGCTGAGCAGGAGGAAAAATCGGTTAGTGAATTACCCGCTGAGTTGAGTCGATGCGCATGAATTGGCTTTATGACCGATTTTATCTGATTGAGCATTTTATTATCAGTGGTGGCCCGGTGTTATTGGCCATTGCGCTGCTTTTATTATTGTTATGGTTATTGATGATTGAGCGGGCTTATTACCAGTTTGTTCTGTTTCCCTGTTATCAGAAAAAATTAGTGTCTCAATGGTTACAACGCAGTGATAGGCAATCGTGGTTCGCGTTGCAGATAAGACAAGCAGAGTTAGCGCAATCGTCGCTGTTATTAAAACAGAACATGGATTTTTTAAATGCGCTGATCAAGATGTTTCCACTGCTTGGTTTACTGGGTACGGTGAGTGGCATGATCCAAGTGTTTGATGTTGTGGCGGTGCATGGTACGGGCAATCCAAGATTACTGGCCTCGGGTATTTCACTGGCAACTATTCCAACGATGGCAGGTTTAGTGTGTGCTTTATCTGGGTTATTCATATTTTCACGTTTGCAGAGTCGTGCTAAAGCACTGCTGGCCGATTTAGCATTGAAACTGGTGAATGATCAGCAATGTAGCCGATTAAAAGAGCGAGAGAGTAGACAATGAGAAGAAGAAGAGTTCGCCCCGAAGATGATAGCCTAATTGATATGACACCGATGTTAGATGTGGTGTTTATTATGCTCATTTTCTTTATTGTGACCACCTCATTTGTACGTGAGTCAGGTTTAGAAGTGAACCGCCCCAGTGCGGCGACGGCAACAGAGCAAAGTAAAGCGGGTATTTTTGTGGCCATTAAAGACAGTGGTGAAATTTATATCGACAGAAAACAGGTTGATGTACAGCGTGTACGTGCCAGTTTAGAGCGCCTTATCGCCTCACAAGGTGAAGTAGGTTTGGTGATTCAAGCAGATCAAGATACACGCCATGGCATTGTGGTTAAGGTGATGGATGCCGCGCGTGAAGCGGGTATTAAGCAGATTTCAGTGGCTGCTAAGGCAGATCAATAATGCGTTTTTTGGTTGCTTGTTTATGCGCACCTATTATCACCTTTGCGCTGTTACTGTTTATGGCAGGACTGATTAATCAACAGGTTAATCAGTCGCAACAACACCAAGAGAATCCCTATTTTGATCTGGTGATGGTAAACAAAGATGAATCGTTTGCATCACGCACACGTAAAAAACCTATCCCACCGAAACCACAGCCGGTGAAAAATATCGAATCAACCGAGATAAAACCAAGCCATGTCAGTAACCCGAACATGAGTGCCACACCGGAACTGCCTAGCTTGGATCTCTCTAGTAATGTTTCTGCAATGGCCATTTCAATGCCGGGTATTGAAAGTATGCAGTTGCCTATTGCAGCAGCCGTGTCTGGTGAAATGATGGCAATGCCGTTATATCGTATTGAACCACGTTATCCTCGTAAAGCATTACGTTTGGGTAAGCAGGGTTATGTGGTTTTATCCTTTGATATTAATGAAGCGGGTAGAGTGGTTAATATCCAAGTATTACAGGCAAAACCTAAACGCCTGTTTGAGCGAGAAGCAAAACGCGCCCTGAAAAAATGGAAATATAAACCAATGTTAATGAACGGTAAAGCAGTCAGTCAATTGGGTCAAAAGATACGTCTTGATTTTAAAATGGAGTCTGCAATATGAAATTAGTGAGTAAACCGATACTGCTATTTTTATCTGCCTTTTTTTTATTGACACTGCTGTTTGTTAATCCACTTTATGCTGCCAAAAAGTTTAGCTTAAGCCCTAAAGTGGGTTTACAAGTCGCTGTGGTATTTGAGCTTTATGAGTTGGGTAAATCATCACAAGCGTTAGCCAAAATCAGTAAAATTCGTCCTCGCAGCGCCTTTGATAAAGCCTATATACAACGCTTTAAAGGCAATTTATTTTGGGAAGCAGGAGAGGAAAAAAAGGCATTGCAGGCGTTGGAAATAGCCGTTGCTGAAAATGCACTGGCAGATAAAGAGCAACAGCAAAGTCAGCGCATGTTAGCGGATCTGTATTTAAATCAAAAACAAACCGTGAATGCGATTAAGCTGTATAAACAACTCATTGTCAGTCAGCCCAGTGAAGATCTCTACAAACATTTGGCGATCACTTATTATCAGCAAAAATCATGGCTTAAGCTAGTGGATGCGACCCACAATGCGATTAAATTAAGCCGTGAATTTAATCAGAGTGTGCATATTTTACAACTCAGCGCGCTTTATGAATTGAAAGATTATAAAAGAGCTAGCCAAACACTGCTTAAATTGACCAAGCAAGACCCAATCGCCAAGCGCTGGTGGATGCAATTAGCATCAACTTATCGCCTATTAAAGCAGGATAAAAAAGCCCTCGCCACCTATGAGCTTGCTTATCAGCAGGGGTTTATAAGCAGTAGCAGCGAAATCAAACAGCTTGCCTCTTTTCGTGCGGCTTTAGGTGCGCCTTATCAAGCCGCCTTGTTACTCGAATCGGCGATTAACAATCAACAAGTTAGTGCCAATGCAAAAAGTTATAAAATGCTGGCGATGTTTTGGCAAGTTGCCCGTGAACATGATAAAGCACAGCAATATTGGGGGAAAAGTGCCGTCTTAAGTGGCAACACGTTACACTATTTAACCCAAGTACAGTTATTACATCTACTCGGGCGCTACGATAAAATGTTGACAGTGTTAGCGATGATAAAACCAGACAGCATCACGTTACAAGGGAAAGTCGCATTAACACAGGTACAGGCTTTATTTGAACTTAAAAAATATCAACAGGCGAAACGCATTGCCAACGCATATGTTGATAATCCAAGTTGTAAAAAGCGGGCATTACAGTGGGTTCGATTATTAGAAACGCGCACCCAGAATCAGTTTTCAGGTTAATACTTACGCCAATTGAGGCAATGTTTTCGTTGTGCTTGACGTATTAATGAATGGTGGGCGATCACCCACAGGTAGCGTGAATTGAGTGTAATTAATTGGTAACAATTGAGCCCTAACAAACGTGCATTTTTTGTTACTGCTTGTAACAACAATATATTATCAGTGCTGATCGTTCTGTTTTTAATGTTAAGCTGCGTTGGTAGTGGTGCGTTATCCATCATTGCCTCTGTGATATGATTGAACTTACCTTAAATGATAATAGATACCATCTACATTGCAACTATTTTAAAAGGATAAATATGAATAACATTAAATTAATGATTATTATTAGCAGTTTGTTAGTGATTATTTCTGGTTGTGCAGCGCCACAAGCCAAAGTAGATTTCGATAAAAACAGTAAAATAGATACCAGCCATTATCAAACCTTTGCTTGGTTAAATGAGGCAAAAATACTCGCCCCTGCAATAGACATTAACCCTGTGATGAAAGTGCGTGTTGATGAAGCGATTGAAGCCGCCTTTATTAGCAAAGGTTACCAACTGATAGATGATGCGAAAAAAGCTGATTTTGCTATCTCATACAGTGTGGGCAATCGTGAAAAAATTAAAGTACACAGTTACCCTGTTGCTTATCGTAGTCGTTTCAGTTGGGGAGGTGGTTATCATCGTGGTCGTTATAATGATCTATTAATAACCACGGAGACACAGGTAACACAGTATACCGAGGGCAAACTTGCCATTGATGTTTATGATGTAACATCACACCAACCTGCATGGCATGGTTGGGCAATAAAGCGTCTTAGCGCAAAAGATAAAGAGGTGCCTTCAGCTTCTATCAAAGCCATTATTGAAAAAGTGGTAGCGCAGTTTTAATCGCAATGAAATTCATGAAGTGATCAAGTATTGTGCAAAGAACATTAGCACGTACAAGGCTTGATTATTTCCTTTGGAGAAGTTCTCTGCGTTATTAATAAAGGTAAAATCCCATCAAAAAAGACCAGAAATTTAATGGAAATGGAACGGTTCTAGAGCTTTCTATCGTATCTAATATAACAATTAAAACTTTTTTCTCGGTAGGGCGACAAGCTTAGTTGCCATAAAACCTGTCACAGTGCCATTTAACCCCCTTAGCGACACGATTTGAGGTGTTTTTAATGCGTTGTTTTTAAAGGATAAAATAGATTGGATCTTATTCGTTTAACGGTGTTAATCTGCTTACCATCTTCATTGGAGAGCAATAATGATCAATAAAAATAAAACCTTTCATGAGCACGACTTTTCACAGCAATCTTTACAAGAATCAATCTTTGATAAGTGTCATTTTTATAACTGTAATTTTAGTCGCGCAGATTTAAGAGATGCAACATTCATAAATTGCCATTTTATCAAATCAGGGGAAACAGTAGGTTGTCAGTTTTATTACACCGATTTGCGTGATGCAAGTTTTAAACAATGTAAGTTAGCGATGGCAAATTTCCAAGGGGCAAACTGTTTTGGCATTGAGTTTAGAGAGTGTGATTTACAGGGGGCTAATTTTTTAAAAACAAACTTTGTTAACCATATTTCCCATCAAAGTTACTTTTGCTCTGCTTACATTACAGGTTGTAATCTTTCTTATGCAAACTTTGAAAGACAGTGCATTGAGAAGTGTGACCTGTTTGAAAATCGCTGGAGAGGTGCAAATTTACAAGGAGCTTCTTTTAAAGGTTCTGATTTAAGTCGTGGTGAGTTTTCTACTGAAAATTGGGAGCAATTCAATCTGCAATATTGTGATCTTACCCACAGTGACTTGTATGGCTTAGATCCACGACGCGTGAACTTAACGGGCGTCAAAATATGTGAGTGGCAGCAAGAACAATTGTTAGCGCCTCTTGGGTTGATTATTTTACCCGGTTAACCATCCTGAATGTTGTTGTAAACCACTTTGCGACTGAGTGGTCTATTTTTATTTTTTCATCACATCATCAACGATCAAAAAACACCCAATATCCCAATTAGCACATCAAACAGTTAAAAGTCTTTAACCTTTAGTTGTTATTGATTGTCATTTTCATTGTTGTTCTATTTATCTAAAAAGGGAATTCAATGAAAAGTAATAATGAAGTGCAACCTTTATTACAAGTTAAAGATCTGGTGGTGAATATATCACCGATGATGGGGCTTTTCGCGCGGTTGATAATGTCAGTTTTGATATTGCACCGGGGAAGTGTTTGGTTTAGCGGAGGCGTCGGGCTGTGGTAAAAGTACTATTGCATTTGCAAAAGCCACCTGCAATTATTCCAAGTGGTGAGATTCTTTATAAAGGGGTGGATCTTTTAAATCTTTCTGATGCTGAGTTACAAGCGTCTCGCTGGACAAAAATGGCGATGGTTTTCCAGAGTGCAATGAACTCCTTAAACCCAGTGATCACCATTGAAGAGCAGTTTTGTGATGTGATTTTAAGACACACTAAAATGACTCGAACAGAGGCGATTGAGCGCGCGACGCAGTTGATGGAGGTGGTTAAAATTCCGCGTGAACGTATTCGTGATTATCCGCATCAATTCCCTGATGGTATGCGCCAGCGTTTAGTTATCGCTATCTATTTGGTGTTAAACGCACAATTGATTGTGATGGATGAACCTACCACGGCATTAGATGTGGTGGTACAGGGTGAAATTTTACAGCAGATCTACCAATTAAAAGATGAGTTTGGTTTCTCTATTTTTTTTATTACTCACGATTTAAGCTTAATGGCACAGTTTTGTGACCGCATTGGCATTATGTACAAGGGCAAGTTAGTGGAGGTGAATGATGCACAGGAGATACGAAAATATCCGCGCCATCCTTACACCAAAAAGCTTTGGTCTGCGTTCCCCTCTATTCATGAAAGGCGTAAGCACTTCTTGATTTTGTTCCAAAAATTGTTAACGCATAACAGAGGGCGCTATGTCTAAAGCAACTACATCAGAATTAAATTCGTCAGAGTCAAGCCCCCCGATTATTGAGATGAATAATATCGTCAAAGATTTCCACAGCAAAGGTTTTGCTAATACGGGTGTTTTTCGCGCTTTAAATGGCATTAATTTTAAAATTTACAAAGGGCGCGCACTGGCTTTAGTCGGTGAATCGGGTTGTGGGAAAAGTACCTGTGTACGTTTGATCACTAAAATTGAGAATCCAACTGAGGGAAAAATTCTGTTTCATGGCAAAGATATTTCGACCATTACCAAACGTAAAGATCTTTTAGATTATCGTAAAAGCGTACAGATGATTTTCCAAGACCCATTTAGCTCATTGAATCCTACCCATACTATTCATCATCATCTTAGTCGCGCGTTACTGATTCATGATCGTTGCTCTAAAAAACCTAAAAAATTACGCGCACGTATTGAGGAGCTATTAGCACAGGTTGAACTACCCGCTTTAACGGCGGATAAATTCCCACATGAACTCAGTGGTGGTCAACGTCAGCGTGTCAATATGGCGAAAACATTAGCAGTAGGCGCTGTGATGAGCCGACATCAATGTTAGATGTTTCTATTTGCATTGGGGTGTTATACCAATCCGCATAAGTATCTGATCTATCTTGTTGGTTAAAATAATAAATAGCGACGTTGCATTCAATCGCAATAGCTAGCTATTACTCAAT
>NZ_ATUO01000076.1 GCF_000420245.1 Psychromonas hadalis ATCC BAA-638 | reverse complement strand
TAAAGCCTCTATTGATAGGGGCTTTTTGGTGCCTAAAGAAAAATACTAGTAGCTATGGTTTTACAAAGCTCAAAATCACTAAACCTTAGGGTATGAAAAGAAGTGACGGTTCAAGTCCGTCCAGTGGTAGCAAACAAATGATGAAGCCTCGATCTCTTATAAAATAAGTATCGGGGCTTTGTTGTATCTGACGTATTTAATGATGAATTAAAAATGATAGAGGGTGTTTTGAAAGATGTGGATGTCCCCGATCTTTTCCCTAAGTAATACAGCACAGAAATTAAAGCAGAGAAAAAGACAACTAAAGGAACTACATTAAGTGTAAAAACAAAGCCAATGCCATCTACTGAAAAGTTAACAAGATTGCCAAATAAAAAGTTAATGCCTGCCTTTCCGCTATCAAGAACAGCATGTACTCCGTGTGACATCACTTCTAATACTTTCATTCCCCATGGCAGACACAACACCATTGCACCAATAATAAATTGCAACAAAAAAGCAGTACCAACAGTACGCAATTTGATTGCTTTTCGATTACCTGAAATGGCAAAAGCAATACCGAGAAGTACGGCGATTCCTAAAAACCTATGGCAAACATATAAACTCTTTAATCAGAAATGATTATTCATAAAAGCTTTGATGAAACGAATGAAATCAGCTTCAGCCAATTTCGCGCACTTTAGTGTTTGGGTATGAGAAAGCTCAACATCTCCCAAGCCTTCAGCCATATTTGTAATCGCACAAATAGATAAAACAGGTAAACTACAATGGGCAGCCGCAATAACTTCAGGAACCACTGACATGCCTACAACATCTCCACCAATAATCTGCATCATTCTAATTTCAGCAGCGGTCTCAAAATTAGGTCCTGTATATGAAACGAATACGCCTTCATTAAGGTTGATATCGTTTATACCTGCAACTTCTAATGCTTCAGCTCGAAGTGTTTTATCATAAGCATTTGCTAGGCTAAAGAATCGAGGGCCATATTCTTCATCATTTTTACCAACCATCGGAGACTCTGGCATAGTGTTAATATGATCGTTAAATACAACCAATGAACCCACATCAATACTTTCAGGGCGAAGTGAGCCCGCTGCATTAGTTACGAGTAAAAACTCACAACCTAGCTTTTTAAATGTTCTTACCGCTGAAGTCATCACTTTCATGGTACCGTGTTCATAATAATGTCCGCGTCCTTTCATACAAACAACTTCAACACCATTCATTGTGCCTAAAACAAGCTCACCAGAATGGCCCTGTACAGTACTCACAGGAAAGCCATCTAGTTCCTCATAAGGAATAATAATTTTATTTTCAAGCTCATCAGCAAGTACGCCAAGTCCTGAACCCAAAATAAAAGCGGCCTTCGGTTTAAAGTCTTTCTTGTGTTCTAGGATAGTGTTTAGGGCATTAGTAACAGGATCTATATTCATTTTTCTTACCTTTCAGTTATGTAATTTCGAATAATAATAATAATCCAAATCATGTGCTTTACCATCGCTTAAATAGCGACATTCATCCCTTAATAAAGGATAATAATTTAGCCAAGCAGTGAGATAGGAAGGCCTTTTGAAAGAAAGTGCCCTATTATTTGAACGTGATCACATTATTGCTTCTATATGATCTTATATAGTGAATTTTATGAGGCTAAAATATCTGCACTATAACTTCAGTTAACAATAAAATAGAAACTTATAGAATTTTAATTTGTGAACTTCATCACCAATGGTTTTAGCAATATGACACAACTATTATTTGAACGAGTAACCATCAAAATGCTTCGATATTTTTATGAAGTTGCACAGACAGGACACTTTACTCAAGCTGCAAAGAATTTAAGTATTACTAACTCTCCATTAAGTAATCAAATTATGGAACTTGAAAGCCTATTAGGTACTAAGTTATTTGAAAGGGACTCTAGAAACGTTTCTTTAACTAAAACAGGGGAACTACTGAAATTAAAGTGCAATGTTATTTTTCAAACGATTGAACTTTCATTAAACCAAGTTCAACAACTCGGCTGCAGTAATAAAAACATGTTACGGGTAGGGATGGTAAGTAGCGCATTTTGGGGAGGTTTTGACCTAATCCTTAATAGTTTTCATAATACATATCCTGATCATAAGGCCGATATTTTTGACTTAAATCCTGAAATTCAAAAGAAATATTTAAATGAAAAAAAGATTGAGATAGGTATCGTTCGCTTCGCGGATACCCTCAATATTTCCCCCTATAGTTATAAGTCGATAACGAAAGAAAATTTTATTGTTGCAGTTTCTAAGAATCACGATTTAAAAGACAGAAATGTGGTGTCGTTAAAAGAGTTAAGTGCTTATTCTTTTACCTTTATGAGCAAAAAAAACTCAGCATCAGCAGACTTCATTATAAATGCTTGTTTACAAGAAGGATTCATTCCTAATGTAGTAAAAGAAGTTGTCGAGCCCACTACGCTAATGGCTTATGTGGCAAATAGTGACACCATAACGTTAGTACCCAATACGTTCACTAAACACAAATGGAATGGAATTAAGTTTCTAAAATTAAAAGAAAAATTAAGAGCCGATTTGTGCTTAATTTATGATGAGAAGCATGATTGCGACATCGTCGGTAAGTTTATAGATGGAATAAAAAAAGGCATATAGAACTAAACTTACCATGGGGTATCGGTGCTACTGAGATCGCTAATCAATTAAAAGGGGCTCAGCTAACCTTTGGAGGCCAGAATGACGCAATCTCGTGATTCATTGATTTCACTTTCCGATACTCTTTATTACCATTGTATTTCCCGTTGTGTGCGCGCGCTTTTTTATGTGGAGATGATCGCTACACAGGGAAAAACTTTGAGCATCGTCGCTAATGGATGATTGATCGTATTCGAGATCTAACGGACGTATTTTGTATTGAAGTTTGTGCCTATGCCATTATGAGCAACCACTATCACCTTGTTTTATATGTGAATGAGACAGAATTAAAAGATTGTTCTGATGCTAATATTTGTGAACGCTTGGGAAAAATATACTCAATCCCACCTATTGTATTACGTTGGCAAAAAGGAGAGTTGCACTCTGATGCCCAAAAAGAGATGGCACTTTCTGTGATCGGCGAATGGCGATCACGTTTATCAAATATCTCGTGGTTTATGCGCTGTTTAAATGAATTTATTGCCTGTAAGGCGAATAAAGAAGATAAGTGTAAAGGGCGATTTTATTCACTACCATCCATGGCGTTCACCCTTCGGGCTAGCTAAAGCTATTCTCATTTTTTCCCGAAAAATGAGTGGGAGGGCCGGTTTAAGTCACAAGCATTGCTTGATGAAAAAGCGTTATTGACCTGCATTGCGTATGTCGATTTGAATCCCATCCGCGCCAAAATATCAGCAAGTGTTGAAGAATCGGAATACACTTCTATTTTTGAACGCATCCACAATAAATCGCATCATACTGAAAATAAAGATGAAAATGTGCGTAAACCCCTGATTAGATTTGTCGGTGCGCGCATCAGCATCAATCTCATGGGATTAATTTTACGTTGATTGATTATCTTGAACTTGTTGATTGGACTGGACGAATGATGCGAAAAGATAAGCGAGGATCGATATCAACGCAAGTGCCGTGTTTGCTCAGCACTCTTGGTTTAGATAGTGAAGTGTGGTTTAGCTTAGCCAATGATTTCGGTAAAGATTATCACGGTGCTGTGGGCTCATTAGAGGAGCTTGCTCTCTTTGCTGAGCATACAGGTAAACGGTGGATATCAGGACAAAGCAAGCTACAAAAAATAGTCCACTGAGTTATTTACTGCGGTTTGTCATCATCTTATTAGCACACTGCTAATGACTTTTCTCGTTTAAAAATTGTTAAATTAGTGTTTTCTTCTTATTATTTTTTAAGTTTCTATTTTTTGTGAATTCTGTTCTATTTTATTTGATTGTTAGCATTGAAAATTTATATTTTTGATGAAATTATAGCGTTAAAGATACGGATGTCCCCGATCTTCCTGTCTTATGTGATTAATTTGTCCTGCATATAATAAATTTCAAGTAAATATTTGTGAATAATTTTATAAGTGTGAGCGGGGCGGACATAAGCGTTTATTTATCAGTGTGTTACGTAATTATTTTGTGCGACACTAAGAAGTGGTAAGTATTACATATTATAAAGTTAATATTTCTATCTCATCCAATAAACGGGAAAAAGATAGATCACATATTTTAATCTCTTCTCTTCTCTTATTTTATGGTAGTGACTACAATCATATGAAGTGTTATGGACCAACATATCTCCGATATGCATCTTTAATGAATCTAAAAGGCAAGGTCAGACTTAACCATCTAGGTGTCGTTATTCATTATTTAAAAGAACTAAAAATAAGATACTCGATATTCACAGAAAGAGTGCTCATTATTGTATGTGTGCTTTTAAAAGTAACTTATTCCTCAATGAATTTTAATGTTAAAAGGACGTTGTACTTTGTTCCCATTGAATTTGTATTTTAAAAGTAAAAGTAAAATTAAAACACTTTTTTTAATTGATATTTTACATATGAAAGATATCAATGCCTCTTATGGTTTTAAAAACGGGGATGCAGTAATAAAGCAGTTAAAAGTAATTATCAAAGCACTTCTGAAAAATGAAATTAACAACATGCTGATGGATACTTTTGGTGTGAAAATAGTAGGTAAAGTAGTAAGGCACCATTCAGATGTATTTTCAGTAACCTTTTACGATAATTTATCTGAAACATCTATACTCAAAATAAGAGATATCATCACAAAAAAACTTATAACTCACCAATTTAAAGTTTTCAATCCTGAAATTCAAATAAATATTAATACAACCATAGGTTGTTCAAAAAGTTCGAGTAAAGATTTAATTATATATGCAGAAAAGGCTTTGTATAATGCCAAACAAAATTTTGAATTTTTTGTGTTTTTTGATTCCAATTTATATAAAAATGAATCCTCGAGCAAGAGTCTGATTGAGCTAATACAATACAATATTGAAAATAAAAAAGTTGAACCTTATTTTCAAGCAATTTGCTGCAATAAGGAAGACAAGACTGTTAAATATGAAGCTCTCATGCGACTTTTTGACAAAGACGGTAATATGCTACTTCCTGGTGCTTTTTTAGAGAAAGCAAAGAGCTATAGATTATACGTTCAATTAATGCAGATATTAATTAATAAAGTTTTTGATATCATCATACTGCATAAGATCCATGCCAATATTAACTTAGAGTATAACGACATAATAAACCCTTTAATAAGCGATAATATTATTGCCAGAATTCAGCAAGAAGATATCGGTAAATACCTGACGATTGAAATTTTAGAAAGTGAAAGAATTCAAAATTTTGATATTATCAATGAATTTATTTATAAAGTAAAAGAGTATGGGGTAAGTATCGCAATTGATGACTTTGGCACTGGTTTTTCAAATTACGAATATATATTAAAGCTGAATGTTGATTATCTTAAAATAGATGGTTCATTAATACAAAAAATTGATGAAGATATATATATGAACCTTATTAAAAGTATCGTTATGTTTTGTGGCAAACAAAATATAAAAATAGTTGCCGAATATGTAAGTGATTTAAAAATACAAAGATATGTAAAATCTTTAGGAATAGATTATTCACAGGGTTATTACATTCAAAAACCAATCTCAATAGAGCAAATTGTTGGAGAAAGAAGTGAAGGGTAATTTAAGAAAAATAACAGACAAAACGATACAAGAATTATTACAAGATGAAATAATTCTTCCCTCTTCTTACTTTAAATTATTTGATAAAAATGCTAAAAAAATGAGTGTTGATATAAATGATGAGCACTTTGAAAGTGAAATTAGCAGTGTCATTGTTGAGGAGTTGAGAGATATAAACAGTTATATGAAAAAGACGGTAGAAAATATAGACACTTTATCTGATGTAACACAAGAAGCACAAAAGGCTATTAAAGATAAGGATGAAAATAAGTTAAGCACAATAGGTTTTGCGTTGGCCGAAATGAAGAATGAAATACAAGCACTAAAAGGTCTAATATACCTTGATCCTTTAACCAAAACCTTCAATAGAAAATGGATTTATAACCATGCCATTAATGAAAATGGTGGTTTTAAAACAAAAGGTTTATTGCTTTTGATCGATGTAACCGATTGTAATTACCTTGCTGACAAATATGGGAGTTTAATTGCAGACAATGTCATTATTTACATAAGCAAGTTTTTAACCCGGAAGTTTGAAAATGAGAATATAAATTTTGATATTGCGAAGTATAGCAATAATCAATTTGTGTTGTTTATCAATGAAGAAGCTTTAGCAAGCATTACATCGTTTCTAATAAATGCAAAAATAGAGTTATCAAATACGACTCTAAAAAGTAAATCGGGGTTAATGTTTAAAACAAATTTTAATTTTGGGCTTGTGAAATATGCTGCAAATGAAGATTTTCAACGCTCACTTGAAAAAACAGCAGTCCTTTCGAACAAGGAAAAAGAAAAAGAAAAAAATTGAAACTAGTTTGGCCTAAATGAATAGAAGAAAGTGTACCTTTTTTTGAGCCCAAACCGTGATAGCTTTTGAACTCTGCAAATTCAATAGGGTCGCACTTTACATTTTTCCTTTCAAAATTAGCACTAACAAGGCGTGAGTTGTTGGAGATAGTTATTCTCACTTCAAGGCTCACAATATCACAGACACAGTTAATTGGGATATAGCCAATGGAATGGGTATAACCATCAACGATTAGTGCTCTGCAATACCGACATTCAAAAAGCGATATATTTACCTGCTTCTCTTACATGACAACTAGGCCCCCCATTTTTGCTATTTATAATACATTTCATCGAACGCTATCGTTTTGTTGTGGGTGTTATATTTTTTGGTCTGAACTTGCATAACGCATCATATTGACAATGAAAAATAGTAATACAAGATCGCAATCTCACACTTGACATTTATAATATTTTAATATTTATATATAATATGTTTTATAAATAACTTTGTTTTTTATGTCGAATTATTTTTAACATTTTTTACTGCGTGCAATATAAGGATATCTATGAATAAGGGCATCTTAGCCAAAGCTAGTTTTAATATAATTAAACAAGTTCCCCTAAAAATTAAAAGTTTGCCTTGCCAAGAACATAAATTTTTTGGATAGCCATCAATAACTTTCCTGCTCAATACGGTGGTTATGTTGCGTTTAACCTACAGACACTGCTCGAAGACTAAAACTTAATTAAAAAAAGAAAAGCAGATAAATATGAAAATCCAATATTGCGTAATATCTACCCTTTTACTGTTAGGCAGTTTAGTCGCTTCGCCAAGTAGAGCCACTACCTCTGTATCGAAAGCTGATGAAGCGGTTAAACATGCTCAAGCTTATAGGGGAACTTCTCTAAATGTAATTTGGAACAAAGGTTTAATGGCAAAAGAGATATTACTTTATTCTGCGCCTCTTTGGGAAAAGTTAACCGGCATTAAAATCAATGTCATCGAACTAGCTATCGATGAGGTTTACCCATCTGTTTCTCAAGAGCACTTTTTTAAGTCCTATAGTTATGACGTGATCAGCATAGTGCCAAACCGATTGCCTGATTATATCAACTTGGGGGCAATTGAGCCGCTTGATGCTTATCTGCAACAGTTTAATTATAAGAGTGAGTTGCAGGATATTGCGCCTTCATTTCGTGATAACTGGATGACGTTTAATGGCCAAACTTATACTATTCCAGATGATGGTGACGTGCTGATGCTTTATTATCGCAAAGACCTATTTTCTGACCCTACTAATAAAAAGGCGTTTTTACAGCAATTCGGTTACCCATTAGCACCGCCTAAAACGTGGCTACAATTTGATCAAATTGCTGCCTTTTTTACCGATAAATTGGCACCAGAGGTTTATGGTACCGCTTTCATGCATAACGATTTATCCCACTACTTCTTCTCAGAACAATTTAGAAATAATAAGGGGGTTTTCTTTGATTCAGAAACAATGAAAACCACGATTAATAGCAAAATTGCTATAAAAACCTTAACTCAAATGGTCAATCGTCAAAAATGGATGCCACCTAAAGCGGGTCAATGGAGCTTTATGGATGTACTCAGCTCATTTATTAGTGGCCAAGTTGCGATGGTGGAGTTTTGGCCACCACTCGGCCGTTGGTCTGAAGGATATGGCCTAAATTCAGAGCATTTGTCCTGGGTGCCCAAAAGTGATGTTGCGGGTAAAGTGGGATATGCTGTTACACCTGGTCAAAATAGTGCCTTAGCCGCGGGGTTTAGTTTATCTATCTCTTCTCAGAGTAAAAATAAGCAAGCTGCATATCTATTTATCCAATGGATGACAAGTAAAGAGATCAGTCTCGACCGAGTTAAAATACCCTATAGTTTACGAGACCCTTATCGCACTAGCCATTTTAACGACCCAAGCTATCGAGAACTGTGGGCAGGCGCTGGCGAATATTTAGATACGTTAGAGGAGTCATCTAAACAAGGCCTAATAGACTTATCCTTGTTAGAAATTAATCTTTATGAAAAGTCACTCACCGAAGGTTTAAAAACCGCGTTTACTAAACAGCTTTCTCCAACACAAGCACTTAATTTGATTGCTCAACATTGGGACAGAATTACTTACTCAGTAGGTTTAGAAAAGCAAAAAAAATATTATATTGAGTGGAAAAACTCCCCTTTTTCATATCCAAAAGACAAGTAATAGATGAATATTAGAAGCAAAGCCGTATTATTTAATGCCATAGTCGTACTATTTACGGCATCTGTCACCATTGTGGGAGCGATGGTTATTCATATACAACAAATTAAAGATGAGAATAGCGAAAATATTTCTAGCGCTTATTCCTTATTTAAAAAAAGTTTCGATAAAATACCTGAAAATATAAATAATCAATTTGATAAATTTTCTAAAGAAAAAAATATAGCATTTCAAACGTTACGTACCATACAGTCAGGTTGGAGTTTAGATGTTGGTTTATCGTTTACTGGTTATTTTAGTAAATACCAGGAATTATTAATTGATTCTGGAGAGTTAGACAAATTTGCATTTTATTACGCGCCCAAATTAAGCGGCGAAAAGAGACTTTCTCTCTATTACGATCGCGATATTAATAACTTAGTTCAGGTAGATAACAACAATCACTATAAACTGAAGCCATTAGGCAGAGAGTTAATTGAAGATCCTGTTATTTTTCCTGTGACCTACCAACAGAAAGATCAATATGCATTACACAAGAATGGGCAAAAGATAAACCTGATAATGGAAAAAAATTATGACATTCAAATGTCAAAAAATAACAAGCTTAATATTGGTTCATTTTTACTGGTCAAATCTATACCTAACAATATTCTTAAATTTAAAGAGCACCATGGTGTAGATATCACTTTGTACGATATTAATGGTTTAGCAAATAATGAATTAATGCCAGATTTAGACTTGTCTAAAGATGGATTTTTTATAAATCAATTGATCACCCTAACCGACAAGTTAGAGCAAAGCTACGATGCCATTATTTATCCCCTTTATATCCAGAAACATAAAGTGGGTTATGCTGTCGCTAGTGTCGCGAAGTCTGTTACAGCGCAACGAACCGCTGATTTAATCTATTTATTAGCTATATTAGCCCTAGGTTCAACGCTAATCGTTACTCTGCTTTCTGGTTTTATGATTTCTATATGGTCAAAAACAATCGTTAAGTTAAGTGTCGCAGCTAATGAGTTTGCTAATGGTAACTTAGATGAAGAGGTTAATATCTCTTCGAATGATGAGCTAGGTCAGCTTAGTAAAAGCTTTATTTTTATGCGTAATTCAATTAAAGACAAAATTACCGAACTGAACAGTAAAAGGATTGAACTGTCTGAAATGAATAATCACTTAGAGCACTTAGTGGAGAAACGTACCGAACAACTCAATACCACGCTAACTCAGCTCGAGTTAGAAAAGGGCCGAGCAGAAAATGCCAGCCAAGCCAAATCAAATTTTTTAGCAAAAATGAGCCATGAAATTCGCACTCCTATGAACGCCATTATTGGACTAAGTCGTTTAACAATGCGTACTGAAATGAATCAAGACCAAAAAGAAAATTTATCTAATATTCTTGATTCATCTGAAACCTTATTGGGGTTAATTAACGATATTTTAGACTTTTCAAAAATTGAAGCGGGTAAAATGAATATTGAACATACCCCTTTTGATTTAGGTAAAGTACTACAGCGTATGATAGGTGTTGTGAAACTAAAGGCTCACCGTAAAAATGTAGAACTCATTACGTATATTGCGCCTGATGTGCCACATCAACTAATAGGTGATCCATTACGCCTACAGCAAATTTTAACCAATCTTGTCGCCAACGCAATAAAGTTTACCAAGCAGGGAGTTGTGTCTATTTCGGTAAACAAAGATGAAAAAAACGTAAAGTGCTTAACGTTTGCTGTTACAGACAGCGGTATAGGTATGGATGATAGCCAGCAAGAAAAATTGTTTAAGTCATTCTCACAAGTTGATGATTCAATTACTCGGAAATACGGTGGCACAGGGCTTGGTTTAGTTATTTGCAAACAATTAACGGAATTAATGGGGGGGGGAATAACAGTAAAAAGCATAAAGGGAAAAGGATCTACATTTACTTTTAACATATTATATGAAGAGAATAGCAACTATCAAGAAGTATCTGTTATATCAAAAGAAGCCCTCTCTAATTTGAAAATATTAGTGGTTGATGATATAGATTTATCAAGAAGAGTGTTGACTGATGCTCTGTCTCCTTTAGGCTGCAAAATAGATTCTGCTATAAATGGACTCGAAGCGATAGAAAAAGTAAGAAGTGCTTTTAACAACAATAAGCTTTATGATTTTATCTTTATGGATTGGCGCATGCCCAAAATGGATGGTATTGAAGCGGCTAGAATTTTGCACCAAGAATTTGGTAGTGGCGTACCTAAAATATTAATGGTTTCCGCATACGATAAAGACAAAATAAAAAAATTAGGTGAACCTATTGGTATCCAACATTATTTAGAGAAACCGGTCAATCAGAGTTTGCTTATCGATCAACTAATGGCAATGGCTTATCACATTGACCTTGAAACCTGCGCCTCTGAATCTACTTCAGTCATTCCTAATTTAAAAAATTGTCATATATTATTAGTCGAAGATAATACGTTAAATCAAAAGGTTGCTATGGGTTTTTTAGCCGAGACTTTAGTTGAGGTTGATATTGCAGAGACCGGTCTGCAAGCGTTGGAACTGCTATCTCGCAAAAATAAATACGATTTGGTATTGATGGATATTCAAATGCCCGTAATGGATGGTTTAACTGCCACTATAAAAGCAAGAACGGAACTGAACATTGACATCCCTATCATTGCAATGACCGCCCATGCTATGGCTGGGGATAGTAAAAAAAGCTTAGCAGCGGGCATGAATGATCATATTACTAAGCCAATTGATCCTGAACACTTGTACGCAACATTAGCAAAACATCTACAAGTACCTACAATCAAAATACAGGTTAATAAACCAATAGACGCTAATCAAACAAACAATAATCCTGCTTTTTATTCAGATTTTGTAAAACAACTGGCGAATATCGATGCTATAAACGTGCTTAAAGGTTTAAGTTACTTTCAGCAACATTTAGAAAGGTATGAAAAGTTTGTTGTTGATTTCATCGCTGATCATCAAAATTTAAACGATTTAAAAGATGCCCTAAAGAATAAGGATATGCTAGCAATAAACCGTATCTCGCACACTATAAAATCTACATTTTCTTATTTAGGTGCACAGCAACTAGCCCAACAAGCTAATGACTTAGAAGAAATTACCTATCAAGCTGATTTTACAGCACAAATTGAAGATAATACTCTTGAACTTATCAACAACTTTGGTTATTTAATGGGGCAGTTGATAACCCTTAAGAGGTCTAATGGGCAGGGTGAAACTAAATTATTTAATACCCAGCAAGCGGTAACCTTGATTCAACAACTTCTACCGATGCTAGAGCAATCCAACGCCTCAGCTGAGGAATTAGCCGAACAGTTAGCCAAGTTGTGCCTACATTCAAGTTATGCTGACAAAAGCAATGATATCTATAAGCTGGTTGCAGATTTTGAATTTAAACTAGCGTTACAACAAATCAGCATTTTAAATGACACCTTACAAAATGGATTAAAGGATTAGGTATGAAATCGATCCTCATTATTGATGATGAAATAAGCAACATAAAATTATTACATAGTGGACTAGGTGATAAATACCAGATACTTGCGGCTAAGTCTGGAGAAACGGGCATAAATATAGCAAAGCAGCAGCAACCTGTACTTATTCTGTTAGATATTGTCATGCCTGGTATTGATGGCTTTGAAGTGATAAAACGATTACAGGCTGATGCTGAAACTGCAGATATTCCGGTTATCTTTTTGACTGGTTTGCATTCCGTAGAAAATGAAGAGCACGGTCTAAGTTTAGGCGCGCAAGATTACATCAACAAACCTTTTCATATGGCTATTGTGAGAGCTCGAATTGCAACGCAAATGAAAATTATTGAACAAAAAGAGACTATCAAGTTACTCGCTAATCATGATCCACTTACGGGGTTGCCAACCTTAAGAGTCGCCCTTGACCGTCTCGACATGTCATTAAAAGCAGCAAAAAGACAAGATAAGAAACTGGCGGTGTTATACGTAGACTTGGATAATTTTAAATATATTAACGATACTTTTGGCCATGATGCTGGAGATGCTATTTTAAAAAATGTCGCTCAAAAAATTATCAATGTCGTGCGCGAGTCAGACACGGTTTGCCGAATTGGGGGCGATGAAATAATGGTTATTCTGAATAATATTAATAATGTTCAAGCATTAGAAGATAAGTGCCAGCAACTCATTTGTGACTTGGCAGATTCAATGCATTACAACGGAAATAAACTACAGGTAACCGCTAGCATTGGTGCGAGTATCTTTCCTGATCATGCTGATACAGCAGGTTCATTAAGGAAAAAAGCAGATGAAACCATGTATAAAGTTAAACGTGCAGGAAAAAACAATTACATGGTTTATTCGAATGTTTAATTTTTTCTTAAGCCGTCAGGTAATGTGGCTAAGTGATGCTGGGGAAGCGCTTTAATTAAAGCGCTGTTATTGTTTAATAATCATCCATATATATTCAAGAATCAGCTCTTATCATGCGGTGATTAATGGCTTTAAAGTGCCATAAAGCGCGCTGTAAACGATCATGTAAAAATGAGTTACGAAAGGCGAACTATTTTCAATAGAATGTGGGTGAAAGTTTAAGATCTATTGCAAAATTATTGATCGCTTTCCATCATAATATCCTCATTTAATTGTTTAATTGTTTAATTGTTTAATTGTTTCAGTAGTGGAAATGCGTGTTTCATGCGTTCTTCTGTCACCACAAAACCGACCATTTGCTCTGCTTCATTAAATGCTTTAACCGTTGTTCCTGTCGCGTCAATATCAACTTGCCAACGGCTGGCACGAATAACACAATCCCCCGCTAATTGAATGGGCATCAGTGGCGTCTTTACTTTAACCAACATCGTTGTGAGCTTAAGCTCTGCAGGCTCGCCTGATAAATTTTTTGCCAATATATTTGCACTTAACAAGATAGGCTGTAAAAACGGCATCACTTTGCCGTTGATTTCTGCGCAATCACCTATTGCAAAAATGTTTTCATCAGAGGTTTTCAGCTGCAGATCAACGACAATACCTTTATTGAGTTTAAGACCCGCCTGCTTGGCCAGATCTGTATTTACCTTTAAACCGGCCGCAGAGATAACACAATCAACATAGTGTGTTACTCCTGAGCTCAGTTGCACAGAAATTCCATTTTCAACCTTGTTTAAAGCGTTTACTGTTTGTTCTAATTCAAAAACAACCCCAGATTTACACATCTTTTTCTGTAATGAATGGGCAACAAACTCAGGTAGCATATTGGCCATCAAAGAGGTGCAAGGGTCAATCACCACAACCTCTTTACCACTTTGCTTAAGATCCATTGCCAACTCAGTACCAATAAGACCCGCACCAATAATGGCAATGCGTTTTGCTTGTACAAGTTTTGATTGTGACCGTTCGTACTCTGCAAGGCTGTTTAAAGTAATAATTTCAGTAAACGCATCTCCCTGTATTGCGGGTATAAACGCATCTGCACCGGTTGCTAGTACTAATTTTGAATAGGTAAATTTAATCCCGTTAATAGTAATGTTTTTTTCTACTCTGTCGATCCGTTCAACACGGCTAAAGGGATGCAAATCTACATTAAAATCACTGGCAAACTGCTTACTGGAGATCTTGATTAAATCAGACGCACTTTGATTTTTAGAAAAAACATGACTTAAATCAGGTTTGTTATAATCATCGCCCGCATCAGCAGTAAATAAAGAAATAGCGGTTAATTTATCCGTACGGCGAATCGTTTTAATAAGCTGATAAGCAGCAAAACCACTGCCGATAATAGTAATAGGTGCACTCATGCTGAACGCTCTTTTTCGATTACAACAAAAACATCTTTGCCTAAGGCGCATTCAGGACACAAGAAACTATCAGGCACTTCATGCCAAGGTGTACCCGCAGCAACATCTTGATTCGGCTCACCCACTTGTGGGTCGTAAACCCAATTACAAACGGTACATAACATATTTTGCTGCAGATCCGCATGAGTAACGGTTAGATCGTCATTCGCGCTCTGCACCGGCTCATCAAGCGCTTTAAGCAGCAGTGACTGCCCGGCAAGTTCTTGTAGCGCCCAGTTTTTTGCAACCTGACGGCCATGTTCACGGCAAGCAAGTATCGCTTTACCATCTGGTTTCCATTTAACTTTCATGGCTAACATAGTTTCAAAACCCGCGTCTGTTAAACGAGTATGAATACGGTCAACGGCACCGCCATTCCAGCCGTAACTACCAAAAGCACCCGCTTTTTTATCCTTAAAACGAAGACCCGTTATCTCCTCTAACATGCCTGCAACTTTAGGCATCATCACATTATTCATGGTTGATGAACCAACTAAAATACCTTTGGAGCGGAATACATTAGATAAGATCTCATTCTTATCGTGGCGGGAAACATTAAAAACTTTAACGGCAACATTCGCATCCACATCATTAATTCCCTGCGCAATGGCATCGGCCATCATACGGGTATTATTAGACATAGAATCATAAAAAATGGTGATACGATCTTCCTGATAATTATCAGCCCATTCAAGGTACTGATGAATAATTTGAGTCGCATCTTCACGCCAGACCACTCCATGTGAAGTCGCAATAATATTAACAGGCAGATTAAAGCTTAATACCTCTTTAATTTTTGCCGTTACCAAGCTACTGAACGGTGTTAAGATATTGGCGTAATAACGTAAACACTGCTCATACAGTTCATTTTGATCAACTTCATCGTTAAATAGGCGCTCATCACAGTAATGCTGACCAAAGGCATCATTACTGAATAAAATCGCATCACCCGTTAAATAAGTCATCATACTGTCTGGCCAATGTAGCATGGGAGACTCGATAAATATCAGCTGCTTGCCATTACCAATATCAATAGTGTCACCGGTTTTAACAATATTAAAATTCCACTCTGGGTGGTGATGCAAACCAGTGATTGAATCAATTGCATTTTCTGTACAGTAGATAGGTGTATTGGGGATTTTTGCCATTAACGCAGCTAACGCTCCGGAATGATCTTCTTCTGCATGGTTGATCACAATAAAATCAATTTCATCAAGCGCTATTTCCATCTCAAGATTCTGAATAAACTGCAGACTGAAACGATGATCTACGGTATCAATCAGCACTGTTTTTTGTTCACGAATTAAATAGCTGTTATAACTTGTTCCCTTAGTTGTTTTATACTCAGTCCCGTGAAAATCTCGAATTTCCCAATCACGTTGACCCACCCAATGAACATTATTTTTAATATGAATTGTCATTTTTCCTGCCTGCTATTTATTGAATAAAAATTTAAAAAGTTATCTTCGCTATAGCATCTAGCGTGCCAGTTTTTATCCAACTGATTTATAACGACTTTTATTCTAAAATGCCTTGATGATTGTCATAATGACACTATTTAAAAGTGTCTTTTTAACAAAGGTGGTGTCATAATGACAATGAAAGTTAATAAAAAAGAGGTCTTAAGATGAAAAATAAAAATCAGGCATTAACCCAGTTAGCCATTGATTTAACAACCAGCCTTTCTGGTCAGGATCGCTTTGAAAAACTACTTTCAGTTATCAGAAAACTGTTTAACTGTGATGCTTCCGCATTACTGGCATTTAAAGATCAGCACTTCCTGCCTTTAGCGATTAACGGACTTGATGACGAAGTATTAGGTCGTCGTTTTAATATTGCCGAACACCCTCGCTTAGAAGCGATCGCCCGCGCTGGTGACATTGTTCGTTTTCCAGCAGACAGCACGCTACCTGATCCTTATGATGGGCTGATCCCCAATCATCATGAAAAATTGAATGTTCACTCCTGTATCGGCCTGCCTCTGCTTGCTGATGATCACTTAATTGGTGCCTTAACCATTGATGCTTTTAAAGCGGATCAGTTTGAACGATTCAGTAATCAGGAACTGCGTATTATTAGCGCACTTGCATCAGCCAGCCTGCATACATCACTGTTAATGGAACGTCTGGAAAAACAGACTGGCTTTATAGAAAATAATGATCAGGTAAATAATTCCTTTTTACAGATCGATAATAATATGATCGGTAATTCAACTGAGATACAAAGTTTACAAACACAAATAAAAGCGGTTGCAGATACCGATCTGTCTGTACTGATAACGGGAGAAACTGGCGTTGGTAAAGAGTTAGTTGCCGTTTCAATTCATGAACAATCAAGCCGTCATAAAAATAAATTAATTTATCTCAATTGTGCGGCGCTGCCAGAATCGGTTGCAGAAAGTGAACTGTTCGGTCATGTAAAAGGTGCATTCACGGGTGCAATAAGCGATCGTAAAGGAAAATTTGAATTAGCAAATAACAGCACGCTTTTTTTAGATGAAGTGGGTGAGTTACCACTATCACTGCAAGCTAAGTTATTACGCGCATTACAGTATGGTGACATACAAAGAGTGGGTGATGAACAAAGCTTAAAAGTCAATACCCGAATTATTGCAGCCACTAATCGAGAACTGCATAAAGAGGTTAAAACAGGACATTTCCGTGCAGATTTATATCACCGCTTAAATGTATTTCCCGTCCATGTTCCTGCCCTGCGCGATAGGGGTGACGATGTTATTTTGCTGTCTGGATTTTTTGTTGAGCGATGCAGAAACAAACTTGCTTTAGCCAATTTAAGTATTGAACAAAGTGCCATTAACATAATAAAAAGTTACCAATGGCCGGGAAATATTCGAGAATTAGAGCATGCAATAAACAGGGCTGCTGTGCTTGCAAAATCACAATCAACTAATTTATCAGTCAAAATAAACGCCACGCATTTTAATATAAACAATGATGAAAGCTCAGAGAAGCAAACACAGGTTAATGAAATAATTGAAGAAAAGGTAATCAATAGCGGATTAAGAGAAGCAACAAATCATTTTCAACAAACAATCATAAAGCAGGTCTACCAAGAAAATAACCATAACTGGTCACGCACCGCCAAACAACTGAAACTGGATACAGGCAATCTACACCGTTTGGCTAAGAGATTGAATATAAAGTAACAGTAAACTTTAACCGCGCGTAGCGAAAATATCGAGGGCGTGCCTGTAGACTGGGCTCGTCCTTATTAAGTGCATGGAAATTCAAAGAAATACGCATCATGTTTTTAGATTAATGTATCACTTTGTGTGGATACCTAATACCATTCCGCTTAATATAATGATCAGGTTTTACGCAGGGTAAATTACTAAGGTCAAGGCGCATGATTGAGTAATAGCCGGCTATTGCGATTGAATGCAACGCAGATATTAGTCATTTAAACCAGTAAAAACGATCAGTTACTTAGGCGGATTAATGGTATGGACCCTCTCCACTCCACTTACGGCTTCAAATGAGCCAATATAGTAGTGTTAAACATTCTATATACAGCAAAATAGAGAGGGTCACATGAATACTATAACAATCGGGTTAGATATCGCAAAGTCAGCTTTCCATTTAATTTGGATGAATGAATCAGGTAAAG
>NZ_ATUO01000075.1 GCF_000420245.1 Psychromonas hadalis ATCC BAA-638 | reverse complement strand
GTATGAGGCAGCCGATTGAAGCATTATTTGGTTGGCTCAATAAAGTTACTGGCATTGAAGATGCATCAAACGTCCGTTCATCAAAAGGGTTACTTATACATATTTATGGGAGACTGGCAGCTGCGATGATGCTTCGTAGTTATCCTGAACTTGGCTTTTGATTCAAATATATACCAAAGGACTTAAGTTGACAGAACCTTTGAAAGCATCTGAATAGAAGCGGGGTCATAAATAGAAACTTCTATATAAGGTTCTGGAATTCGATTCTGCTTTAAAAAACGAATTGCTTTTTCCACATTTGCATTATCTACATCCACTTTACTAATTACACCAATAATTCTTTTATTTGGATAAACAGTTAAGATCCCACTTGCAGGAGCAAATCGCATTGCATTTGCAGGTTGTAAATAAACAATTGTTTTTACTGTTGAAATGGTTGAAATTAAGGCACCACTCCAAGCCCTATTATCAACAAACTCTCCCGGAGTATCGACAATATTTCCATCATAATAAATTGGTGCTTGTGTTTTTCCTGTGTTCGTTTTTTGAGTGAGCAATTTACCAATCAAAGCTGATTTCCCTGCATCAACTTCACCCACAAAAACGATGTTATCTAATTGATTTTTTTTCATTTATGTTTTGGTCATTTGACAAGGCGTATAATTTAAACGCGTTTCTAAAACTTGAATAACACGTTGTAACGATTCTTCAACAGCGGCAACGTTACCTGTTATAACCAATGCACCAGAAAACCGGTCTAAAAATCCGATATGGACATTGGCCGCTTTTGTCGCAATATCCCCTGCTATAATTGAAGTTTCACCTGGCGTTAAAGTTAATATCCCAATAGCTCCATTACTTTCAACACCAACCCGCTCACAAAGTTCTTCTGTTGGATTTGCAATAAGATGGGCTAATGTAATTTGCTTGCCTGGGACAAATTCCTGAATAATTCGCTCGGTCGCTGTATCCATAGTCTTTAGAATCCAATTATTTAATAGAAAGCCTCTTATAGAATTATAAGAGGCTTATATTCAACATTAATATTTAAAATTTATTTAATCAAGCTCTGCTTCTGCGGATTTAAGTGCCGCAAACTCCTCCTCAGCAGTTTTTTTAGATACCTCTTTATGTTTAAAGATGAAATAATATAACATTCCAACTACATATAAACCAACGGCCCACATTGCAGCGTTAAAATCATATACAAAGCAAGAGCTTAAAGCAATCAATGATAAGACGAGTGAAATGGTGGCGGTAAAGCTTCCACCAGGTGTTTTATATGGACGTTCCAATTCAGGCTCATTCTTTTTTAGTAGAATATAACTATAAGATTGAAGAGCATATGAAATGGTCGCACCAAATACGGCGATCATAATCATCTTATCTCCTTCACCTGTTAAAGATGCAATAAATCCAACAAGGCCTGGAACAACCAATGCCCAAGTTGGCACTTTTCGTTTGCCCGTTAACGATAGGAATGCCGGTAGATATCCTGCACGAGAAAGTGCAAATACTAGACGACTATAACCATAGATTATTGAAAAGAAAGAGGCGATAAGCCCAGCTAATCCGACTACATTAACAAAACTAGCGAGCATAGAATCTTCGCCATAAACTTTGCGTAATGCGTCAACTAATGGAGCGCCCATTTCACCCGCAGCGGAAGCACCCGCAGCGCCAGGAACGAGAAATAGAACGACGGCAGCGGAAACAAGTAAAAAGAGCATGGCACCAATGATACCTCTGGGTACATCTTTTTTAGGATCTTTGGCTTCTTCTGCTGCTAGAGGAACACCTTCAACTGCAAGAAACAACCACATACCAAATGGTAATGCAGCCCAAACGCCATACCAACCATACGGTAAAAATTCTGTTGCGCCTGCAACATTGACATCAGGGGGAATATCAAATAAATTCGCAACTTCAAAATGAGGAGCCAGACCGAATGCAGTTACAATGATAGCAATAACCGCCAAAGCGGTAATGACCATCATAACGCGTAAAGCTTCCCCCGCACCAATCAAATGAATAGCAATAAATATAACATAAAAAGTCGCATAAACCGTTGGACCATCCCAACCAAATAAAGCATTAGTATATTGGCCTATAAATATAACAATAGCAGCAGGTGCGATCGCATACTCAAGTAATACTGCTAAACCAGTGGCATACCCTCCTACTGGCCCCATTACACGACGAGCAAAACTATACCCTCCCCCTGCTGTTGGAATAGCTGAAGACATTTCAGCCAGCACTAAAACAAGGGCTAAATACATAATTCCCATCAATGTAGCTGCAATTAAGAGCCCTCCCCAGCCAGCAGTTGCAAGGCCAAAGTTCCAGCCAGCATAATCCCCAGAGATCACATAGGAAACTCCTAAACTTGCTAGTAAAAAAGGACCAGCAACACCTTTTTTAAGTTGTCTCTGTTCCATAAATTCAGAAGAACCTGAATCTGTTAATTTATTAGACATTTTGACTCCTAATGAAAGTTAGTTAGTTAGTTAGTTAGTTTACATTACGACATTACACTTCAATGTAATGGTAAAATATGTATATATAGTATTACATTGTTAGCATAAAACATTGATAGCGCCGACAAAACATTAAAAACCTAGTAACTACTCAGCACCTAAATCACATTTATAATAATTTATTAAAAATCAAAAAAAAATCGTGTTTCTTGATCTTTTTACCTTTGTTCTAATTCCTTCTTCAACCTATATTCAACATGATTTATTAAACAAAATAAAATGGTCTAGACATTAAAATCTGTGTCAAAAAATCACACAACAGAGTAAAACCGATATAACATTGCTTCTCTCTCTGCGCGCTTGCTTATCGTTACGCTATTATGTCAGCATCTTTGGCTCAATATCAGTAACGGTAGTAGCCAGTATTAACCTGTACTAAACAGCAAAAAAAAATCTATTTACCTCAACCTAAACTTTTTTAAAACTTCTTGTTGAACTATTATTCAGCAAAGGTTCTTGATTACCACCTTTGCTCAGCCAGTTTTAAAAATCGAGCAGGCATTGGTGGAGTAGCAAGTCGCTCAATCATACTTTCTAAGTCATAACGACGGTTAAATTTATAACTAAATTCCACAAGATATCGAGGAAGGGGCTTCAAATTAATACGTAAAATGTACCATGCATGAAATTTTTTACATGACTAACTGATGTTACGCAGTTGATGAATGGCTACCGTGGGTACATATCGCAATTGGTAATTTGAAAGCTTTCTTACTCGGTACTATTCATGGTGTAACAGGAATATTTCTACAAGAATACTTCATGAGTTCTGTTATCGCTTCAACCGCAGACTTGTAGAAAAAGAAATACCTAATAGGTTGTTAAATTTAGCAATTTTTCATAGCCCAATTATAACAACCGGAGTTAAAGCTTATCTCGTAATATTTCTTTTCTGGGTTGTGCAATGATTTCCATTCCAACTAATAACCCCTTAGATTTTATTTTATTGGCAGCAGCTTCAACGGCGGCGGTAACAGAGGCAACATCTCCCGTTAATGTCACGTAACCTTTGCCACCGATAGCCATTGCCATATGTACTTCTAATAACTGTACATTTGCAGCTTTAACCGCCGCATCAGCCGCTTCAACAATGGATGCAACAGAAAATGTTTCAATAATCCCTAGCGCCCCCGTTTCTTCCACTAAACGAGTTCCAGAAATTGCAGGAAACACATCAGGATGTACATTAGCAATAATCAAGTCATCAACAACTTCCCCTGCACCAATTCGTATTCCAGTCTCAATAGCGGCTTCTACGCTGGCAACATCACCAGAAATCATTACCATAAATTTTCCTGGACAAATTGTCCGATTAAAAATTATCTCTACATCAGCAGCTTTCAACACTGCATCCGTAACAACATAACCCCGTGCTATTGAATTTAATTCAATACAACCAATTGCATTAATCATAATTAACTCTTTTAAATAATTTCAATTTCAATTTCAATAGCAGTATCAACAGCTATCACTTTTCCGTTGATGCTAGAGTGAATAGACACACTAAGCGCATCATCAACAGCTTGCCCAATAATCTGTCCTTTTTTGACAACATCTCCTACCGATACAACCGCATCGGCGGACTTGCCAATATGTTGAGAAAGCGGAATAACCACACGTTCAATATTTTGTTTGTTGGTTGCCAACAACTCATTAAAATCAACATATTCAGCGATCACTGAAATATAATCAACAAGCTCTAAACGTCTAACAAGTTGCTTTGTTGGCACACCTCGATACGATCTTAATGGATGTACATCGATCGTTTTCAACTGTAACTCTGCCGGTGTTTGCCATAAATTATTACTTTTTAATTCACGTTTTGTAGTGACGCAAATTCGGCTAGGATCTAAACCTTCTGGACATGCCCACATAGTACATAAATTACATCCGCTGCATGCCTGAGCAGCTAAAGCGTAGGTTAAATTATTCACACCTGAAACTTGCAACGCACGCATCGCTAAATGTGGTTGGATTGGATAACCTAACAACGCACGAGGACACATTGAAGTACAAAGGTTGCATTGATCACAAGCTGCTTTGCCGATACGTCGTACATCGTCTTCACTTTTTAATTTTGCACGGGCAACACGAGAGTCCCTTTTAATAACCAATAAACCACTGGAAATTTTAGTCACTGGCTGCGTGAGATCTGTGGTAACAGAGCCCATCATAGGTCCCCCTTCAATGACAACAAAATCGTCACATGTGATCCCACCTGCAAGTGCAATAACTTCCTCATATGACATGCCAATCGGCACCCAAGTTGTAAATGGATTTTTGACTTCTCCATGCACGGTTATCATCGTTTCTGTTACTGCATGACCATGTGCCACTTTATAAATGTTGATAAACGATTCAATATTATTGACCATAACACCGATATCTTTTGGCAAACCTCCAGAAGGAACCCTTTTTCCGATCGCTTCATATATCAGCTCAACCTCATCGCCTGCTGGGTAAACATCTTCCATTAACAATAACTCAATTGAATCAGGTAATGTCTCTCGTAAAATATCGATGCTGATTTTATTTTTTTTCTTAATGCCAATAATGCCACGCTTAGCACCAACTTGTTGCATCGCTAATAACATTCCACCAAAAAACTCTTTTGATTCACGTTGCATCAAAACTTGATCTTTATAAAGTAAAGGCTCGCATTCAGCACCATTTGCCATGACATATTCAACTTGACAATCTAATTTTACATACGTTGGAAAACCTGCCCCGCCAGCGCCAACGACGCCTCCTTGTTGAACTTTTTGCAAAAGTTGGTCCATTCAAGCGCTCCTTTCTAATTAATAATGGGTGTTTGTGCTATCTCTAAAACCGCCGCTTCAAATGCATCACAAGCAGCTTGGCATGCAGCCTGCGATCCTGTTAAGAGCGCCCCTCCAAAATTGGTTTCTGATGGCGGCGCAAACAAAGTGACTAATTTAACATCGGCAGCTTTCAATGCTGCATCAACAGCAAACATTGCCTCCAGTGGAGGTGCAATTAAATATGCAAGGGGATCGCCTTGTGTAATGCCAGCTTCTGCAGAGAGATAACTGCCCGTTGAGGAAACTAGATGAGCAAAATATGCAAGCTCACCTTTTTCATCTGCACATTGAAATGCAGCATCTTCTGCTATGAAAGATTTTATTCGATCTAAGCCAGCTTCAATATCAGCCGGTGAACTTGCGGCGATGATACCAATCACCTCCCCAGACGTAGGACCGGATGAATGCCCGGCTCCAGCATAAAATGACTTGGCATATACAACGTCAACATTTGCAACCTTGGTTGCTTCATCTAGCGCGCAATAAGTAACATCATCACAATCAGATGTTATTAAACCAATACAATTATGTTCATCTTTAAGCTTTAGCTCTTTTTTATATGCTGGATCTATTGATGCAATGATACGCGTTGCAAGCACTGACGCTTGAATTTTATCTAAAATAGCCATATTTCACTTCCCACTTTTTATGCTTTTAAATTAATTCCACTTGCTTTTTTAGCTAACATTTTTTTAGCTAAATCAACAATCACAGCAGCAGCTTCTACAGGCGGAGTACCACCAGCATGAATATTAGAAAGAACAGTGCGATCAGACTCTACTGTATCTTTTGATGGTTTATAAATTGCATAGCAACTTAATGACTCTGATTGACCAAGACCAGGACGCTCACCGATCAATAATAAATTTACTTCTGCATTTAATAGCATACCAATTTCATCTTGTGCTTTTACACGACCAAAACGCAAGAAAAATGGTGTGCCAACAGATAACCCTGCATTTTTTAAGCCGTTTATTAATGCGGGCAAAATTTCATCATGATTAGCGGTCACGGCATCAAGGCTTAACCCGTCCGATAAAACAACTTGCACTTGAGGTGATTGGATACAATTCTCTTGCAGTTTTTTTATTGATTCTTCACTCAACTTCCTGCCTTTATCAGGCCTCGTTAAATATTCATCTTTATCTTTTGCACAGCTCTGTACTTCGAGCAAACCTCGCTCTTCAAGCCATGAGGACTCTATATTTTTTAATACCGTATCTTTAGATCTTGAATGATCTGCTAGAAAGCGGAGTAAAGCCGTTGTTCTTGGTCTAGGTCCTGTTCTTCCGGTACCAAGTCGTGCATTTGTTTGACTCATTAAATCATCAATAATTTTAGGATCCGCTGCATTCTGCACACCATTCCATTTTTTAAATTCGATGTTACCTAAATCAGGCAAAAATTCATCGCTAACGACTGTTTTTTGTTGCTCAATGCTAGCAACAGTAGAAGCAGTTTGATCTCCAATTTTAATGATGTCTGCAGATGATAATGCGGACTCCCCTAGCTGAGCCAAAACCGTTGCAACAATATCTTGTATTTTCTGATTATTCATTTCTACATTCCTTACTTAAAGAAAATTGATGGATCGCCCGCTTTACTTGTTAAGCGCCCATTTTCCATCAAGCCCATTGTTTCCATCCAGGCTTCAAATTCAGGTGCAGGTCGTAAATTTAATAGTTGCCTTGCAGTCGCAGTGTCATGAAACGCGGTTGTCTGATAATTTAACATGATGTCATCACCCATCGACATTCCGATGACAAAATTAATACCAGAAGCGGCTAACAAAATTAATAAATTTTCATTTGAATTTTGATCTGTGTCAGCATGATTTGTATAACAAGCATCACATCCCATCGGCATTCCCGATAACTTACCCATAAAATGGTCTTCAAGACCCGCTCGGATAATTTGCTGATGGTTATAGAGGTATTCTGGCCCAATAAATCCAACAACCGTGTTTAATAGATGTGGTTTATAACGCTTCGCCAGTGCATAACAACGCGCTTCCATGGTCATTTGATCTGCACCATAATGAGCATCAGCAGAAAGCGCTGAGCCCTGACCCGTCTCAAAGTACATCATATTTTCGCCAGCAATATTACAATACTGCTTACCAATTTCATAAGCATCGTCGAGCATTTCGACGGTAACACCAAATTCAGTTAACCCTTTTTCTGACCCTGCAATACTTTGGAAAAGTAATCCACCTGGGGCACCTTTTCGTACGGCTTCCATCTGTGTTGTTATATGCGCTAACACACAGGGTTGCGTTGGAATATCCCATTTATTAATCACATCCTGTATTGCATTTAACATCATGGTGGTATTTTCAACGGTGTCTGTGACTGGATTAATACCAATAACAGCATCACCACAGCCAAATGAGAGCCCTTCATAGGTTTGCGCTAAAATTGAACTGATATTATCTCGCGTATCATTAGGTTGAAGTCGGCAACTAAAATGCCCAGGTAAACCAACGGTTGCATTCGCTTTAGTAATAACATGTAATTTTTTAGCGCCATACATCAAGTCACTATTGGAATTTAATTTCGCAACCGCAGAAACCATTTCTGCTGTTAACCCCTTGCGTAAACGAGAGTAATCTTCATCCGTTGGTGTGTCTGAAAGAATGTATTCACGAAGCTCACTGACCGTCCAATTTTTAATTTTTTTAAACGAAGTCTGGTTTAAACTGTCTTGGTCGATTCGTGTAATAATATCCTGCTCATAGCTTACAACAGGATTTTCTCGTAAATCATTGAGTGTCATTTCTGAGAGCACATGTTTAGCAGCAACACGCTCTTGAGCAGTATCGGCAGCAATGCCAGCTAATACATCACCAGAGCGTAAATCAGAAGCTTTTGCTAAAACTTCTTTCACACTATCAAATGTATATGCATGCCCAAACAAGTTTGTTTTTAATTTCATAAGCGATCCCAATTAAGATGAAAAGGCAAGAGATTTAACCGTTAATGGTAATACCTCTCCGCCAAAATAACTTTTTCCAATATCTAAATAGTCACCTTCCTGCGTTGCCACCTCATCAATAACATTGAGAGACTGTGTCGAAAGTAATGGCGCAAGGATCATACCTAATGCCTTTCCGATATCGTTATGCAAAACAATTAAAGCAGTTAAATGGCTATTTCCATGTTTTTGATAAAATAAAGCTAACTCTGTTGATAAGTGTAAAACGGTTTTGTAGCGTACCGGCATATCTTGCCCGAATGAGATCGCATAGTGGTCATCTTTTAAAGACAAGTCCATGCGAAGCGCTGCTATGATAATTTTCTGGCAAATCTCTGGCTCACTTTCCGCCCAATCGATAACCGGGTGAACCACTGGAATGTTTTTAAGTGGTAACTCCGCCGCATTAATCCAAATTGTCGATCCTGATAATGTTAACGAGTAAGCACCCGCACCAATGACCGTTGCTCGTAATGTCTGTTTAGGTTGCTTCACTTTCCAAGTTGAGAGCGCGGTACTATTAAGTAACGCTTTGGCAAGTAACGGCCCTAAATCACCAAAATTGGGCACACTGGCCGTTTGCTGACGATAGTAACAATCGCCAACACCGCCACTTAGAAAAATAACATCCAAACCTTGCAAGTCGCTTAGCTTTTCTGTTTGTAATAACTCAGTTGCCAACGGGCTTGGCTTCCCTTGAATAATTTCAACAATTAACTCTGCCATACGTAACGCAATTTGACTTACATGCTGTTTAGTTATTTTTGTGGGCAATAAAGCATCGCCGAATAAGTCTTTAATAATAAGACTCGCAGGCTTATGGATATAATTAACATTACCCGCGTTATCTAATTCTACGAGCCTGCCTCCCACATTTAAACACGCTGTTTGAGACACTTTCCCACAATCAAAAATAACGTAATTTGAAGTTCCACCACCAATGTCAATATTGAGTACTTTTAAATGGTTCACTTTAGAATATTCTTGTGCACCGCTTCCTTTCCCTGAAATAACCGATTCAAGATTAGGCCCCGCTGTTGCTACAACAAAATCTCCAAGTTGCTCTGACAGTCCCATAATCGCCTGTCGCGCATTTTTCGCTTTGGCCGTTTCACCAGTAATAATAATTGCCCCCGTCTCAACCCCTTCAGATGAAAACCCAGCTTCTTTTATTTGCTGATCAATAAAGTGCCTTAATTCAATAGTATCAATTAACCCCTCTCGATTAATTGGGGTAAATAAAATAGGACTTTGATAACTAATCTGTCTATCAATAAATTCATATACGGGTACTTGAGATGCTGGCGCTCTATTGACAACCGTTAAATCTGAAAAAATAACTTGCGTGGTTGTCGTGCCAATATCAATGCCAATACTATGAATTACCTTTCTGTTCATTACTGGTAGCCTGCTGGTAATGTACCCTCAAAGACTTTATCGAGTAGATCTTCTATTTGCACCCTTGATACTTTTCGAGGATTACCCATCAAACAAATATCTTGTATTGCCCGTTTAGATATTTTTGAAAAATCTTGTTTATTCACATTAAAATTAGCCAATGATGTCGGCAAACCTAAATCTACAATTAACTCTCTTACTGCCATGATAGTCACCCTACATCGCTCTCTTTGTGTCATAGAATCACGACTAACACCTAAAGCAACAGCAAGCTCTGCATATTCTTTTTCACAGGTAAGTGAATTAAACACCATCACATAAGGCAGTAAAATTGCATTGGCATCGCCATGAGAAATATCATACCGAGCACCTATTTGATGTGCTATGGCATGTATTAAACCTAACCCTGAATTACTAAAAGCAAGCCCTGCTTTGTAAGCAGAAACAGACATATCATAACGAGCATCTAAATTATCACCATTACCAACAGCAATAGGTAATGCTGTAATAAGTGTTTCAATTGCATGATATGCATAAGCTTTTGAGAGAGGGTTTGAATGCAGAGAAACATATGATTCTATTGCATGGGTGAGAGTATCAACACCGGTTGCAGCGGTAATATGAGCGGGGACTCCTAACATCAAATTGGGATCTAATACCGCTATATCTGGCACTAATGACGCACCTTTGATAGGTACTTTAATGTTATTTTTTAGATCTTTAATCACGGTAATATCTGTTGCTTCTGAACCGGTTCCCGCCGTCGTAGGCACGGCTCCCAGCCCCACTTTCCGAGAAGATATCCCCCCCAATTTCAACTCAGACAAGGGGCCTTTATAGTCCTCGATAACAGCAATACCTTTTGCCGTATCAAGCGCAGAGCCACCACCGATTCCAAGTACAAAATCAGCTTGACTTTGTCGTAATATTTCTACACCTTGATAAATAAGATCACTATCGGGCTCACCACATACCTCAGAAAATAATGTAAACTTTAACCCTGCCATTACAATTGAATCTTGACAAGCAGTCACTAATCCCAGTTTATTAACTGTTTTATCGGCAACAATTAAAATATGCCTTGCACCTAATTCTAACAATGCATCACCAATTTGATTTATGCAGTTCCCCCCCAAAATAGTTACCGCTGGAGAGCGAAACGTAAACCCCTTATATACATTCTGTTTCCGAATGCTTTGGCTAACTATAGAGGCAACATCTTCATGAGAAAGGGCTAAATTTGACATTATTTATTCCTATTTTCTGTTAGAGCATAACTGGCAATGGCAAGAGGGGTTAAATATAATGCCCTTGATAACTTCACAATTTTTAACTGTGGAAAAGCATTCTGAAAGATTTCAACAAAACCTCCTATCAGCGTCCCCCCCCCCGTCAAATAAAGTGTTTTAGGTGCATAGCCTTTGATATGTTCAGTAACAATCATGGCCATTTTTTCCACAACAGGTGCAACCATTGTTGCAATGATCCTATCATTTTCACTTTCTCTCTTGAGCAACTCCGCCTCTTCAATACTAATTTTCATACCACCCGCGATTGTTAATGTCATATGGCGCCCCCCCGAAGGCTCATCTAATGACAAAACCAACTCATGATTTTCAATAATAGCGGTACCTGTTGTCCCCCCGCCAACATCAACAACAACCCCTGATTTAACATGTAATAATGCAGCCACACTTGATGGCTCATCAATCACTTCTGTTACCAACACGCCAGTGGATTCAACAACATTAATTGAAATGCGCGGATCGGTACCTGGTGGATATGACGTAATGGCCTCTGTCACTTCAATACCTAACTTTTGTGTTACCTTCGAAATTTGCTTCTGGACAATTTGACAAGCGCCAAAATAATCAACAACAACACCATCACGAACCACATCGGCCCAATCTAAAAAAGCAGCAATAGGCACGCCACTCGCATTGATAACAACGGTTTGAATATCTGCGGTGCCTAAATCAATACCCACATAAAAGACCTCTGGCGTTTCAATCGGCTCTTCATCATTCAAGATACGCTCTATGGTCATCAAATTTTCATTTGCAAAGGTCAAGTAATCTTGTTGCATTATACAATCCTAAATGAATCTACTAGGGTACAGCGACGTTTACGTGTAAAGGTCAGCGCATTAGTCACTCCCTCACCTGTTGGGGTAGAAATCGTCATCGTTGTCCAACCTTCACCACCGGCGCCGATTGCCGCAATGGCAGGGCCATTCTTAGCCAGTAAACTACAGTCCATTTTGTACGCCATCCTTGTTAACGCATCTACATTTTTAGAATGAATAGCCGCGGTGTGACGATTTTTATGTTCTAGCTCTACCGCCCAATCAATTGCCTGATTCACATCAGCAGCTCGAATTAAAGGTAAAATAGGCATCATTTGCTCGATGACTGCAAATATATGGGATTTATCGGCGTCAAAAATTAACAAGCGCGTTTCTTTTGGTACATCAATACCGGCAGCAGCAGCGATCACAGAGGCATCACGTCCAACCCACTTAGGGTTCACAGAAATGTTATCACCGGGGTAGCCTCGTAATACGATTTTGGCAATAGTATCGACTTGATCTAACGTAAGGAAATGGGCGCCATGTCGGCACATTTGTGTTTTAAGTTCATCTGCAATTGAGCTAACAGCAATAATCTCTTTTTCAGTCACACAAACAATATTGTTATCAAAAGAAGCACCTTCGACAATTGAAATAGCCGCGCGTTCAATATCGGCAGTTTCATCAACCACAACCGGTGGGTTACCAGGTCCAGCTGCAATTAAGCGTTTATCGGTTACTGCACGAGCAGCATCAACAACCGCATCTCCTCCTGTCACGACGAGTAAACGAATGCCAGGGTAAACAAATAAAGCTTGTGCATTTTCAAGTGAGGGTTTTAGCACTGTTGTACAAATACTGGCAGGGCCACCCGCACGTTCAGATGCTTTATTTATCAGTTGAATGGTATACTGTGATACTTTTTTTGCAGCGGGATGAGGCGCAAATACGACGGCATTGCCACCTGCGATCATACTAATCGCATTATTAATAACCGTACATGTTGGATTAGTACTTGGCGTCACCGATGCGATAACGCCCCAAGGCGCATTTTCCATTAGACTGAGACCTGCATCTCCAGATACTGCTTGAGGCGCTAAAATTTCAGTACCTGGTGTGCGATGAGCAACAAGCAAATGTTTTTTTATCTTATCTTCCACACGCCCGAATCCTGTTTCAGCAACCGCCATTTCAGATAATTCTTTTGCATGCTTCTTCGTCATTCTGCGAATTTCTAAAATGATATTGTCGCGAATGGCGATAGTACCTATCTGTTTTTGTGAGGCCGTTGCAGCTGCAACGGCTCCATCTAACGTGTCAAATACGCCATAATCACCTTGCTCTTTTAATGAACAGGATGACTCAGTGGTCGGTGAAGCATGTTGTAATTGAGAAATGACTCGCTTCACTATTTCAGCTATATCTTGTTGTTCCATAATAACTGCCTTTCTAAGTTTAATTACATTTTATTTTTACCATAACAACACTCATGATGAGCTGATACTTCATCAATAATTCCAACAATACAAAGATCTACTGGGGAGTTTTTTTCTTGGCCATACGCGGCTCTAGCAGAGCTTCCGGCAACAACCATCACCCACTCACCTTCACCCGCCCCAAGTTGGTCTAATGCAATATGAACACTTCCATTGCCTTCCCCATGCTGATTGACAAATTCTACTAAACATAATTTGTCCATTTGCATATTCTGACTACGGACTGTTGCAATTACATGCCCAATCACACGCGCTATTCTCATGGAATACCTTTACCCTAATTTCAACGTACATTTTTTGGTGTAGTTATTGGCACTTAACCTTGGTTACTTTTTTGCTGTGATAGGAAAAACAGCTTCCAGATCTTGATGTGGTCGCGGTATCACATGGACAGCCACTAACTCACCTAAGCGTTGTGCAACAACAGAGCCTGCATCAGTAGCGGCTTTGCAAGATGCAACATCACCTCGAATGAAAGCCGTGACATAACCAGAGCCTATTTGCTGATAGCCAACTAATTCAACACTTGCAGCCTTAACCATTGCATCAGATGCTTCGATCAATGCCGTTAACCCTTTTGTTTCTAAAATACCTAAAGCGTCCATTTTTATTTCCTTTTATGATTTTGTTGTACGAGATTTTATTGGTTTTTCCATTTTAATTGGAAAAATACCTTCGAGATCGCCATGAGGTCGAGGAATAACATGTACTGCAACAACTTCTCCCAAGCGTTGAGCAGCTGCTGCACCCGCATCCGTTGCAGCTTTACAGGCAGCAACATCACCGCGTACCATTGCAGATACATAACCAGAACCAATTTGTTTATAACCAACAAGTTCAACTCTTGCGGCTTTCACCATTGCGTCTGAGGCTTCAATTAAAGCAGTCAAACCTTTCGTTTCAATAATACCTAAAGCTTCCATTTTATCTCCTTAAAAGTGTAGGTTGGGTTAATCGTCATGCATTTTAGATGCGAGGACAGAAATATCGATAATGTCATCTATACTGCAGCCACGAGACAAGTCGTGAACATGCCCAGAAAGCCCCTGCAACATCGGGCCAATAGCAACATAGCCACCAAGTCTTTGAGCAACTTTATAGGCAATATTGGCAGCATTTAGTGATGGAAAAACAAATACATTTGCGCTACCAGCCAACGGGCTATTAGGCATTTTTTTCCTTGCAACCGCAGGAACAATCGCAGCATCAAATTGCACTTCTCCATCAATAATCAAATTAGGCTCTCGTTGACGAACGAGCTCAGTAGCTTCAATAACATTATTTACCGCTGGATGAGATGCGCTTCCTTTGGTTGAAAATGAAAGCATCGCAATACGCGGTTCATTTCCGGTTATTTTTTTATAGTTTTTTGCTGTATCGATAGCGATATCAGCAAGTTGCTCAACCGTTGGCAAAGGGATAACGCCCGCGTCAGCAAAGGCAAACACATTATCGCCTTCCGGTGCCAACATTAAGAAAAAACTCGAAACAGTTTTAGAGTTTTTAGCGACGCCAACACCACGAATAGCGGCACGAAGAACATTACCCGTTGTAGAAAGGTTTCCGCTAATACAAATATCAGCATAACCTTGATCAACCATCATCATGCTAAAGTTCAGAGGATTTTTTAATCTTTTTATGGCTTCGTCTCTCTCCAACGGCTTTCTTTGTTTTGCCATATAAAGTGAAACCATCTCATCAAAGCATCCTGAAAATTCAGGCGCTAAGACGGTTAAACAGGGCATTGATATTCCAGCAGCATGTGCACAATCACGTAATTCGAAAGGACTTCCTAATAGAATCGGCTCGGCTAACCCTGCCAATTTCATATCATTTGCAGCACGTAATAAACGCACATCATTTGCATCAGGAAATACTATTCTTTTAGGGCTATTGAGGCACTGAGCGCGACACTCATCAAGCAACGTCATGATTTAATCCTTTTAAAACAGACTCTTGTCCGTTATTACATTGTAAAATCAAAATTTGAATAACATAAACGGCACTCGATAAGCGATTTAAACCAGAGATAATATCGCTTCGATCAACTCCCCCACTGTTTAGCTGCAAGCTATGATCGATAAAAGTTTGTGTTGCTACGAGTTCTAATTCTCGAATTAATGCTCTTAAATAATTTAACTTACCAACTAAAGATCCAAAAGTAACATCAGGCAAAATGTGATCATGTCCAAGATATTTTAATGGATTATGTGACCAGCGATGAATATCAGAAGAGGAAAAGTCGCCTAGAAATAATTCTGGCAATGCTTTTTCCATCACTTCTGCTTTTAATATTTCACCAAGATAAGAACGTATATCGGCCAAAAAACCCGTTAATAAAGCGGGCTCTTTCAGCATGTCAATTTGAACGAGTGTGCAGTAACTAATGCACAAATCTAATTTACCCCGCAAAAAAATACGGGGATGTGTTTTCGGGACTAATAATTTGTCATTTAAATGAGTCATCAATGCCGGTTTATCAACAACATCCGATCCACATAACAAACAATTATTTTCAGGTTTGATATTATTTGTTTTAAGGGGGTGAACTTTTTTAAAAACAGAGTGACCTTTGCCTTTGTCAAATTCTTCAACAAAAACTTGACCTTTTTCATCTTGCCAGCGAATTGAGATACCGCGAGAATCAATCAACTGTTTTGCTGATGGCGTAAATTTAGTACCAATAGTTAATACTATTTCACCGCCAATGCGCATTCCGAAATTACTTAAAAGGTAATCTTCTGTAATAAATTTAACTGCTGAATTGCTTTGCATGTTTAAGACCAGTCTGCTGGATAGGTAATATAGATATACCGAACATGCGTAGGTGTTCCAAATTCAACGGTGCTACCCTTAGGAATGAAGATGATATCACCTGGTTTTGCGATTGATGTGCCGGAAGCAGTTTTAACATGAAGCTCTCCTTCGAGTACCACATTAATTTCATCGTAAGTTAGCGTCCAAGGGAAAAATGCATTTTCCCACCCCATATAACCCACTCCCATATTACTTTTATCTTCAGGTCCAATGACGTCAGTTAAACCAATGTTTTTCCCAGGAGCACCATCAAACACTTCTAATTGAACCGCACTACCCTGAATGAGAACAATGCCATCATCATTTATTTGTCGAGGACAGCTTGGTACTTTCTGACTAAAGTTTTCCAATGCTTTGGAAACTAAATTTTCTATCTCTTTGCTTTGAGTGGTGTCGACATTAGGTAATTGGGCTTTGATTTCATTTTTAATGAACTCTGGAGAAAAGTTCTTTGTATTACTTTCTGGCGCTTCCTCTAAAATTCTAATGCCATCATTTTTTGCAATATCCAATGCCTCAGGAGTAATAATAAAACGTTTACTTGGAGCTACGATATAATCTTTTTTATCTAATTTGGCCTGTTTAATATCTGCTGCTGAGATTAATTTTTTCATTAATAACACCCTCAAAACCTAAAACTTAGTTTAAAATAGATAGAGCCAAATTAAAAAGAGCTTGCTTTAATTCGGCTCTATCTCTCTTGAATGTTCACATTATATTCCGAAATTTCAGCAAAAACTTGATGCAAAGCACAGTTTCATAATGATTTTTTATTTTCATAAAAAACACAAAAGATATATATTACAGAGGATATTGCCATCGAAAATATAAAATAAAAAACAAAAATAAATTAAATTTTTTAGCGCGAGATCAATCTGTACATAACCTGAATTAGGGGTGGTAATTCAGTAAAAACATAAAATTTTTATCAGGGTCATGTAGCATAGTTGAAAATAACTGTAAGTGATAACGGGGACATGAATGCTTTTTAACACCACTTAGCTTTATAATTTATTTTTAATCATTGATGTTGCGCAGTTAAGACTTGCTCTAGGTGCAAAGCCTCAATTGTTGTTTTTTGTGCTTTGATATAAAGTTTTATTTTCAAAGCGAATGTCGTAAGCCCTTTTTTTATATTCAAGTACTCTAACTTTACCGTGGCTAGCAATGACATGAAAATAGGGTTGCTTGGCGTCTTTATTGTTTTTGCTGGCGATTTTTCTGATGCAGTATTGGATTTTATGTTTTTATGGAAAACCTCAACTTTCCACCGTTTTTGATAGATCGTTTCTATGGCGTCTTTATCGAGCTCAACATCATTACAACCATTCCACTTAATGTAATGATCAGGTTTTGCGTAGGATAAATTACTAAGATCAAGGCGCATGATTGAGTAATAAGCAAAACGATCATTTGTTTTGTACTGCGTACTGTTTGACGAAGTCAAATAGAGAAGTTAGCTATTGCGATTGAATGCAACGCAGATATGAGTAATTTAAACCAGTAAAAACGATCAGTTACTTAGGCGAATTGGTATTAGCCAATGGCTCTGTTCCATTTTGCTGTTGTCGCCACTTAAATTACAAAGAGTTATAGATAAAGCAAATTAACGTAATCTCAACATTTACAAGGTGTTAGATTAAACAATAAAACCAGATGGAACAGAGCCTAGTCAATACATAGCGCCATTTTAACTTATTTTGTTTACATGCTTTGAGGATCTCAATTAAATCGTCATTCTTAGGTGTTTCACTTTTTATTTTTCTCGTGGAAATGTCAGAGTATTGAATCGGTTTCGTTATTAGTTTAAAGGCAACGGAGAGGCTTGCTCTATTAGAGTGATAAATACAATTCAGTAAATTAATGCCTTTCACAGAACCACCAACAGTATGCTCAAAGTGCCAGTTAATAAGCTCATTTCCACTGGAATAAGGCTTTTCTTGAACAGTATTATCAAAGATTAAGACACCTTCATCAGATTCTATTTCGCGCACCTATTTTTTGGCTCTGTTGTAGAACACTGTTGTCACCCATAGGCCGCGACTAATATTTCCTGTTTATTGAGCTTTGCGTTGCTTTCCCTAAACCAAGCAAGATAATTCGATAAATACTTTGTTGCTACGCCTTTCATTTTTCCGTTAACCCAACCCTTAAAATGCGCTATTGCACCGTTCACGGTCTGGATGTGGTAAACCTTAT
>NZ_ATUO01000074.1 GCF_000420245.1 Psychromonas hadalis ATCC BAA-638 | reverse complement strand
TTGTAACGTAGGGCTGATTTTCGAGCTTGCGCCCCGTAGGGCAAGGCAACTTGTACCAATCTACGTCGTTATGAAATTTCGACTTAGAATGACTAGGCTTCAATTTTATGCCTAGTATCTCGGCACAATTTGCCTTGCTGACTTTGCATCTCGAAGTATCATGGGTATAGAGCAACGCATTAAAATGTCATGTTGGATGCGTTGCGCTAATGTTGAGGATAGTAATCGTTAAAAAACAGTTTATTACAATTAATTAAAGGAATAATGATGATATTACGTTCTGTTTTACCGAGCTTGATGGTGGTTTTCCTGCTATTGGTTCAAATCAATAAATCACATGCAGAGCAATCGACTCCGCCACAAGAGCCGTTCTTTTCATTGAAAGAGATAAAAAATGCACAGAAAAAAGAGCTGATGCCTGTGCAGTATTTACAAGCAAGTGATGAGACCTCTTTAGCCTTCCGTGCTTATCTGCCGCGACACGCTCAAGCCATTTTAATTTTTTACCACGGTGCGGGTGCGCATAGTGGACTTTCCTATAACCATATAGGTGCTGGCTTACGCGATGACTTTGAAATAGCGGTGTATATGCCAGATTTAAGAGGGCATGGAAGCTCTGGCGGCGCGCGAGGTGATGCCCCGAGTGATGAACAAGTTTGGTCTGATATTAATGCTATCGTTAAGCATGTCCGTGTGCAGTATCCCTCTCTTCCTCTCTTTATTGGCGGGCATTCAGGAGGAGCGGGTCTGGCGCTTAATTATTCAAGTTGGGAGCAACGCGCCGCTATTGATGGTTATCTGTTTCTCGCCCCCTATTTTGGATTCCGCTCTGAAACCAGTCACGATCAAGATAAAAATGGCGGATATACGTTTTCGAGCGTAAATGTTTCAGACTTTGTGATAAATACCATGAGTGGAGGGTTATTTTTAGGCCATGCAAAAGCGGTAAAATTCAATTTTCCAAAGCGAATTTTAGAAAAAAATCCAGAAATTGTCCCCTTTAACACCGTCAATATGTCAAAAGCCGTCACCCCTTATTCGCCTGATACGCAATTCTCTGCATTACAGCAGTTTGGGTTGTGGATTGGAGAGAAAGATGAAGCGTTTGACCCCGTAAAAGTGACTCTTTTTGCACAAAAAAATAGCGCTATAAACACGCAGAAGGAGATAAAAATAGTTGAGGGAGAGAATCACTTTTCTATTATTTTAAAAGCCTCTCAGTTTATGGGTTTATGGATAACTCGCACTATTAATCAGGTAAATTAACCTTTATCAGTTTGGCCTTGTTCTAAAACTACCTTGTTCGCTCTTACTAAAAGTGAGTAATGCAGTTGCCAAGTGAATTGCTATTAACCAAAATCATTAGCACGGCTAAAGATCCATAAACAAAGATACCTGCGACACACAGGGTCTAAAGTTTACGATGTATTTTGTTTTTCTAGCAATTTTTGTTTAATAAAATCAATGAATACCCGATTTTTATTTGGCATATATTTTGTTTGTACAAATTGCAGGCAGACATTTCCATGGTAGTTGCCTTGCGGTTTCCAATCCGTTAATAAGGCAATTAACTGTCCTGCTTCAATCGCTTGTTTGGCAATATAATCGGGCAATGAACCAATGCCAAAACCTTGCTTTATGGCATCTCGTCGCATCTCACTGTGGTTGACTAAATAGGGGCCACTCACTTGCACTGTGGTGTGTTGGTTGTTATTAATAAATTGCCAGCGATTATCGGTGGCATTCTCGCCTAAACAGATACAAGCGTGATTTTTTAAATCATCAGGATGCAAAGGTGCAGGGTGTGTTTGTAAATATTCAGGGCTGGCACACAATACTTGTCCGACTCTGCCGAGCTTAATATTGACCAGTGATTCGATGGGGAGATCATTAATATGGATTAAAAAATCAATTGCATCGTGGATAGGATCTAACAACTTATCGGTTACTTTTAGGTGCAACTGAATATCAGGATACATTTTTAAAAATTGCACAAAGAGGGGACGTAATACGTGATTTGCAAGTGATTTTGGCGCCGCAATTCTTAATAAACCACTCACTGTTGATGTCGTTGAGGTGCTTGCACTTACCGCTTGCTCTGCTGCTTCCACCATCTGTTTACAAGAAGTAAAAGTCACTTGTCCTGATTCAGTTAACGCCAACTGTCGCGTAGTACGCTGTAATAACTTGATACCTAATGCATCTTCTAATCGACTGATCTGTCTACTTACCGCTGAAGGTGTGACCCCTAATTGTTTGGCTGCTTTACTGAAGTTTCCTTGCTCTACAACAGTCACAAAAACAGCCATATCAGCAAGTAGAGGAATAATTTTATTTGTGTTCATTGGGCATAAGTCCTATTACAAATGAGTGTATTGTTTTAAATATCTCATAAATCATAATGTATACCTATGAAAGAGTCGTTATTTTAATAATAGGGAGAAGTAGGCATGGTGTTATTAATTAATACGTTTATGGCAGAAATTATTGCAGTGACGAGCATCGCTATTTTGATGGCGGTGATCCCCGGTGTCGATTTTGTGATGGTGACACGTACCAGTATTCGTAATGGACGTTTAGCAGGATTATACACAACATTAGGCGTGTGTTTGTCGATTTGTATTCACGCGAGTTACTCCATTGCAGGGCTGGCGGTGGTGATTGCCAACTCTGAGTGGTTATTTTCAATCATTAAATATGCTGGTGCCGCTTATCTTATGGTTATCGCTTGGCAGTTATTAACCACGCGTGCATTATTAAACAATGATCAAGGAGTCGACGTTACACCAATCTCACATTTTGGTGCATTACGTTTAGGTTTTATTAGCAATATATTAAACCCTAAAGCGCCGATCTTCTTTATCAGTATCTTTACCCAAGTGGTTTCTTTGCAGACCCCGTTAATCATGCAAATAGGTTATGGGTTAATTATCGTGCTAGCGCATCTCATTTGGTTTGGTTGTGTTGCCTTATTACTTTCGCAGCCCAGCTTGTTACCGCGCTTTAATAAACATAAACAAAAAATAGATAAAGGGGCGGGTATTCTGCTGATTTTATTTGCTGTTAATTTGAGTTTTATGGCGGGGGGATAAAATGAATGCGCTTGCATTTATGCGCAACAAAAACAGTGATATAGTTGATCCTTATTTGAATATCACTCTCTATATATAAGAAACTATTTATGAACTACTTACCTTGCGTTGAAGTTGAACCCCAAAATGAGGCAACCGCTTCCGTTATTTGGTTACATGGTTTGGGGGCCGATGGCCATGATTTTGAATCTATTGTAGCGGAATTAAAGTTACCCAAAGCGCTGGCTATTCGTTTTGTCTTCCCACATTCACCCTCGATACCGGTCACTATTAATGGTGGTATGGTGATGCCAGCATGGTACGATATTTTGGATATGAGCATTGAACGCAAAGTCGACATTAAACAGTTAACGATTTCAGCAATCGCGGTTCAAGCACTCATTGATCGTGAAATTGAACGGGGTATTAATGCTAATCGCATTATTCTTGCTGGATTTTCTCAGGGTGGGGCGGTTGCTTATCAAGCCGCATTAACTTATGCGCAACCATTAGCGGGTTTACTGGCGATGTCGACCTATTTTGCCACTAAAGCATCCATCCAGATAAACGACAGCAATAAGCAGCTTAATATCTGTATTATGCACGGTAGTCAAGATCCTGTTGTTGCGCCACAATTAGGAGAACAAGCTCAACAAGCGTTAATTAACATTGGATTTCAGCCAAGCTATCAGTTATATACAATGGCGCACAGTGTTTGTGAAAAACAGATTGCCGACATTTCACAATGGTTACAAGCACGTTTACAGTGCTAAATATTAACGGATAACATAGCAGATGGGATCTCTATAACCTCTGCCTATTATGCTAAGCTTTATTGATGAACTCTTATTTTAAAATATTACCCACCTGTTTTTTGTTAGTTTCTTTACAGTTACTTTCTGGTTGTGTCATTGTGCATCAGGAACAACAAGAGTCACAATCAACGCTAAATATTGACGTTACATTGAATCAATACAAGCAAAGTAGTTTCAAGCAAGTTGAGGCTACTTTTTTTACTCACCAATCCAGCGCGTTGGTCTTTAGAGTGTTATCCGATATCGATAAAACATCGCAATGGTTGCAACGGGTGGACAGTTTAAAAGTATTGGCCGTTTATAATAATCACCAATATCTATTGCGCACCATTATCAATAGCCCATGGCCATTTCAAAATCGCGAACTGATCACTTGTGTGGATACTTTATTTGCAGAAAACATCACCACCATTAAGATTTTTTCATGCACTGATCGCGTGCCTCTCGATGATCGGTATGTGCGTTTGTCCCACGTTGAATCACGTTGGACGATAAAAAAAATAACGGCTTCATTAGTCGAGGTTAATTATAAAGCGTGGCTTGATCCCGCCGGTATCGTTCCTGCTTTTATCTTCAATAGTGAATTAATTGAGAGTACTGAAGTTGACTTGAAAAAATTGCAAACACTCATTGAGCATGCCTCATTAGCGCAATATCCATATTAAGGGTTTTTATTCACTGCTTTGTCCCCGTTATTATTGAAAATGTACAATTCAGTTAGTGTTGAGGTGAATAGGCCCATTTTTAAGAGGTAGGAATCTCATGCTTCATTGTGGTTTCTGACACACTATCTGCGCAATGGCGCGATCGGGGTTATGTTTAATCCCCTCGAAATAGTGCAAACATTCCCAGCCATAAAACATCTCTTTTAGCTCGTTAGGCTGTAATAAAAAAGCGTCTCTATTGGGTCTGCCAAATTGTCTGTTCTCGGTGGTGAAAGTTTCATAGATAACAAATCCGCCGGGCTCAACCGCAGCTTTTATCTGCGTCATTAATGGCCGATGCAGATAACGAAAGACTAAAATTGCTTGGTAACTACTCGCGTTTAAAACCTGCTCGTTTGTTTCAAGATCAACTTCTGTACAGTTGTGTTTTTTAATCTGTTGCTCTGTTTGTAATTGATTCAGTGCAATACTGTTTTTATCTAAAAACTGCACAGGAAAACCTTGTTGATGAAGATATAAACCGTTACGGCCACTGCCACAAGCCAGATCAAGTATTGGTTTTCCTTGAGCTTTAAACAGGGTTTTAAATTGTGGTAATAGTGGAGAATGAGGCATCAGTTTAGTGCCTCAATTAATGCTTTGATATTTTTGAGGGGATGAATGATTTGCCCTGCTTTCACAAACTGCAACATAGATTTATGATAAGCCACCGCGGGAATGAAAATCTGTTTTTTGCCATGACTAAGCGCTTCGCGCACACGTGGGACGATTTGTGCTACTTGGCGAAGTTCGCCTGTTAGTGCAACTTCGCCAATAAAAACAGAATCTTCAGGCAGTGGTTTGGAGTTGATTGAGCTTAGTAGCGCAGCGGTAACGGCCATGTCCGTTGACGTTTCAGAATCCGCCATTTTAAGACCACCGACTAAACTGATATTAATATCGTAATAGGTGGGAATGCCACCGTGTTTTTTTAGCACGGCGGTAATGAGTGATAAACGACTATAGGAAACACCTATACAGTTACGAATCGATTTTTCACCCTCGACCTCGGTGGCAAGCGCTTGGATCTCAATTAAAAGGTTACGTGATCCATCTTTGATTACTGAAATAGCAGAGCCTTCAAAATGCTCTTCACTGCCTGATAAAAATAGACGACTAGGATTATCAACAGAGCGCATGCCAAATTCGGTCATCTGAAAAATGCCCACTTGCTCAGTGTCACCAAAACGGTTTTTATCGGCGCGTAAAATACGCACTGATGCATCGTTGACTTCAATGTGAATGGCCGTGTCGATGATATGTTTGAGTGTTTGTGGGCCGGCCATTTGTGAGTTTTTATTAACTTGTCCGACTAAAATAAGGGTGATGCCATGCTGTTTACATAAGCGGTTTAATATTTTGGCACAGGTTTTTACTTGTGTGACCCCTCCTGCAGTGCCATCCACTGAATTTGACTCAAACGCTTGAATGGAATCAGCAATAACAAATTTAATATTGTTTTCAAGGCACTGATCGACAATCTCTTCAATACTGTCAGTATCAGAGAGCATAAAATTAGCGTCATTAAAGTTGAGTTTTAAGCGCTCAATGGCGCGTTTTGCCCACTGGCTTAAACTCTCTTCCGCAGTCACATACAGGGTATTCATATTTTGTGACATTACCTCTGCTACTTTGGTGAGTAGGGTCGTTTTACCGGAGCCCGGATCGCCACTGATAAGTACCACCGAGCCAAGGGTAATACCACCACCCAATACTCTGTCAAGCTCAGAAAGCCCAGTGCTAATACGCGCAGCGTTTTCAACTTGTACGTCACTAATACGTTGCACACCTGTGTTTGCCCCCGTATAACCCCCTTGGTTATTGCGTTTAAAGGCTGCGTTTACTGATTTACTGGTGCTAGATGCTTCACGAAATTCGGTAATGGTATTCCATGCTTTACATTCACTACATTGCCCCTGCCATTTGGTAAAATCAGCGCCACAATCACTGCATACATAGGCGATTTTTGTTTTTGCTTTAGCCATGATTTCTCTCTTTAATTCAGGTCTTCTATCTGTTCATTAAATTGTTTAATTGCATTTTGACACTCGTTAAACGAGTAACCACGCGAGATTAAAAAACGTTTTGCTTTATCTTGTGTTTTTTTTCCATCTATTTGAACGCTAAATTTTTTATTTAACAGCATAAACGCATCAGCCACTGCATCATAATCTTCGATGGGAAAGTGTTCATTATGATTTTCAATGGCAATAAAGATATGTTCAAAACAGTGGCCTTTATTTTGCAAAAAAACCATCACTTTTTGTTTTAAATGGGCATTTTCAATGCGCTCTTGATAACGTTTGTGTAGCAGTTGTGTCGCACTGTTAATGTAATCAAATTTATCTGTCTGGAAATGGATTTCACACTGTTGGTTGCTAATGCCTTTGAGTTGCAAATCACGTTGAATACGTTTAATGCCATAACCTTTATTTTGTGCACACCGCAGAAAACTGCAAATAAAACGATCATCATCAAGGTAAGCGTATTCATAACATTCACTGATAACGGCATCAATCCATGTTTGATTATCCGTTTTACGCGCAAGTTTATTACGCAGTTCATGTTCACTGTGATCACGTCTGCCTAAATGCCAAAAGGCAGAACGTTTCACGCCATTAATATCGGTGGCTGGTTTTATCGGTTTGTTGAAAGACATCTGTTCATCATCATTTTATTGGAAAGTTGGCATATCATTTATATATTTACTTAAAATTGAAGCATAACAGAAAATTAATAAACTAACTGAATAAGCAACTAGCATATACTCATGTTACCTCAATATGCTTTGTCAGGCACAAGCTCGACAATCAGAGCAAGACGTAGTATGAGGCAATTGTTATTCACTTTTCGATGACTGCAACGCAGGTCTGGTTTTCGAGCTTGAGCCCCGTAGGGCAATGCAACTTGTACCAATCTACGTCGTTATGAAGTTTCGACTTAGAATAACTAGGCTTCAACTTTATGCCTAGTATTTTGGCACAATTTTCCTTGCTGACTTTGCATCTTGAGGTACCATGAATATAGAGGAAGCGATGAAAATAAAACGTGTACTATTATCATCTGTTTTTTTTTATCTTTATATTGATAACTCATTACGTACAAGCAGAATGTATTGGTGTTGTTACTGCTGGTGGTGGTAAAGGTTTTTGGGCTGAGGTCAAAGAGGCGGGATGCAAGCAGGACAAGAGCTTGGAATCACTGTTTATGTAATGGGCACAAATAATGAATCTAATATTGCTATAGAGCGATTATTAATAAATCATGTTATTGAAAAGGGCTGTCTAGGATTGGTATTGGTGCAGAGCGAAAACCTTTGATTACAGAGTTAAAACAGAGAGGGATTTTAACGGTATTTATTGACCGAGATATCGGTGGTGAGCGCCTATCTGTTTTCAAAAAAGATAATTTCCCAGCAGGACGATTAGCTAATAAAAAGCGCTAAAAGACCAAGGGGAAATTGCCATATTTAGATATGATAAAGAGGTAAGTACCACCTCTGAGTGAGAGGCTGGATTTACTCAGAAGGTATTAAAAGCGGGACTTGAGATAGTGATTGATGAATCACTCGATGTAACGGTTGGCTCTGCACGGGAAAAAGCATTTTAAGTTTTTATGGGAGAAATGATTCATATCAGTTTTGATTCCAGTGAATTCATGATTAAAGCATTAATGACTCAGAACATAGATGTTTTTGTGGTGAAAACCCCTTTTTCTATGGGCTATCAAGGGGTATTTTCTGTTTACTACGTGATACAAGGAAAACGTATAAAAGCAAAAAATGATACTGGGATTATCTTTGTTAATCGGAAAAATATATCTTCGGAAAATGTAAAAAAGAAACTTAACTTACCCTAAGAAAAACGTATTGTTGTGATTGTTACTCTTAACCTTGTGTTAAGATCTTAGTTTTCCCTGTAAAAGTTTGATTCTAATATGCAAAAGCTTCCCTTTAATGTTTGGTTATTAATGATTGTTGGTGCCTTAGCGATGTCTGCTGCATCCATTGTTGTTTTTACTGGTGGTATCATTGGTAATGACTTAGCTCCCTCTGCAAATCTTGCGACACTTCCTCTTGCGTTAATGGTTGTTGGGACGGCTGTTGCGGTTATTCCTGTCACGCTGTTGATGCAACGTTTTGGGCGCAAAAAGATATTTATTGTCGGTGCTAATAAAAGTATTTTTGGTGCACTTGTTGCCAGTTATGCAATTAGCCAGAGTGCTTTCTGGCTCTTTTGTTTTGGGACTTTTATGTTAGGTGTCGGGCTTGCGTTTGTACAACAATATCGTTTTGCCGCGATGGAGAGTGTCGCACCTGATCAAATGGCCAATGCAGCGGCTAAAGTATTATTGGGTGGATTGGCTGCTGCGATTATCGGCCCTGAGTTAGCTTTATTGAGTAGGGATACGTTGTCTCAGCCTTTTGCAGGGGCTTATTTAGCATTAGCGGTGCTCTATTTTTTTGCCATGTTACTGTTGTTTTTATATCGACCGAATCACATTCAAGAGAAAATAACACCATCTTCAGGGCGTAAACTGTCACAAATTATCCAACAACCCATATTTTGGGTGGCATTACTTGCCGCTACTATTGGTTATGCACTGATGAGTTTTATTATGACAGCAACACCGATGAGTATGCATATCCATGATGGTTATAGTTTAAATGAGACTAAATGGGTCATTCAAAGCCACATCATGGCGATGTTTTTACCTTCATTTTTTAGTGGTTTTTTAATCACTCGTTATGGTGCTGCAAAAATGATGATGATGGGGTTATTCGCCTTTGCTTTATGCCTTATCATCGCGTTAGTCGATCGTAGCTTATTACATTATTGGTGTGCATTGATTTTGTTAGGCATTGGCTGGAACTTTCTTTTTGTGAGCGGAACAGCATTGTTACCACAAAGTTATCAAGCGAATGAACGTTTTAAAGTACAAGCGTTAAATGAGTTTTGTGTCTTTAGTGTACAAGCGGTTGCATCTCTCTCTTCGGGCTGGATCCTCTATCAATTTGGTTGGCAAACTCTATTATTAATCAGTTTTCCTATGTTGTTGGTAGTGATTGGTGCTATCTATTTTTGGAAAAGAGAAAAATCACTTAATTAATTTAATCTCATCAATATAAAGTGTGACGGCTGTTTTTAGTTTATACATATAAAAATCAATGCCTGCTATTTGTGTTAAGTCGATATTGCGCGCTTGCGGTTTTTGCTCAATATCAGTTAATTTAATGTGGTGTGTTGACCAACCTCTGCTTAGTTGCACTGTTATTGCAAAACGATATTTGCTACCTGAATGAGATTTGTCATAGTGCTTATCGGTAATAATAATACGCAAAGGTAATGTTTTTTCATGAGGGTTAAAAAAACGCAAGACGAGTTGCTGATAACCTTGTGCGTCAGGTTGCCAGTTACCATTAAAATAACGCAATACAACACGGCTTGCAGGTTGGCTAATAAAAGTAGCCTGCATCATGTTTTTATTCTTTTTATTCTGCTTTAGAAGCGTTAACGTGCCATCAGTCTTCCAGCGGGTAAGTGTTGTTTCATTGTAATAATTCGTTAAAATAGGAAAGTCTCTTATTAACCTGTATTCATCATATGCGGTTAAAAAAGTGGGGTGCATTAAGTAAAATAAAAGAGCAGTACAGAGTGCTTGCAAAGTTAGTTTCCACTTTTTAAAATGTGAAAAATTACCTCGGTATATTAAAATGGCGAGTGTACCAATATAGTTAAAAAAGATATCTTCAAGCTGTGCGGTACGAGAAAAAAAAGGTTGTATTAGTTCAATACTGATTCCCGCTATCAATGAGCTGATTGTTAGGAATGTAAACTGGTAAAAGAGAGAAGCGTGTTTGAGCTTTGGATAAAATATCAGCAGTAGTCCACCTAAAAAGGAAAACACCACAATATGGCCGATTGACCACAGCGTTAACATCAAACGTAAAGGGATAACATCTGGAACATCAATAAACAGCAGTGTTATTAATAGGCAACTTATTGCTGTTAGTGCTATTTTTTTTAACATAATTTGCATCAATAATGAAAGGCATGGCAGAATAAACAGCCTCGCATCACAATGCAATGGTAAATCAATAATGATTTTTAGAAAGTATCGTAATATTATTGAATGACTATTTCGTTTTACAGGAATTTTATGGACGTTTTAAATCAACAAGGGGAGATGATTGAGCTTGATACAGGTTTTCGTTTTTCTGATGCCTTTTTTTCGTTATTAGATTTTATCAAAACCCCCAGTTCAGAAGATGCATCACGTACGACCTGTGAGTCACAGTGTGCACTTTTTTATCGTGATATTATGAATTATGCGTTTGTTGATTCTCATAATCAGCACCTCGCCGATGGCCGTTTAGATTTAGCCAGCCAAAACCTCAATGAAATTAATAACCTTTCCCTTGATTATTTAACCGGTCTCAAGAAAAAAGAGTTTTTAAAACGCAAACTAGTAAGTCTTGAAGGCGAGGTTTATCTGGGAGAGCTTGCTGATTTTTCATTGATCATGTGTGATTTAGATAAATTTAAGGAGATCAATGATAATTTTGGACACTCTGCTGGTGATGATACCTTAGCGTTATTTGGTGTGTTGTTATTAGAAACACTGCGTCCCTCTGATTTTGCTTATCGTTATGGTGGAGAAGAGTTTCTGATTCTTCTGCCCGAAACGGGGTTAAAAGAGGCAACTTTGGTGGCAGAACGGCTACGTTTAGTGATTGAAGAGCGCCTACAGATAGGCAATTATGGACTCAATCAAGTGACGGCATTTGATCTGCCTAAATCTAAAATAGTTAACGATGAAGCTGATATTAATGATGCTTTCTTTTTAGCAAAAGATGTAACCTGTAGTTTTGGTGTGGCCAATTATCTCGACAATGATCAATCGACCGATACATTGTTTATAAAAGCGGATGAAAATTTATATATTGCGAAAGAGAATGGACGAAATCAAGTCTCAGCGTAATACCAAAGGTGTTTTTATTGCTGATCACTGATGGAAGTGAAACGTTAGTTTCGCCTTTGTACAGCTAAAGCAATACTTCTGAGTCTATTCTGTGATCATTTATTTAATGTGTTGTGCATGAACAGTGCTTGTAACTGCTCAGGATGATTTTTAATCTGTTTCATTGCTTGTTTAAAATAGCCACGCAGATATTTTTTCAAGTGCTTGGTCGCCTCTTTACTTTTTATCCCTTTTAAACGGCAAAACAGTGCCAATGCAAACACCATTTTATCTTCTGATAAACTTGCGTGGCGATTTGCGTCTGCGTTATAACAGCGCCCACAACTGCCTCTAAAAGTATACGCTGAGTTTGCCATTAAAATGCCAAACCCCATCAATACGGTTAAAATTTCGGTGGCTTCTGCGAAGTATTGCTTTCCTCCTAACGGTACTAACTGCGATTGTGCAACTAAGTGTTGGCTAATATAGTGTGCAAAACTGGCACTGAGATCTTCTGGTTTCAATGTTTGATTAAGGTTATAGGTGATGGTCAACGGAAATTCACTGATAAGGGCGGGTAGCCCCTGCTGTGATGAATCACGCTTTATACCTGCGCTAAAATGAAAATTTAGAAAAGGCGGTGGTTGACTCTCAACGTTTGCTGGGTGTACTAGTTGCATTGGCCAGTGCGTAAGCCCTGTATATTTGAGTGTGGCAGTAAATACGGTGCTTGCCATCGCTTGGTGACTATCAATATTACCTGGGAAAAATTGGTCACTGGGCTGAATTAATAGCGTGCGCTGGAAAAATTCTTCGCTATCAAAGTGTTCCATAGCCCAGTTAAAGGTATTAAATATCCATCGTGCATCATCGTCCGTGAGCAGTGGTTTTGTTTTAAAAAAATTAAACATGAGGTCCTTCTCAAATAAAATCAGGTGAAAAATAATAGCTTATTGTCAGTGAGGTTGTTGTGAACCACTATGTGTTTAACTTTTTTTGTATGACAAATAACCGTTGCCCTAATAAAATCGCTGCCACGGTTAAACCCACAGAAATACCTATCCAAAATCCTTTTGCACCTAATGGCTCGATAACTAAATCGGTCATGGCAAGCAGGTAACCCAGTGGTAAACCGACGATCCAATAAGCGATAAAGGTACGTGTGAAAATAGCGGTCATCTCTTTATAACCACGCAACGCACCAGCAGCTACAACTTGAATTGCATCTACACATTGATAAAGTGCCGCAAAAAACATCAGTGTGATCGCCAGTTGAATCACCTCTGGGTTATCGGTATAGAGCAGTGCGATATCTTCTTTAAAGATAATCGTTAATAGTGCGGTGATCATAGAAAGTCCTAAACCTACGACTAAGCCTGAATAGGTGGCAATTTTAGCACCTTGGTTATTGTTCTGACCTAAGTTAAAACCAACGCGGATACTTACCGCACTGGCGATGCTCATTGGTAGCATAAATACCATACTTGAAAAATTCATGGCGATTTGATGAGAAGCCACCACCAATGCGCCTAATGGCGCCACTAAAACAGCGATACCTGCAAAAATGGTAATCTCAAAAAACATCGCGATAGCAACAGGAAGTCCCAATTTTGCAATAGAGAACAGTGGCTTAAGTTGTGGTTTTGAAAACGCTTTAAACAGTGGAAATGGGTGTAACTTTTTACTGATAAAAACGTAGAAAGTGAGTGCTGCTAACATAAACCAATAAACCAGTGTGGTTGCAACCCCACAGCCGACACCACCCATTGCGGGTATGCCAAATTGGCCATAAACAAAGATATAATTTAGGGGGATATTAACTAATAAACCGGTGAAACCGATCACCATCGCGGGTTTAGTTAGTGACAATCCTTCTACATAATTGCGCAACGCTTGAAACAATAAAAAGGCAGGTACCGCGGGTAATACCGCATAGAGGTAGTGTGTAGTAATACGTTTTAAGTCAGGTTCAATCGCCATCATATTCACAAGGCTGCCTGCGTTATAAAGTACAACAATAATGGGAATGGAAAGTAACAACGCAAGGTATAACCCCTGTTGGCCTGTTTTGGGGATCTCATCTAATTTATTTGCACCGTGGGCTTGTGCAATTAATGGAATTAACGCCATTAACACACCCACGCCAAATAGAATACAGGGTAGCCAAATACTGGCTGCAATAGAAACCGCAGCCATATCATTAGCGCTAACGCCCCCCGCCATGACAGTATCAACAAAGCCCATTGCAGTTTGCGCAAATTGGGCAATAAAAAGTGGGGCACTTAGTTTAAGTATTTTACTAAGCTCTTGATAATAGGCGTGAGAATAAGGCACAAAAACTCCAATTGATAATAATGAAAGCAAAAGATCAGTCTATTCCTATCAAGGTAGTGCTGCAATGGACTTCTTAGATTTTTTAAGTAAAAAATAGGCACGATCAAACACATATATTTATAAAAAAGTTAAGCAAGATGTCACTGCCCGAGTAAACTCAATAAAATTATTGTTAAGGGGAAATTTATTATGGGGTTACAAACACTTAAACACTTCTTTAATCCTAAATCTATCGCGGTCATTGGCGCGTCAGTTTTACCTCATCGTGCTGGGTATTTAGTGATGAATAATCTACTTGCTGAAGGCTTTAATGGCCCAATCATGCCGGTTTCCCCCAAATACAGATCGGTGCATGGCGTGTTAGCTTACAAAACCATTAGTGATCTTCCGATTACTCCTGAGCTTGCGGTTATCTGCACTAATGAATTTCGACTTGCAGACATTTTAATTGCGTTGGCGAAAAAAGGCTGTAAATCTGTGATTGTGGTGACCACAACAAGTGATGAAAAAGTGGCTGAGCAGGTGTATGCATTGGCTAAAAAACTGAGTATTCGTCTGCTTGGGATGAGTAGTTTAGGCATTATCAACCCCTATACGCAGGTTAATGCCAGCCTTGCACATTGCAGTGCGCTAAAAGGCAATATCGCTTTTGTTTCACAATCTGCGGCTGTGTGCACCACGGTACTGGATTGGGCAAACAGCAAACAGATCGGTTTTTCTGCGTTTATCTCACTGGGTGACGCACAAGATATCTCTTTTGCAGAGTTATTAGATTACCTTGCCCGTGACAGTAAAACGCACTCTATTCTTCTGTACATTGATAGCATCGCCGATGCGCGTGAGTTTTTATCAGCTGCACGTGCGATCGCACAGCATAAATCAGTGTTAGTGATTAAATCGGGTAGCTCACTGCTTGGCGCAAAAGCAGCCGCTTTACACAGTAAAGGGAAATTTGGTCATGACAGTGTTTATGATGCTGCCATTAAACGTGCAGGTATGTTGCGTGTGCATGACTTGCACGAACTGTTTGCTGCGGTGGAAACCTTAGCCTATTCTAATTATCTGCATGGTGAGCGTTTAGCGATTATCACTAACGGTGGTGGATTAGGCATTTTAGCGGTGGATAATTTGGTCAGTGAAGGAGGGCGCTTAGCAGAACTAGATGCGCCTTTATTAGCAAAATTAGATAGCTGTTTACCGAAAAATTGGTCGCGTAATAACCCCATTGATATGATCGGCGATGCCGATCCCAAACGTTATGCCACGGCATTAACTCACTTGATGGACAGTGACCAAGTAGATGCGATTTTAATTATGCACTCGCCCTCTGCACTTTCAGACAGCGAAAACAGCGCGCAAGCCATTATCGATGTAATAGCGAAACACCCGAAACGTAAACAGGTGAATATTTTAACTAACTGGACGGGGGAAGATGCGGCAAAACCTGCAAGGCAGATGTTCGCGAAGGCAAAAATTCCAACCTTCAGAACACCTAAAGGGGCGGTCACTGCATTTATGCATCTAGTACAATATCGTCGTAATAAAAAACTGTTGTTAGAAACGCCCACCACGTTACCTGAAAATCTGGTTTATGATAGCGAGTATGCCAATGATTATATTAAAAAAATCGTACACCCAGAGACATTAACAACCAAGCTAGATACCTATTTAGCCACACCATTACTGAATGCTTATCATCTCAATACCATCGAAACAGAGGTTGCAGAGAATGAGGAGCAAGCGTTACAACAAGCTAAAAAGATAGGTTTTCCACTGGCGGTGAAAATTAACTCGCCCGATATTGAATATAAATCACAAGTGCATGGGGTGATGCTGAATATCAATAATCAACAAGAGTTGTTTTTAGGCTTAAACGCAATCAATAAACGGGTAAAAAGTATGTTGCCTGATGCGCGTTTAACCGGGTTTACACTGCAAAAAATGGTCGCCAGTGGCATCGGTTTAGAGCTACGTGTAATGATTAAACAAGATCCTATTTTTGGTCCTATTATCGCTATTTCACAGGAGAGTGACGCGCGTGATTTACAGACAACGTTAGAAAATGCAGTGGTTGCATTGCCTCCTTTAAATATGGCGTTAGCGCGCTATTTAATGATTCAAGGGATCAAAGATAAAAAAATCAAGATAAAACGTGCGGCCCAAGACTTTGATATGGATGCGGTGTGTTTGATGTTAACGCGTATTTCACAGCTGTTATTGGATAACCCTGAAATTAAAGATCTGGATCTAAACCCTGTATTAGTCATTGGTGATCAAGTGACTATTTTAGATAGCCAAATTCATCTTGCACTGGCAACAGAGGGGTATTTTGGACAATTTGCTATTAGCCCTTATCCAAAGCAGTTAGAAGAAACTATGTTGCTTAAAAATGGACAAACAATCTTAGTACGTCCTATTACTGCGGAAGATGAAGCGCGTCATCAAGTGTTTGATGCCGCATTAACAGAAGAAGATCGTTACAAACGTTATTTTTCACAGCGTGGTAAAATGACCCATGAGGAGATGGCGATCCTTACCCAAATCGATTATGAACGTGAGATGGCGTTTATTGCTGTACGACTCGATGAGTCGGGTGAGCAGGAGACCTTAGCGGTGGTCCGAGCTTCGATTGATTCTGACAACATTGATGCAGAGTTTGCCATGATAGTACGCTCAGACTTGCAAGGACTAGGGCTAGGTAAAATCCTGCTTGATAAACTCATTCGCTATCAAAAAAACAAAGGTACTACTTATTTAACGGGCATGACCATGCTCTCTAATGTGGGCATGGCAAACCTGGCTAAAAAACTGGGTTTTGAGGTTTCTCGTGATATTGAAGAGGGGGTGATTAATATGTCACTGACATTGTAATTGGGCTATTACCAAGCATTTTGGTCTTGATTTTAACTCTATGATTTTACTGGTGGGTGATGCAACAACAGTCACCAAGGTGGGTAAAAAAACATTTGGGATTGGCCGTTTCTTTTATTCAATCTACTCTCGACCTATTCCTGGAATTGCTTTTTAAACTTTATCACTGATCGATGTTAAAAGTCGTAAATCTTAGCCTATTTTGATAGAGAAAATGTTGCAAGTGAAGAATACTTCAAAAAATAAGAATGATGAAAAGAGCAAGGTTGAAGCTAAAAAAGCCCAGGGAGACCATCAGGTTCAAAAAATGTAGATAATAAAGATGTCGTCCTCAATGTAGAAATGACACAGGTTAAGTTAATGTTAAATAAGGTTATATCTATTCACTGTTTATGGTTAACCTGTCACAGGCTATGCGAAGTGACTCTAAAGGCGGTAGTATTTTAGATCTAACAGCACGACACTGCTCACTTCGTTACGCTAAAGAGGCATTTAAAATACTTACGGAAAATAGACAAGTAATTAAAATAGATCAAGCGTTATTGATAGTTCCTATACTTGGTAGGATTCACCATGAAAAAATGGCTACATAATGGCGAAGGTATTGATAATGAGGATGGTTTTAAAATAGAGCGTAGTATTGCAGGCGAGGATAATTTTGTTGTTATTACTACGGTTGCTAAAAATAGCTTCTCTTATAGAGATAAATCCCTTGAAGCAGAGCAAACTTACTGTTGTCGAATTAGTAGTTTTAACCAAATGGGCCGCGATACTGTTTGTCTGTCTATACCGTCAATGCTAGCCACTAATGCAAAGTGAGATATCCATGAACACCGATTTATTATACTAATTCATTATGTTTACTCACTTACAAAAAGCCACCTTAATCAAACGCTATAAACGTTTTCTTGCTGATGTTGTCTTTGCAGACGGCAGTGACAAAACTATTTATTGTGCAAATACGGGGGCGATGACGGGTTGTGCTGAAACGGGCGATACCATTTATTACAGCACCAGTGACAATTTAAAAAGGAAATATGCACACAGTTGGGAGCTGACATTAACCCAAGCGGGACATTGGATCTGCGTCAATACCGCTAAAGCCAACCAGCTAGTCGCAGAGGCACTGCAAAAGAGTGATATTTCTGAATTAGCAGGATATGAAAATATTCAAGCGGAAGTGAAATATGGCAGTGAGAATAGCCGTATCGATTTTTTGCTTAGTGCGCAAGACAAAGTGGATTGTTATGTTGAAGTGAAAAGTTGTACGTTATTACAGGAGGAATTTTCTGAGGGACAAGGTTTTTTCCCTGATGCCGTCACGCTCCGAGGCCAAAAACATCTGCGTGAATTGATTGAGATGAAGCAACAAGGTTATCGCAGTGTCTTACTGTTTGCGGTATTACATACGGGCATTAAAGCGGTCAAACCCGCTGCACATATTGATAAAAAGTATGCGCAATTGTTTGCACAGGCAAAGCAGGCCGGTGTTGAAGTTCTCTGTTATTATCCCGATTTCGTTCCTGAAACACTGATTAATACAACAGTTTAGCTCAGCAGATTTGTGGGGAAATGTAAAAAATAGGCTCTGTTGTAGCTAATTGTTGTCTATACTTATAAATAAGACTTAACTGATTAAAGGTACTCGCAATGAAGACTAAATTATTTGTAAGTAAGCTTAATCTAATCACAAAAGCACTTTTCTCTATGACACC
>NZ_ATUO01000073.1 GCF_000420245.1 Psychromonas hadalis ATCC BAA-638 | reverse complement strand
AAAGTGCGGGCATCAGCAAACGCCCCTTCCATTGTTGTCACTGCGCTAACATCCCAAGCGCTGATATCTGCATTAAACACACTAGCACCATAAAACATATAAGAGCTGTCTGTTACTTGTCTTAGGTCTGGAGTATCTAACGCATTACTGACCAAATTACTACACCCCCAAAAAGCAGATTCCATAGATAATAAAGTAATATCTCCCCACTGCTCTACGCTCATAATTTTCCCACTATCCGATGTTCCTCCCCGGAAATAAATTTGTGGGAAAATACCATTAATGGTTAGCGTATAAGTCCCTGCCGTTGCGTAAATATGGGACGCATCATTCATGATATTTACCTCCGTAGTGCTATCACCCCAGTCAACAGAATAATCATAGGAATAAAACCCATTGGTGGGAATGACAATTTTCTCAGATGCATTGTCCGTTTTCCAAGTGATGATAAAAGGCCTTGGCGCGATAACATTGACTGTTCGTTGCAACAGACTTGAATTCCCTGCAGTATCACTCGCTTGGTATGTTAATTGATATGTTCCAATACGAGTATTATCAATTGCGCCTATGGGAGGGGCGACAACAATTTCACCATCAAAGCGATCAAGTGCAGTAGCACCTAACTCAATATAATCACGACCTTTTCCTAAAATGAGAGTGCTAGCGCCATTTAAGGTGAGCACCGGCCCCGCCATATCAATCACATTTACCGTGCGCGTTATACTGCTGGCATTACCTGCTGCATCGCTTGCACTATAGGTCAAAGTGTAGGTATTAATCATATCAATATTCAGATCGCCACTCATTGTAACGGCAACACTACCATCAACATTATCGAGCGCAGTGGCTCCTAAATCAGTATAACTATCTCCATAGTTATGGTTGAGTGGATTTGCCCCATTTAAGGTAATCACTGGTGCTGTCGTATCAAGTTCCGCCTCAATACTGCTGTGGCATGCAGCTAAGAAACTAAGAAGAGATAAGAGAAACACTGTTTTTAGCAAAAAAAATGCGTGATTAGCAAAGACAGTTAAGCATAATTTATATTGATTTTTATGCCAATCAAGTTGAACTTGAGCAATGCTAATAAACGGTGTTAAATAGTGTAACTTCATAGAGTCTCCATCAAAAAATAAAAACTTCAGAGTAACAAATAAAACATTAAGCATAGTTCGATAATATAAAAAATGAGAGACATTTTAATAAAAAAAAAGCCCCTACTTAAACGTATAAGTAGAGGCTTTAATAATCGTTATTTAACGAACTAAAGTCCGTAAATAACTCAGGAATCGTTACACAATAACTTGCGCTAAATTGTTTTAAAAAACCTGAAAAGACGGGTTATTTTGAAAACAAAAGCGCAAGTAATTTTGAAGCCGATCCTTAGTTAGACAACATGAGCGAATCAGCCATTGCTTCTAAGTTTGAGTTACCCATTAGATAAGTATCAACTGCACGAGAGGCTTCACGGCCTTCGTTGATACAACGTACAATCAGAGACTGACCGGTACGCATATCACCGGCCGCAAATACGCCCGCTTGTGTAGTTTGGAAGTCAGTGGTTTTCACATTACCACGATCATCTAAACCAATTTCAAGCTGTGCTAACACGCCTGTTGGCTCTGGGTGTAAGAAGCCCATCGCAAGGAATGCTTTAGTACAAGGAACGCTGCGCTCAGTGCCTTCAATCTCTTTGAAGTTAGGACGTTGACCCGGCTCAGCTTTTTCCCACTCGATATCAGCGATAATAAGCTCTTTAACGTTGCCGTTTTCATCACCTTTAAACTCTTTGGTTAAGATAGACCATTTACGATCGACACCCTCTTCGTGAGAAGTGGTGGTTTTAAGGATCATTGGGTATGACGGCCAAGGCATATTCTTAGTACGCTCTTCAGGTGGAATTGGCATGATCTCAATTTGTAAAACAGAGGCGGCGCCGTGACGGTTTGATGTACCCACACAATCTGAGCCTGTATCACCCCCACCAATCACTAATACGTGATCGTCTTTAGCGTGGATCTCTTTTGTTTTCAAATCCATATCATTTGCGCGACGGTTATTTTGAGCAAGGAACTCCATTGCAAAATGAACCCCTTTTAATTCACGTCCAGGGATGGGTAAGTCGCGAGGTACGGTTGAACCGCCTGTTAACAACACCACATCAAACTGTTTACGTAACTCTTTTGCATCAAAATCAACACCAATGTGTGCGTTGACCACCATCTTAATACCAGCAGCTTCCATCACAGCAATTTTACGGTCGATAATATCCATGCCCAGTTTAAAGTCAGGAATACCAAAACGCACCAAACCACCCACTTTTTCATCACGCTCATAAACAGTCACAGTATGACCTGCACTATTTAACTGCTCAGCAGCAGCAAGACCCGCAGGGCCTGAGCCGATAATCGCAACGGTTTTACCCGTGCGTGATGTTGGAATTTTTGGTTTCACGTAGCCATTTTTATACGCGGTTTCAACGATGTTTTTCTCGATATTACAGATAGTAATAGGGTCTTGGTTAATACCCAGTACACATGAACTCTCACAAGGAGCAGGACAAACACGCCCTGTAAACTCTGGAAAGTTATTGGTTGAGCTTAAAATTTCCCACGCTTCCTGCCAACTATCACGGTAAACCGCATCGTTGAATTCAGGAATAATGTTACCAATTGGGCAACCGTTGTGACAAAAAGGAACACCACAATCCATACAACGTGAAGCTTGGTCATTTATCTTGTTACCAAACTCGTCCATTTGTACGAATTCTTTATTATCTTTTAAGCGATCTTCAACCGGCAATTTACCCGGCAGTTCACGACCTAATTCTAAAAATCCAGTAGGCTTACCCATTATGCTTCTCCTTTGCCGCGTGCAGCTAATACTGCTTTGTAATCACGAGGCATCACTTTAACCATTTGCGCTAAGCTTGCTTCAATATCCGAAAGGAATTCAGCAGCACGGTTAGACTGTGTTAGCTCAAAGTGTTTTGTTACTTTGGCAACAACAATATCTTTATCAACCTGCTCAAGCGGATCTAAATCTACAAGCTCTTTATTACAGCTTGCTTCAAATGAATCATCTTGATTCCAAATATAAGCAACACCGCCACTCATACCGGCCGCAAAGTTACGACCTGTCGAGCCAAGGTTAATCATAATACCGCCTGTCATGTATTCACAACCGTGGTCGCCAACACCTTCAACAACCACTTCTGCACCCGAATTACGTACACAGAAACGTTCACCAGCCATACCATTAATGTATGACTCACCAGAGGTAGCACCGTAGAAACAAACGTTACCAACAATAATATTGTCTTTGGCAACGATGTCTGAATTACGATGTGGATAAACCACAATTTGACCACCCGATAAACCTTTACCCCAGTAATCGTTGGCGTCACCTTCAACGGTAAACTCAACACCTTTTGCAAGGAAACAACCAAACGATTGTCCCGCAGAGCCGTTGAATTTAATTTGCATCGGTAGCGGTAAACCTTGATCGTTATACACTTTAGAGATTTCGTTAGAAAGCATGGTGCCACAAGAACGGTCGGTATTGATGATTGGGAACTCACCCGATACCGCTTCGCCTTTTTCAAGCGCAGGTTTAGCAAGTTCAATCAGTTTTCTGTCTAATACCGCGTCAAGCTTGTGATCCTGACTTGTTTGGTTAAACATGCCATCTTCCGCTTTTGCTTGTTGTTTAAACAGAAGCGTACTTAAATCTAAGTTTTTGTATTTCCAGTGCTTGATATTATCACGTACTTTTAGATTTTGTGTTTGACCTACCATCTCAGTAATGGTTGCGTAACCTAACATTGCCATGTTTTCACGCATGCCTTCAACCATGTAACCAAAGAAAGTAACAACATCATCTACACGGCCGTCGAAACGTTCACGTAATGTTTTGTTTTGTGTTGCGATACCAACAGGACAAGTATTCAAATGACACTTACGCATCATGATACAGCCTTCAACAATAAGTGCTGCTGTTGCTACGCCCCACTCTTCCGAGCCAAGTAACACCGCGATGGTTAAATCACGTGGTGTTTTCATCTGACCATCGGCTTGTAAAACGATACGATTACGTAAACCGTTTTTCATCAGCGTTTGATGTGCTTCAGCCAGCCCTAATTCCCACGGCAGACCCGCGTGACGGATTGAAGAAAGTGGTGACGCACCTGTACCACCGTCAAAACCCGCGATTAAGATAACGTCAGCTTTTGCTTTAGCAACACCCGATGCGATAGTACCAACACCGGCTTCCGATACTAATTTAACGTTAATACGGGCTGCGCGGTTAGCATTTTTCAAATCAAAGATGAGCTGTGCTAAATCTTCGATTGAGTAGATATCATGATGCGGTGGCGGTGAAATCAGACCGACGCCAGGCGTAGAATGACGTGTACGACCAATCCAGTCATCAACTTTGTGACCCGGCAGTTGACCACCTTCACCGGGTTTAGCACCCTGTGCCATTTTAATTTGGATCTCAACAGCATTTGTTAGGTAATAAGACGTTACACCGAAACGACCTGATGCAACCTGTTTGATGGCAGAGCGTTCCCAGTCACCGTTTTCTTTAGGTAAGAAACGAGCCGGATCTTCACCACCTTCACCAGAGTTTGATTTTGCGCCGATGCGGTTCATGGCAATCGCTAACGTTGAGTGAGCTTCGTGCGAGATAGAACCGAATGACATTGCACCCGTTGCAAAACGTTTTAAGATTTTTGTCGCTGGCTCTACATCATCAATTGAGATGGGACCCGATGCTTTTGGTACAAATACAAACTGACTACGTAGTGTGGCCGCGTTATCACCCTGTTTATCAACTTCATTTGCATACTCTTTGAACTGCGCGTAATTTTTATTACGCGTCGACTCTTGTAATAAAGAGATCGTCTTAGGGTTCCAGAGATGTTTTTCACCACGTTGTTTCCACTGGTAAACACCACCCACGTCTAAACGTGTTGCTGGTACTTCACGTAATGGGTAAGCAAAACGATGACGAATAATCGCTTCAGCGGCAATATCATCAATCGATAAACCTTGAATACGCGTTACCGTACCGGTGAAGTATGCATCAACAACCGCTTTACTCACACCCAGCGCTTCAAAAATTTGCGCGCCTTGGTAAGACTGAATCGTTGAAATACCCATTTTAGAGAATATTTTCAGTAAACCTGCATCGATTGCGCCTTTGTAAATTTTAAACAATTCATCAACAGACTTATCTGCAGGTAAACGTTTCTTGATCTGCAGATCAACAATCATCTCTTCAATCAGGTAAGCATTAATTGCCGATGCACCGTAACCGATAACCGTTGCAAAGTGATGCGTTTCACGCACGTCACCCGTCTCAACCACGATATCACAAAGCGCACGTAGCCCTTTTCTGATTAAATAATGGTGAACTGCGCCAGTAATTAACATCGCAGGAATTGGCGCGTGATCTGAAGTGGCATTACGATCACTTAAAATAATGATTGAGTAACCATCGTTTACCGCATCTTCAGCGTAACGACAGATACGTTTAATCGCTTTATCGAGTTTGCCCGCTTTACCATTTGCTCTAAATAGCGTGTCTAATGTTTTAGCTTGTAGATGTTTATCATCTAATGCATTGATCTTTTCAAGCTCTGCATTACTGAGTACCGGTGACTCAAGTTCTACTTTATGACAATGCTCAGGGGTTTCAGAAAGTAAGTTCTGATCTTTACCTAAATAAGTATTTAGCGACATGACCATACGTTCACGAATCGGATCGATAGGTGGATTGGTTACCTGTGCAAACAACTGTTTAAAGTAATGAGATAGATGCTGAGACTGATGAGAAAGTACCGCTAAAGGCCAATCCACACCCATTGCACCGAGTGGCTCTTTACCATCACGGAACATCGGTAAGATAATCTCACTGATCTCTTCTGAGGTAACACCAAATGTTTGCATGCGTCTTAATAACTGACCATCGTTTGGTTGGATATTACGTTCAAGTGCTGTCGGCTGATCTTCTAGCTTCACTAAGTTATTCGCCAACCAAGTTTCATAAGGCTGTTGTGCTGCAATCGTGCCTTTTATTTCATCGTCAGAAATAATACGACCTTGCTCTAAATCAGCAACAAAAATACGACCCGGTTGTAAACGGCCACGCAATTTAATGTTTTCAGGCGCGATATCCACTACGCCAGATTCTGATGCCATCACTAAGAAGTCATCTTTAGTCACACAATAACGTGATGGACGCAGACCGTTACGGTCAAGCGTTGCACCCACTTGTACACCATCGGTGAAACACACAGAAGCGGGGCCATCCCAAGGTTCCATAATGTTTGCATGGTATTGATAGAAAGCACGACGTTTTGGTTCCATCGCTTTGTTTTCTTGCCACGCTTCTGGAATCATCATCATTAATGCATGAGGAAGACTACGGCCGGAAAGAACCAGTAGTTCAAGTGCCATATCAAAGCTTGCAGAATCAGACATACCTTCTGTACAGATAGGCATCAACATATCTAACTCTTCACGGGTGAAGAACTCCGCTTCAAGCAATGATTCACGTGCTTTCATCCAGTTGATATTGCCGCGTACGGTATTGATTTCGCCGTTGTGCGCAATGTAACGGAAAGGTTGCGCTAAACGCCAACGAGGGAAAGTATTGGTTGAAAAACGTGAATGCACCAATGCAAGCGCGGTTACCATGCTCGGATTTTGTAGATCCAAGAAGTATTGTGGCACTTGCTCAGTGGTTAACTGACCTTTGTATACAATGGTTTTATACGAAAATGTATTAATATAGAAATTATCTTCAATACCCGTCACTGACTCTAAACAGAGTCGTGATGCGTAGTTACGTAAAATAAAGGCTTTGCGCTCAAGTACCGCAGGGTCCATATCTGACCCACCCGTTACAAACAGGTGTTCAAATTGAGGCTCACTACTCAATGGATCAGCACCGATCATTGAGTTATCAGTAGGAAGGACACGGTAGCCAAGCACTTCAAGACCTAAACGCTCAGCGACGCGCGTTAAAATATCACGACACTGATTACGTTGATGTTCATCTTGTGGAAATAAAACAGTACCCACAGCATATTGATCAAATTTTGGTAAGGTGATACCAACTTTTAATGCTTGGGTTACTAAAAATTCATGCGGTTTTTGTAACAAGATACCCGCACCATCACCACTGCAAGGATCGCAACCTTGACCACCACGATGTTCCATGCGCGCAAGCATATCTAATGCTTGGGTCACAATTGCGTGTGATTTTCTATTTTTAAGATGTGCAACAAAACCGATGCCACAAGCATCATGTTCCATCTCTGGCACATAAAGGCCTTGAGCGTTTTGCTCTATATTAGTCATAAACATGTCCTTCAAGATAAAATAACAAACGTTTGTCTGCCATTTCCGTTCTAATGTTTTCGAAGTGCTATTAACGCAACTTACTTTAGTGAATAAATTCAAAAACAACTGCTTCATTTTCAGTTTTTTGTTCTTAAGAGATTAATTTTTAGGGATTAAATCGCTAAAAATTAATCTTTTAATCAATAAAGTAAGGCGCACAGCATCCCTATTAAGTACAGGGCTCATACACTATTCCATCGAAATCACCTATATTGCCCTACTATAAACAAGCGCTATACAGGCGTAAATTTGCCCGTATTCTATCGTTTAAGATGCATAAAATCCAATTTTCTTAATCGCAAACAAAGTGAGTAGTTGTTAATGGCTTGTAAATCAAGGAGCAGGCGCGTTAATTTAATTTTAACATTATAAATTAGGTGTGGTTTTATGCTAAAAATAGGATAAAACAGCTAAAAAACAGACATAAGGTAGAAAAATAGATAAATAAACTGATCAAAAGTGAATATTAATGCACTTTTTTTGCTTGATTACGCTTTTATTGCAGATGAAAAGTAGTTTTTATATAATTAGTGGCATAATTAAAACCAATTTCTTATTAGCTAACAAAAATAGTGCCCAGATCACACCCAATTGGTTTACTTCCATTACAATTTAGTCACATTTTAAAATAGGAAATAGCATGGAAAATATCATTGAAATAGGCGTAATAGAGTCTTTAATCACCGCAATTCTAGTGCTGTTTATTGGCCGTTTAATTAATATCCTCAGCCCTAAACTTGCAACGTTTAATATTCCAGAACCTATTTTAGGCGGGTTAGCCGTTGCTTTTTTAATTACCGTGTTACACCAACAAGGGGTTACGATTAATTTTAACCTGCCACTGCAAGAGACCTTTATGTTGTTATTTTTTAGCACCATAGGCCTTGCAGCTAGCTTTAAACTGTTAGCGCAAGGCGGTAAAAAAGTATTTCTATTTTTAGCCATCGCCACCATTTATATCATCATTCAAAATGGCGTAGGAGTTTCACTTGCAGCCGCACTTGGACTTGATCCACTATTAGGTTTAATTGCAGGTTCAATTACCCTCTCGGGTGGTCATGGCACAGGCGTAGCTTGGGCGCAAACATTCCAAGATGATTATGGTTTACAAACCTTAGAGTTTGCTATGGCTGCGGCGACTTTTGGTTTGGTAATGGGGGGCATTATTGGTGGCCCTGTTGCACAACGTTTGATCGATAAAAACGGATTAGAATCGGAATTTGGTAAAGGGACCAACCACCATGATACTCACCCTGAATTGGTGACTTATGATCAACTTGAAGAGGATAAAGTCACGGCACAAAAAATAACTGAAACACTGTTTATTCTGCTTATTTGTGTTGTCGGCGCAAAATACGCAAAAGAGTTTATCGATGGGCTCGAGATCAGTTACCTCAAAATACCTAACTTTGTTTACGCACTGTTCATCGGTGTAGTGATCACCAATTTCACCGAAACAACAAAACTTTATAAGGTCAATGCTGAAACCGTTGATATGCTCGGTACGGTATCATTGTCCCTGTTTTTATCAATGGCATTGATGAGCCTGAAGCTGTGGGAGATTTTTGATCTCGCCATTCCACTATTGATTATTCTTGTTTGTCAGACCATAGTGCTAGCACTATTTGTCTATTTTATCACCTTCCGTTTTATGGGAAGTAACTACGATGCAGCAGTCATAGCGGGTGGTCATGGTGGTTTTGGCATGGGCGCCACACCAACAGCGGTGATGAACATGGGCGCACTTGTTTCCCGTAATGGTCCTTCACCACAAGCTTTTATGGTCGTGCCAATCGTAGGCGCTTTCTTTATCGACATTACTAATCTGATCATATTGCAAAGTTATATCGCTTTTTTAGGTTAATTCAGATTTAATAATAAAAATTTATTGTTTTTTTTTAAAAAAAACAATAAATCAGATCTCTGCAGAGATGTTATTGAAGTAATAATCTACCCTTGAAAGAAACAGATAATAATATTTCTATTCTTCAAGGGACTCTCATGGCAAAAAGTAAAACAATTACTACTGACGATATTCTAGTCGTTTTATGTAACTCAATAAAATCAGTGCTTATCAAAGCAACCGATCACCCCATCAACTACTCTGCAATGGTGCAAAAAATCAATAAAACCTGCCTTAAGCCTGATATTGGTTGCTTTGTGTTATTCGATGGTGGTTTTTCAGGGTTAGTTATTATTAATTTCAGTGCTGAATCGGCCATGGAAATATACTCTAACTACATGATACATATGGGAATGCCTGAGAATGAATTAGCAAAGTCTCATACTTCCGATGAAGTCAGTGACATAATGGGTGAGTTGATGAACCAAATTGTCGGTGATTTCACCAGTGTTATTGGTCACGAATTACATACCTCTATTACGCAAAGCCAACCTAAAATGTTAACCATTAATAAGCAAGTGATGCTCTCTATTGATACTAATCTTGATCGTCCACAAGCAAGACGTGTCACCTTCATGACCGAGAAAAATAATATTTTCTACTTAGAGTTAGCAATGGATAAAACTGAATTCATCAAATTACCTAACTTTGAAGAGCGTGAAGCATTTGATGCCGATATGATTCTTGAACAAGAAAAAAATACCAAGAATATAGTAGAAAAATCAGCACCATCAACATCAACGACAGACCAAGATCTGCTTGATGAACTTGGCATCTAAATTCTCTATTGACTTTGTATCTCGTTAATAACAATATAAACACAGTTTTATCCAAAAAAAAATTTAGGTACTAATAACAATACCTCAGCCAAAATGGAAACCAACCCATTTTGGCTGATTTTTTTGTCTGTAATCATTTGATTTATATTGGTGTAAAATTCCATTTTAAGCTTAAATCAAAATTGGCGAAGGTATTGAATAAATGTTAATGCCACTAAAACCACACAATAGGATACTTGCACGATGTAGCCTGTTACGTTTTTTTCCTGTGGTTAGCATTTAGCTAAAAATACCAAACCGCAGCTTTCAATCTGCGGTTTATTTTTAATTACTCCCCTCTTTGAAAACTGCCTCTAATACCATTCAGCTTAAAGTAATGATCAGGTTCTAAGGTCAAGGCGCATGATTGAGTAATAAGCAAAATGGTTATTTGTTTTGCACTGCGTACTGTTTGACGACGTCAAATAGAGCAGCTGGCTATTGCGATTGAATGCAACGCAGATGTTAGTAATTTAAACCAGTAAAAACGATCAGTTGCTTAGGCAGATTGATATCATTATAAAAGGAGTCTTCATATGCCTGTTCCTCTCGCCTATTTAATCGTTGTGTTAATTTGGTCTACCACCCCACTGGCCATCGTATGGAGTAGCGAAACCGTTAATCCCAGTATGGCGGTATTACTACGCATGTTATTAGCAGCCATCATTGGCACCTTTTTTTTAGTCGTGACACGTATTCGCTTACCGACAAATAAACAGGCACTTAAATTATATAGCTACTCGGCAATCGGTGTATTTGGTGGCATGATTTGGGGATATTTAGCCTCTCGCCATATTAGCTCTGGTTTAATGTCGCTGGTTTTTGGCTTATCGCCCATTATTTCTGGATTATTAGCACAAAAAATATTAAATGAAGCGAAGTTTAGCCCTGTACGTTGGTTCGCTTTTAGCCTCTCATTATTGGGTTTAGCGATTGTATCTTGGCATAATATCAGTAGTGGCAGCAGTGAATGGATAGGTATCGCTTTTGTTTTATTAGGCATGTTCTTCTTTAGCTTAAGTGGCGTTTTAGTAAAAAGTGTAGATATCAATATCCACCCTTTTGCGACGACCTTAGGCGCACTGTATTTCTCTGTGCCTCTGTTTTTTATTAGTTGGTTACTGCTTGATGGAGAGCTTAATATTGATCAGTGGTCGCAACGCTCTTTAAGTGCAATTGTTTATTTAGGTGTATTTGGTTCATTGATTGGTTTTATCGCTTATTTTTATATATTACAAAAATTACAGGCAACCACTGTCGCGTTAGTCACCTTGATCACCCCCACTTTAGCAATCAGTCTTGGGGCAATCGCGAATGATGAACCTGTAGGACAGCATCTGTTTATTGGTGCATTCTTTGTGATTCTAGGGCTCGCAATTTATCAATGTGGCGACAAGTTTTTACAACGATGGCAAAAAAACAGGGCTGACAGAATCAATGGCTAAATACCAAAAATCCAGCGTGCAATGGTTGCTCTGGCTTGATGCCTACCCGTCCCCAACGGTCAACAGCATCGATCATTAATACATTGGAAAATTGAGGCAACAGTTGTGTTAACTGTTGCCTTAGTTAATAGCCAAACATCAGGAGACTCAGCCACTAATTTTTGTAGCGCCAATTTATCTTGCTCACTCCATTCTAATGCCGATTTTATTAAACGTTGTACAACAAAAAGTTGATTCTCAGAGGCAAAGTCCTCTAGCTTATCCGATAACAACACCACGGAATCAATGTGCTTATCTAATAAAAATTGTTATTGCTGATTAATCAACAAACGAATATTAACCATGAAATCTTGTTGATTTTTTTCTATCACTTTTACATGTTCAAGCCAAACACGTTGCAAGTCATCACTGACAATACTCACCATCATCCCTAAGTTATTAGGATTAAGCCATGCGTATAATGATGCTTTCCCTGACGTACTTTGCACCGTAGCGATACCTTTTCCACTCGGCGAAATAGCTTGTGATGCGTCTATTTCAATCAATTTAATGTTACCTTGACGGGTAAAAATAAACAGTGGATCTTGTGGCCATAATGCATTCAAGGTGATTGCTACGGTTGCCTTTTCACCTGCTTGCGCCGCACTGTTTTTACCTTTACGGAAAAACCAATGAGACAAACGCTCAATACCATAACGTTTAGGTGGCAAGTAAGTGGTTGTGATTGGCGTGCCTAACATAAGTTGACTCGCTAGTAGATAAGTCACAGGCGTGGCAGTGAGAATATCATTAGCAAGTAATGTTTGAGGCGCTATCGCCAATAAAAAAACAATAAAATAACCACGAGAAAATAAAAACATAATCACCCTTTACGTATAATCCGGTAAGTTGTTGCTATTAAAAAGAAACAAGCTGCAACAAGAATAATCGAAGCACCAGAAGGAATAGGTAGTTTTAATTCCATTGGTAACATCGTAGCTATCAAACAGCTCAGTGTGGCTAACAGTGAAGAGAGCAACACAAAACTACCCATACTTTTTGTTAATAAACGCGCGGTTGCACCGGGGTTCAATAACAATGTGCCCACCAGCACCGTTCCCACAATTTTAACCGCTGCAATAGTCACGAGGGTTATCATGATCACAAACAGGTAATCATAGAAATGGGTTGCATAACCGCGCACTTTGGCAATATCGAGGCTGATAGAAGTTAATAAAATACGATTAAAAGTGGGGATAAAAACAACAACAATTAATGTACAGCTCAGCGCTAAGACCAATAAGTCAAAATCGGTAATGGTTAAGATAGAACCAAAAAATACGTTTTCTAACATATGAATATTGATTATTGATCTGCCTCTGCTTGCAAGCCATCCAACATCGATTGCTCTCCACCTAGTGCAGTGAGCATTAAAATAGGGGTTGCAAAACGTTGGCAAATTCGTCGCGCTACTTGCAAGCCACCAAGATTTGGCAACATCACATCTAATAACACCAAATCAACGGCTGACATTTGCATATAATTTAATGCACTTTCACCATCATTAACACAATGTACTTGATAGCCTTCCTCTTGTAAGACCTGCGTTAATAATTCACACAACTGAAAATCATCATCAACTACTAATATATGTGACATAAACCCCACCAATGCAAATAAAAACGATTCGCATTCTATTTAAGAAGGTTATTTATATCAATAATTAGCGTTAAAAATTTAACGTTACGAAACGGAGCAGTTCAAAAGCGGTTAACCACGGAAGCACGAAGTTTGGCAGAAAACTAAAGCACCCAATAAGCCTAAATGATGTGCAGTGTCACGCAGTGGCTTCATGGTGATATTTTTGTATAAACGTCAATATGAAAATTTAACGATAAAAAAGGCGCCGAAGCGCCTCTTTATTATTTAATAACAGAGTAAAATTTAGATGCTAGCAATGGCATCATTTAGTGTTTTACTTGGACGCATCGCTTTAGCGACTTTGTCTTGATCGGTATGGAAATACCCACCTAAATCCACACTAACACCTTGCACGGCATTCAATTCAGCAACAATCGCTGTTTCATTCTCCGCTAATGTTTTAGCCAATGGCGCAAAAGTTGCTTGCAGTGCAGCATCTTTTGTTTGCGTAGCTAATGCTTCTGCCCAGTACATCGCTAAGTAGAAATGGCTACCACGGTTATCAAGCTCATTCACTTTACGTGATGGTGACTTATCTTCTTTAAGGAACTTACCGTTTGCGATATGCAGCGCTTCAGCTAAGACAACCGCTTTGGCATTATCTGTTTTAGCCGCAATATCTTCAATCGATACCGCTATCGCTAAAAACTCACCTAATGAATCCCAACGCAGATGATTTTCTTCAACAAACTGTTGCACATGTTTCGGAGCAGATCCGCCCGCGCCCGTTTCAAACAAACCACCACCAGCAAGTAACGGCACGATAGAGAGCATTTTAGCACTGGTACCCAACTCTAGAATTGGAAAAAGATCAGTTAGGTAATCACGTAAAACATTACCTGTTACCGAGATAGTATTTTCACCTGCAAGAACACGTTTAAGGGTATATTTAATCGCTTCATTCGGCGCCATGATTTGAATATCAAGCCCTTGTGTATTGTGATCTTTTAAGTAACGGTTTACTTTTTCAATGAGGTTTCTATCATGTGCACGCGCTTCATCTAACCAGAAAATAGCAGGTTGACCTGTCGCTGTCGCACGACTTACCGCTAAACGTACCCAATCTTGGATTGGAATGTCTTTCGCTTGGCACATGCGCCAGATATCGCCTTGCTCAACAGCATGTTCCATCAACACATTGCCCGCTTGATCAATGACTTTAACCGCCCCCGCTTCTGTAATTTGGAATGTTTTATCGTGAGAACCGTACTCTTCCGCTTTTTGTGCCATTAGGCCAACGTTTGCTACATTACCCATTGTTTTGGGATCAAATGCGCCATTTTCACGACAAAAATCAATCGTTGCTGCATAGATACCTGAATAACAACGATCTGGAATTAACGCTTTAGTATCTTCTAGTTTACCTTCACTGTTCCACATACCACCTGATGTACGAATCATAGCAGGCATAGATGCATCAATGATCACATCACTTGGTACGTGTAAGTTAGTAATACCTTTATCAGAATCAACCATTGCAAGACTTGGACGTGTTGCGTATACCGCTTGGATATCTGCTTCAACTTGTGCTTTTTTAGCCACATCAATGTTGGCAATTTTAGTGTAAACATCTCCAAGACCATTACGCTCATCAACACCTAACTCTTTGAATAAGTCAGCATGTTTTGCAAACACATCTTTATAATAAACCGTTACCGCGTGACCAAACATGATTGGGTCTGATACTTTCATCATGGTTGCTTTAAGGTGCAAAGAAAGCATGATGTTGTTATCGAATGCGTCAGTCATCTCTTTTTCAAAGAAAGCACGTAGCGCTTTAGCACTCATGCGAGATGAATCGATTAACTCATCTTTTAACACAACAGTAGATGCTTTTAATACTGTGACATCGCCTGATGCGTTGGTAAATTCAATTTTCACATCGTCATCTTGGCTTAATACAACCGATTGCTCAGAGCTGTAAAAATCACCATCCGTCATGTTTGCAACGTGAGATTTAGACTCTTTTGACCAAGCGCCCATACGGTGAGGGTTATCTTTTGCATACTGTTTTACTGCATCAGCAACACGGCGATCTGAGTTACCTTCACGTAGAACAGGGTTTACTGCACTGCCTAATACTTTTGAATAACGTGCTTGGGTCTCTTTCTCTGCATCATTCGCAGGTACTTCAGGGAAATCAGGTAATGCAAACCCATGTGCTTGAAGCTCTTTAATGGCAGCTTGTAGTTGTGGAAGAGAAGCACTTACATTGGGTAATTTAATAATGTTGGCTACAGGTGTTTTAGCCAGCTCACCCAGTTCAGCTAATACATCAGGTAACTGCTGCTCAGCAGTTAAACAATCAGAAAAATGAGAAATAATTCGTGCAGCAACAGAGATATCACGTGTTTCAACAACAATGTCAGCAGCTTTAGTGAATGCGTTAACAATTGGCAGTAGAGAGTGTGTTGCTAGAGCAGGCGCTTCATCCGTTAATGTATAGATGATTTTTACCGATTTATCCGTCATATTATTTCCTTTAAAAAAGTGATGATGTTATGAATTTGTTACATCGTAAAAAATGATGCGCTCATCATAGCGAAAATGAGTCAATAGTCTACTTTCAAGCACCTTACAAAGACGCTTTACGATAGTTGGGATCATAATTTGTGAAGTGTGCATTTAAGTGATTCTGTTACACTACATTTTTTGTCTATTTTGAAGGTGTGCAAGTGAATCATTCCCCAGTTAAGAAGAGTAATAACAAATTCAATAGCACCTCAAATTCAAGCAAGCGAAAGAGTAAAAAACCGACCCATTTTAATGTTAAAAAGGCTGCGCATAAAACCTATGCAAGCAAAAAACGCCTACCCGCATCGATGCAGAAAGTGGTGTTATTTAATAAACCTTTTGATGTATTAAGCCAGTTCACCGATGAAGGGGAACGTTTAACCTTAAAAGACTATATTAATATTCCCGATATCTATGCAGCCGGTCGCTTAGACAGAGACAGTGAAGGATTATTATTGCTCACCAATGACGGCATTTTACAAGCAAAAATAACCCAGCCGGGTGAGAAAACAGATAAAACCTACTGGGCCCAAGTCGAAGGCACACCAACAGATGCTGACCTTGAAAAACTGCGCAAAGGGGTGGAATTAAAAGATGGCTTAACCCTGCCTGCAAAAGTAAAAGTAATGGATAAACCAGACATTTGGGCGCGTTACCCGCCCATTCGTGAACGTGCCAATATCTCAACCACTTGGCTTGCAATCACCATCAATGAAGGTCGCAACCGTCAAGTTAGACGCATGACCGCACACATTGGTTTTCCAACGCTGCGTTTGATTCGTTATTCGATTGGAGAGTGGTCGATTGATGGCATTGAGAATGGGGAATATAAAGAGCTTTAGGCCTTGAAGGGCAAAGCAGCTGTCAGATTAATAGAATCAGAGCTTGTTCATTTTTATTGTTTTTATCTTCGAGTCTAATACCCCACAGCTTGCTGCGTAAAGAATTTTGACCTTAGAGTAGCCCAAATACCTCTCTTCTCGGAGCGAATTTGAGCCTAAGCGAAAAACCTTGGTGCGGGGTATTTCATTTGTGCTTTTAGTTTTTTTGTGGCTTTAAATAGTCTACTTTAGTGCGTGCCTATGGGGAAAATAGCCTGTAATAGGTTTCCTATTCATAGGTAAATTATTGTTTTTAATGCTTTAAACCACTATTTTCAGTCTACTCGGCGACAAGAAAGACAGGTTCGACGATTCATATTCCAAGAACAAACTCAACGATGTTTAAGTTGCCCTTGGAGTAGTTAACAATCTATTTTGTTTTGCTGTCATTTAATACAAGTTAACATTATCGCCTTTAATCGTCCCGAGCAAATAAATTGACAATACCTCCACGTTACATGTTTGATCTATTGATCTCTTGTATTTGTAATGATAGAACTAATATCATTAATATCACAAATTTTGAGTAAGCTCCTTTTTTTGAATTTTGTTTTATCTGCGATTAAAATAACCTCTTGGGAAATCTCTATAAATGATTTTTTTATTTGGCAATTATATTCATTTGAATCCCACACGCTTGAATTAAAATCAAATCCTACACATGAAATAAAACATATATCTAATGAAAAATTAGATAGTGTACTCATGGCAACTGGCCCATAAAAAGCATCATATTTCATTGAGAAGCTACCACCAGTACTAATCACATGAATATTGCTTTTATTTTTTAATGCTTGAATAATATTCAATGAATTAGTGACTACAGTGCAATTTATATTTGGCATAATCTTTGCCAATTCCCAACTAGATGAGCTTGCATCCAATCCAATGAATAAACCCTCTGAAATTAAATCGAGCGCTTTATCTACAAGTAAACGTTTTTCATCTACATGATTTTTTGATCGATCAGTGAAGGATTGACCAATATCATTTACATGTTTACTGACAGCACCACCGTGAACTTTCACAATATCACCTAGTTTGTCTAACGTTTTTAAGTCTCGTCTAATAGTCTCTACTGAAACTTGAAAGTGCTTTGAAAGCTCTATTACAGTAGCGCTTCCCGCCTCGTTAATATGATTAACTAGTTTTGTTTTACGCATCACTATTGCTTACTCATTTATGGCTAATAGATTTAATCTATTATATGTCAAATCGGGGGGGTCATATGTGATCAAGATCACTTTGTTGGCTGTATGTGACCGAGTTTGACTTTTTATGTAACTGTTTTTGTGTCTGGGCATTTTATTAAAGTGAAAAATTACTGATGTGCCAGTTTTTGTCATGAAAAAGTCGTAAACCCATCGTTTAAATCTATTTAAAACTAAAATGTTTGTTTTTAATGCGTTAACCAACAAAATAATGCCCGTTATGTCTTGTATTTACATATTTCGGGCACCCGATTGGTGGTTATTTATCTAAATGGGCGTTATCGGTCACATATGTGACCATGATCACGACTGATTTTTAAAAAGTAAGATAATATTTCTACCTGTTACAGACTGATGACGATTTGATGATAACTTGATGGGACATAGGTAGCAGATACGTTGAATTGACTGTAGAGAAAATACGACATTTATAAATATTAGAACATCAAAATAGCCAACTAACTGTGGCTTATGTGCTACAAGAATATTTGTACCAGAACTTATCGAATAAGGATTGGCGAGAAATATATGTGTGATATTAGTTGGTCAATAAAGGATATGATTATGAATACAACACTAGTCAAAATGGAAAATATTACCAAGAAATTTCCCGGTGTGCTTGCTTTGGATAATGTAAGTTTTAACCTGAGGAGCGGAGAAGTGCATGCTCTATTAGGTGAAAATGGTGCCGGTAAGTCGACATTAATGAAGGTCTTATCAGGTGTGCATGTACCCAATAACGGGCGCATTATTTTCGAAGGTAAAGAGGTCGTTTTTGATACACCGATCTCTGCACAAGAAAAAGGAATTGCGATTATTCATC
>NZ_ATUO01000072.1 GCF_000420245.1 Psychromonas hadalis ATCC BAA-638 | reverse complement strand
CCAAAACTAGATTCACTAAAATTTGCAGTGTTAGGACTTGGTGATTCAAGTTACGAGTTTTTCTGCCAAACAGGCAAATATTTTGAGCAACGCATTAGTGCATTAGGTGCAAGTATTGTCTTTGAGCGTTTAGATGCGGATGTCGATTACGACCAAGTAACTAGCCCTTGGATTGAAAGCGCGTTAGTGGAAATTGAAAAAACCTTAGAAAAAGGTGGCGTAGCAAGTGCGCCCGCAACGGTTGCCACTAGCACAGCGTCAGCCAATAAATATGACAAGCAAAAGCCATTTTCTGCCAGCTTATTAGTGAGCCAAAAGATTACTGGCGCACAATCAGCAAAAGATGTGCGTCATATTGAGATCGATTTAGAAGGTTCAGACCTGACCTACACAGCCGGTGATGCACTGGGTGTTTGGTTTAAAAATGATGAAGCATTAGTGAATCAAATCATCACTAAATTAAACCTTGATGCTAATACACAAGTCACGGTCGATGCACAAACTATCTCATTAACCGATGCACTGATTGAGTGTTATGAATTAACAGGTACACACCCTGCCTTCGTTGAAGGTTATGCAACATTAACCAGCAACAAAGCGTTACTGACTTTATCAGAAGATAAAAATGCACTGCGGGACTTTGCGAATAATCATCAAATTATTGATGTGATCAGCGCTTCAGGTAATGAAGCTATTAGTGCAGAAAATTTCCTTTCTCTACTGCGGAGAATTAGCCCGCGTTTATACTCTATCGCGTCAAGCCAAACAGAAGTAGATGAAGAGGTACATTTAACCATCGGTTCGGTTTTATTTGAAAATGAGCAAGGTGAAAAACGTGCTGGTGGTGCATCTGGTTTCTTAAACCATCGTTTACAAGAAGGTGATGAAGTTAAGGTGTTTATTGAAGATAACCACAACTTCCGCCTGCCCGCTAATCCTGAAACACCTATCATCATGGTTGGCCCAGGTACTGGCATTGCCCCTTTCCGCTCATTTATGCAAGAACGAGATGCCATTGAGGCAACAGGAAAAAACTGGTTAATCTTTGGTGACCAAACCTTCAACGAAGATTTCCTTTATCAAGTCGAATGGCAAGCTCACCTAAAATCAGGTTTATTAACTAAATTAGACTTAGCATTTTCTCGCGACCAAGCACAAAAAATCTATGTACAAGATCGTTTAAAAGAAAATGCAGCAGAGGTATACCAGTGGTTACAAGATGGCGCGCACTTCTACGTATGTGGTGATGCAAACCGTATGGCCAAAGATGTACACACAACACTAATCGAAATCATCAGCCAACAAGGTAATAAAAGCCTTGATGATGCTGAGCAAGAATTAAATGAATTACGACAAGCAAAACGTTACCAAAGGGATGTTTACTAATGAGCCAAAAATTACACGATAACGAACGCATTAAAATTGAAAGTAATTTTCTTCGCGGTAAATTGGTTGAAGGACTAAACGACCATACAACAGGGTCGTTTCCGAGCGATGAAGTACAACTGGTTAAATTCCATGGTTTATACCAGCAGGATCATCGTGATTACCGTGCTGAGCGTAAAAAACAAAAATTAGAGCCAATATACTCATTTTTATTACGTGCGCGTTTACCCGGTGGTGTAGTAACTCCACATCAATGGTTAGAGATTGATCGTATCGCCAGTGAATTAACCGATGCCGGCAGTATCCGTATTACTACGCGTCAAACATTCCAATACCACGGTATTTTTAAGCGTAATCTTAAATCAGTCTTCCAAGATCTTAAGTTCAAAGCGAATATCGATTCTATTTTTACCGCGGGTGATGTCAACCGTAATACCATTTGTACTTCCAATCCTGAGCAATCATTATTGCACACGGAAATATATGAGCTGTCTAAAAAAATCAGCGAACACTTCTTACCAAAAAGTAATGCTTATGCTGAAATTTGGTTAGATGGTGAAAAAGTATTAGAAACGGAAAAAGAGCCGATTTATACGGAAAATTTCTTACCACGTAAATTTAAAATTGCCGTGGCATTACCACCGTATAATGACGTTGATATCCACGCCAATGACCTCAACTTTATCGCGATTATTGTTGATGAAAAAATCACTGGTTATAACGTGGTGGTAGGTGCGGGTCTTGGTATGACACACGGCGACAAAACCACGTTCCCACGTTTAGGTGATGACTTTGGTTTTATTGCCGTTGATAACGTCATGAAAATTGCTGAAGCGGTTGTCACCACTCAACGTGACTTGGGTGGTCGTGTGAGTCGTTCACACGCACGTACTAAATACACCCTTGAAACACATGGTGTCGAAACCTTCAAAAAAGAAGTAGAAAAGCGTTCTGGTGTTACCTTTGCAGCCCCTGGCGAATACGAATTCACTGAACGTGGCGACCGTATCGGTTGGGTTAAGGGCATTGATGACCTATGGCATCTCACTGTATTTATTGAAAATGGCCGTATTCTTGATTTTGATGGTAAACCAATAAAATCAGGCCTAAACAAAATTGCAAAAATACATACTGGTACTTTCCGCATGACCGCCAACCAAAACTTAGTGATTGCCAGCATTCCAGAGTCGCAAAAAGCAACCATTGAAGCATTAGCTTATGAGTGTGGTTTAATCGATGATGGCTTAAGCGAACAGCGTAAATACTCAATGGCCTGTGTAGCACTGCCAACCTGTCCACTGGCAATGTCTGAAGCGGAGCGTTACCTACCAGGTTTAACGGATGATGTTGAAGGACTGCTTGCTAAACACGGTATTGCTAAAGATAAAATAATTTTACGTATTACCGGCTGTCCAAATGGCTGTGGTCGTTCAATGTTAGCTGAAATTGGATTAATCGGTAAAGCACCGGGTCGTTATAACCTTTATTTAGGCGGTAATACTATCGGTACGCGTATCCCTAAAATGTACCAAGAAAACATTGATGAAGCGACTATCTTAACCACACTCGATGATCTGATTGGTCGCTGGGCAAGTGGTCGTCAAGCTGATGAGTGTTTTGGTGATTTCACCATTCGTACGGGCATTGTCCCCGAAGTTGTTATCGCTTCTAAGGATTTTCATGACTAACAAGTTAGATCTACAGCACCTTTTAACACTGGATAAAGCATCACAAAAACAAGCATTAACCGAGGTTAATCTCTTGCTTGAAAAGATGGACGCAAAGCAACGTGTTGAATGGGCGGTTGAAAATCTTGAAAATGAATTAGTTTTATCATCCAGTTTTGGGATTCAAGCAGCAGTCTGTTTGCACCTGATCACGGATGTGAAAACAGATACACCTATTATCTTAACCGATACAGGTTACCTGTTTCCTGAAACTTATCAGTTTATTGATGAGCTAACAGAGAAGCTAAATTTAAACTTAAAAATCTACAGCGCAGAAAAAAGCAACGCATGGCAAGAAGCACGTTACGGAAAACTGTGGGAAAACGGTGTTGAGGGGTTAACTAAGTACAACTTAATCAACAAAGTTGAACCGATGAAACGTGCCTTAAAAGAGCTCAATGCTAAAACATGGTTCTCAGGATTACGTCGCAGCCAAGCTTCAAGCCGTGGCGAGTTACCTGTTTTGAGTATTCAAAATGGTTGCTTTAAGTTTTTACCGATCATTGATTGGTCAAACAAGCAAGTTCACTACTACCTCAAAGATAACGGATTAAGCTATCATCCATTATGGGATCAAGGTTATGTTTCTGTGGGAGATGTACAAACATCACGCCCATTAGAGGCGGGCATGAGCGAAGAGGATACCCGATTCTTTGGCCTGAAACGTGAATGTGGCTTACACGAAGATGGAGGTGAAAACCAAGGTAGCGGTATTTAATAGGACTGAAGCCCTACGTCCGATTGGTAATACATAAAGCAATTAACCACGAAGGCGCGAAGGAAAAAAGGAAGAATGCAATAACCCGTTTCGGTTTTGCTTCGTGTTCTCTGTGCAGCGTAGCGACTTCGTGGTGAGATTTTTTGTTTTTGTTTGGACATAAGTTCTGCCCTAATGTAAATCGGGTCTTTTTTTAGCTAAAACGTCAAGAATTATATTTTGCAGTCGATAACATTAAAATAGCACTCTGAAAAGGTAATACTCATGTTTCATAAATTCACATTATTACTGCTGATAGCCCTCAGTTACTGCACAACATTGCTGGCGAATAGTGACGAGAATAATTACTATGGTGGTTATGAGGTGATTCAACTTTATAGCCAAGATGAGTTAAATGCCCTTATCAATGTAAATAAACACCTACAACGCGTTAAAGCAGATGAGTGCCAACTAGTTGAAGATATCAAAGCACACGCGCTTAAAATTAAAGAGCCCTCTTATGTTTACTTGTGGGGTGATATGCTGGCATGGGGTGTTTGTGTCGAGCGTAATGCACCGCTAGGAATACACTATATTAAGCTTGCTGCTAAGCAGGGATTGTTGCCCGCCATTGAACAATTGGGTCGTTATTACGAAAGAGGTATTTTAGTACGTCCAAATAAAGATCGATCCATTGTTTTTTATCGAGAAGCTGCATTGCAAGGTTTTTTAAAAGCACAAATGAATTACGTACGCATGCTAAATGAAGGTTATGGTAGCCCTGTTGATTATGAAGATGCGTATAACGTACTGTTCCATAGTGTCATTGGCGATGAAGAAAAACAGCAAGAAGCACAAAAAAGACTCGCCAAACTGGCAGGAAAAATGCCTGAGTATGTCGTTAAACGTGCAAGTATTGAAGATATTTAACTGAAGAATTCCTGACTTAACTTTGGCAACAGTGATAATAAGTAGGTCATCGCAGGACCACGGTTAATAGCGGGTCGATAATAGGTTGCCATCGACATCTTTAAATCGTTAAACATAAAATCAGGGCGGATTTTTTTTATCTCCCCTCTTTGCACATAAGGCACGGCATTAACCGTCGGTAAAATAGCCCAGCCAAGTTGCATCAACAAGCGACACACCTCATCATTACTACTGACACTGATATGATTATTAGCAAAACGAATATAACCATTAATATCCCCTTCTAACATCGATTGAGGAATCAACTGCACATTGTTACGCAGATCCAGCTTGTCAATATGCTCAAGTAAACAAAGTGGAGAATATTTACCCGCAAAAAGAGCAAAATCATTAAACCCCAAAAAACAGGCTTTAATATGAGGATCGATAAAGCTATGCTTTTTATTGGCTAAAAACGCGATCTGAGTCCCATTGTTAGCCACAGAATCTATCGCACATTGCCACTTTTTTTGCGACCAGCATAGTTCGACAGAGGGAAATTTTTCATACAAACTTGAGGTCAAGCTGACCATAAAAGCATCGGGCAACATCGCATCAGAATGAATCACAAGTTGTGATTCTTGCACTTCATGTAGCGATGCGGTTAATCCAGAAAAACCAATCAACTGCGATTGCAGTAACTTTGCATGAGGGTATAAGCGCTGTGCATTTTCAGTCGCTTTAGCTTGTCGTCCTATCACCTCAAATAACAACAACTCAAGGTTATCTTCGAGCGTTAATATTAACTCTCGCACCGTTGTTCGACCTTTACCGAGTTTTTTTGCCGCAACACTGTATCCCTTTCCTTCATAAACGTCAATAAATGCATTTATTTGATCAATGGATACCATCAGCAATCCTTTTTCGTTCGGGTTTCCCTATCATAATTGACTTGATTGATGGTGACAATCACCTTATAGTGTTTCCAACAAGTCGGCAGAGTTTTACCGACGGATGCTTGATTAATATTCTTTGTACAAGACATAAAGTGGCACACAAAGAAGCTTCATGGAATTGAAACCTCAATTAACAGCACCTCGCTAACATGGAGTAAGTGAAATTTACACAGGATTTCAAACTTTATTAATTCTAAGGCATATATTATGAAAAAACTAACTTTAGCAGTCGCTTGTTCTTCTCTTCTTCTTTCTCCACTTGCATTTTCAGAAACAGATACTGAGGTTCCAGTAGGTTTGTCTGGCACTTCATACATCACTGGTAATGTACAATTACATGACCGTAATGACTTTAATGGCTCAGATGTAACTTCAACACTTGAAGCGGGTCATACTTTCACGACTGGTACAACGATTTTAGTGGAATTTGATGGTATTCAGTTAGGTGATACGACGAACGAAAGCAAAGGCCAATTTGCATCACCTACTTACACTACATTAGGTGTAGAGCAATCTTTCAGCATCAATGAGAACCTATGGATAGCGGCAGGTTACCATCACTTATTACACAACGGCGAAACAGTTCAATACCGCCCATTAGTAAAAATTGGTTACAACTTTGATAACGGTATCTCTATCTCTAACCGTACTCGTATGCAAATCCAAGCAAATGACAACATTAATGACGCAGGTGATGATCTAACAAACGACCAACTACGTTTTGATAACAACATCGCATATCAATTCCAAGATATGCCAGTAAATGTTAAATACAACAATGTTTATTACGTAAATGATGGCGTTGATAATGACAACTCAATGGAGCATGAATTGCGCGCAACTTGGACTCGTAACGGTGTTCAACCCTATGTTGAGTACCGTAACCAAGCGTCTTCAGCGAAGACTGATCCTGGTCACAACAACAATGTATTAGTCGTTGGTGCTTCATACGCATTCTAAATAACCAATAAATACTGAAAAAACCTAAGCTAACTTGCTTAGGTTTTTTTGTTTCTACGGATTGGAAAAGTCATACAATGTGGACCACCACCGGCTTTTAATATTTCACTGCAATTCAACTTAAAAACAGTAAAACCTCGCGCTTCTAACTGTTTATTTACCTGCACATTACTTTCTAAAGAGATCACACGTTTATCCCCTAATGTTTGTAGATTACAAAAGTGTAAAAACACCTCATGCTCCGCTATTTTTATCAGATCATAGTTTTCTTTTATCAGGTGGTTTTGAAAAGAGGTAGGTAAAGCCGGCCAATAAGTGATCGCGACTTTTGTATCAACAATATTAAAAATCATATCCAAATGCAGATATTTTGCCTTTGCTTCAACGCTGATAATCTCATAACCTAATGGCTTTAATTGCTGCCTAATATTTTTTATACCCGCTTGATTGGAACGTTGCAAACAGCCAATGACTAAGGTTTTTTCATCCAACATCCAAAAATCGCCCCCCTCGATCACCCCTTGCGAGCAAGTTGCAATAATCGGGATGCCCATCTCAATAAGTTTGTTTTTATAATATAAAGTTTCAGCTTGTCGAAGTGGCTCTTTAAAGCGCCCAATCACCGCTCCCTCTTTAAGCATAAAAGCAAAATCACGTGAAAATAGTTGACTGGATAACCCCTCACTCGGCGCTAACAAGGAAACCTTGATGGCACTCTTTTCATAAAAAGAGATAAGTTGCTGGTGCTCTAACAGACATTTATTGCTATCAATGGAGACCCCTTTATTAAGCCAATCCTTCGCTATTTTATTGATCGGGGTAAGCGCCAAATAATCAGGAGGACACAGAAGCACCTGTTTTAACCTGCCCGTTGCAGAGTGCACATATCCACTACTCATCAAATACCTCCCGTGGACTCAGATGCACAGCTGCAATCATGCAACGTACAGAGCCTCCAGCAAGCTCAATGGTGGGAATCGCGACGGATAAAATTTCTGAGTATCCCTCAATCTGTTTTATCTGCGATGCGCTTAAAACACTTTTAGCGCGAGCAGACATTAACAGGTAACTTTTGCCCGCTCCTGTTAATTCAATCGCATTAGCGGCAAAGTTTTCCACCTGTTGCATAGTTAATTCAATGATAATCAGGCCACTCTCTGTTAAACGCTTTAGTACTGCGGTGCGTCTATTTTGCCCTTTTATCATTTTTGAACAGATTAATACCAATTTAGAACAGATACACATCATCACATTGGTATGATAAATAGCCTCACCATGACTATCTTGCGTATCAAAAGCCATCGGTTCATACATAAATAGTGTGCAGAAGCGCTCTAAAATCACCTCACTAGCACGAAAAGATTTAGCGCTATAAGCAACCCTATTTATATTATCCAGCACCATTGCCCCCGTGCCTTCTAAAAACAGATTATCCCACTCAAGTCCTGAAAAATCGATCACATCCTTAACGCGATATTTTTGCTTTAACATGTTTATAATATCTTCTCTTTTTTCACGGCGACGACTCGGTGAATACATAGGATATAAAGCGATATGACCACCACTGTGGGTAGAAAACCAATTATTAAGAAACACCGAGTCAGGCGTATTACGCTCACCAAAATCATCAAATAGATGCACGTTAATATGGTGTTTTTTTAATAAATGAACTAACGCGTCCACCTCTGAACGCGCGTTTAACGCGGTTTCATGCACCGATACACTGCTTTTATGTTGAAAGTGATTATCTGCGACGGTTTCAGGATTTGCCATAAACGTCCAAGGTCTAATCATCACCACGGCACTTGGGGCTTGAATTAACGCCATCACTCATCCTCCCTGCGTTTGCTATTACATTAATACTAGCTGATAATTATTGACTAGGGGGGTCTTATGTTGCTATTACAACTTGAAGATATTAAACAGTTACTCACTAACGTGGGTGAAAAAAACTTCTTTTTACAGCTCATCGACACGTTACAGTCTGATTATAAACGCTGGTTTGAATTTGATAAAAAACCACGTTTAGCCAGCCACGTTGATTTAGGTGTGATTGAGTTGATGCCAATCTCAAATGCTTTATATTACGCTTTCAAATATGTCAATGGACACCCTAAAAACCCGCAAAAAAACAAGTTAACCGTCATGGCTACAGGGCAGCTGTCGCTTTGCGCAACAGGCGAGCCACTACTCTATTGTGAAATGACACTGTTAACGGCACTGCGTACGGCGGCCACTTCAGCCATGGTGGCCAAATATGTTGCGAACAAAAACTCAAGCGTCTTAGCGCTGATTGGTACGGGGGCACAAAGTGAATTCCAATATCTTGCTTACTCATTTATCTTTGATCTACAAGAAGTGAGATATTTTGATATTGATGACCATGCGATGCAAAAATTTGCCACGAATATGGCGAAATTCGAGATTAAGCTCACCGCTTGTAAGAATGCCACAGAAGCCGTAATAGGCGCGGATCTTATTACTACCTGCACCGCTGATAAATGCCAACAAACGGTATTAACCAAAGCGATGATAGATAAACCAGTCTTTATTAATGCACTCGGCGGAGATTGCCCTGGGAAAACAGAGCTTGAAAAAGCCCTGTTAGAGGATGCAACGATTGTCGTTGAATATCTCGCACAAACAAAAATAGAGGGAGAGATACAGCAGCTTAATGATGATTTTAGTTGCGTTGAACTCCATCAAATAATTAGCCAACAGGTCACGTTAAATGTACAGACACAGGGAACAATAATTTATGACTCGGTTGGATTTGCGTTGGAAGATTATGCTATTTTAAGGTTAGTTTATCGCCTTGCTCAACAATACCAACTTGGGCAGCAGATCGATATGATTCCGCATTTAACAGATGTAAAAGACCTGTTCTCTTTACTCAAATAAAGGAAATATCATGCTACTACGCTACTCATGGTTAGTGATGCTTTGTTTAAATCTCTTTAGCCTGCCTAGCTACAGTGTAGAAAATAGCATCAGCGCAGGGACAACGATCAAAGTAAAAATGGCCGAGCCCATTGATAGTCGAGTACGTAAAGCAGGTTATCGCTTTAATGTAACGATTGAGGGGGATATAAAAATAGCTCAGAAAGTTATCATTAAATCAGGCTCAAAAGCACAAGCAATCATTAACAAAATTCAAAAGTCGGGCAGAGGAAAAGCGCCACCTGAAATTATCGTCACCTTAAGCGCAGTACAGGTAAATAATCGCCAAGTTAATATCCAAACATTTCTTATTGCAGGCAAAGGAACAACCACACAGCGCAAAGTGTTAGGCACGGTTGATAAAAATGAAAATATCGTGATGGGTCAAAATAGAGAGAAGATAACCACCAGCATCCCACTGCGAACAGAGGGTTACAATATCACCTTAGCAGAAGGCACCACGCTCTATTTTATTTTAAAAGAGCCACTATTTTTTTAAATAACTTAAAATAAAACCGCAAAATTCTTCGGGTTTATTCAAATCAAGCTGTGGCAGATGACAATCGGCTAATTTTTCATCACAGGCGAGCGCAATGATAGCGGGATCGGTATTAAATAAAAAAGGTTTGCCCAATACTTTACGATGCAACTCAATTTTATTAAAGGGCTCGTCGCGATACCCCTCAACCAGCACCAGATCTAACTGCTCTATATTAAGGAGAACAAGCTGATCAAGCAGTTTTTTCTGCTGACGTTTTCCATATTCATGAAATAAAATTGCACGTTCAGGGCCCGCAAGCAGTAACTGACAAGCCCCCGCTTTACGCAAACGATAACTGTCTTTTCCCGGTTTATCCATCTCAATATTATGGTGACTATGTTTCACCACCGCGATATTAAGCCCCTGATCCGTTAATAGCGGAATAAGCTTTTCCAATAGCGTGGTTTTACCCGTACCGCTGTAGGCAGCAAAGCCTAATAAGGGAATAGGAAAGTTATTTAGTTGAAGCATCATTTAACCTTATGAAAAAACAAAGTGTTGCGTTATTGTTAATGATTATAACTAATTACGAGAGAATAATTTTGCCCTATCTCAATGAATTTTTAATGTTAACCTTGATCCACCTTTTAGCGGTGATAAGCCCCGGCCCTGATTTTGCAGTGGTAGTACGACAAAGTATCAGCTTTGATAGAAAAACAGCACTCATCACCAGCTTGGGAATTGGCGCAGGTATCGCAGTGCATATGGCTTATACCTTACTTGGATTAGGGTTTATTATTACGCAATCTGAAATTGGGTTTTTAATCGCACAATTAGTGGGTATATGTTATTTATCATTTTTAGCATTCAAGCTTTTAAACAGCCAACCGCAAACTGAGTCAAACAGTAAAATAACACTGGATAACAATGTGCGTCATCACAAAAAGGCGTTTCTATTAGGCGTGATGACCAACCTTTTAAACCCTAAAGCGACACTGTTCTTTTTAGCAATTTTTACCACTGTAGTCAGCCTTGAGACCCCGATGCTAGTACAAAGCATCTACGCACTATGGATAATATTCACCACTATTGCATGGTTTAGTTTGGTGTCTATTTTCTTTTCTCATAAAAAAATACGCGCTAAATTTATCAGCCATGGTTATATCTTTGAGCGTATTATGGGCGTGGTAATATTATTATTTGCAGCGAAGATATTATGGCAGTTAGACGTACTTTAAAATAGAGTTAAACAATACCTTCGCCAATTTTGATTTAAGTTTGAAATGGAGTTTCACACCAGTACAAATCAAACGCTTACAAGTAAAAAGTTCGCCAAAATGGGTTAGTTTCCATTTTGGCGAAGGTATTGTTAAAGCGTCACTTTTATAACCTGACGCTTGAACTTAGTTACGCTACACCATGTCCTTTTGAAGCAGTCCAGATTCGATACCACTGTTCGGTATTCATTTTCAAATCAAGCGCACCCATCGCTTCTTTAACTCGCTCAATTTTTCCCGAGCCAATTAATGCCACAGGATTTGATGGGTGTTTTAATACCCAAGCAAAAATGACCTGCTCTATAGAATTTGCACTAAGCTCTGTTTGTAGCTCCAATAACGTGCCACGTAAACGTCGCGCTTGATCCGTTTCAGCAGAGAAAATATCGCCCCCCGCTAAACATGACCACGCCATTGGACGCACTTTTAAACGTTGCAATTGATCTGTTGTGCCATCCTCTAACACGCCAAAATTAATGGGATTAAGCTCAATTTGGTTGGTCATTAGTGGTTCATCTAAACGAGATTGTAAAAGTTCAAACTGTGAAGCACTGAAATTAGAAACACCAAAATGCTTTACTTTACCGCTCGCTTTTAACTCAGCAAAGGTTTCTGCAACCACATCCACATCCATCAGAAAATCAGGACGATGTACCAACAGTGCATCTAACTGCTCAACACCTAAACGTTTTAATGAATTTTCTGTAGAGGATAAAATAAGAGATTTACTACTGTCGTAATGAGAAACACGTTTTTCACCAATCTCAGCAGCGATACCATTAATACCAAATTTAGACACAATCTGAATCTGATCACGCATACTCGGATCAAGCGCCAACGCTTCGCCAAACAACTGCTCACTATTGCCATAAATAGCGGCGTTATCAACCGTAGAGATACCCAACTCAACATGCTGTTTTAAGAATGTGAGACGCTGTTGCGGGCTCATTTCCCATGCACCTAAACGCCAGTAGCCTTGTACTAATTGAGAAAATTCAGGCCCTTGCGTGGCCATTAATACTTTTTTTACGTTGCTCATAGTAACTCCTAACATGAATGTTCTATTTTTATTTATAGCACTTAATAGAAGCAAGAGATAGGCAAAAAAACCACCCGAAGGTGGTTTTTTATAACAAAGTAATACTATTGAGATTACAAACCTTTAATTAAGAATTGTACTGTTGCCATCATCTCATCATCGCTACAATCACTACATGTGCCTCTTGCTGGCATGGCGTTAAATCCTTCGATAGCATGTTTAATAAGGGTTGCTTCGCCCTGTGTAAGACGTGTTGTCCATTGATCGGCTTTCCCTTTGATTGGCGCACCCGCAGCACCCGTGCCATGACAAGCAACGCAGTAAGTATTATAAATTTTTTCGCCAGAGCGTGGGCCAGCAGGCTCACTTGATTCAACGACCGTATTTGCAGTGACAATTTCACCATCTAAATAAACATCACCAACGGGTGCAATACGCGCAGCAAGATCGCCTTCGGCTTGCGCAAAAGCAGCAGCGGTGAATAAAGTTGCGGTCAAACCAATAAGTAGGGTGATACGTTTAATTAGATGCACAGTTAACTCCGTTTATAAATAGTGATATGTTGAATTTTTGTTAATTATACCTACGTGGTTGATTAACTACCAATATTTTTATGAGGTTATTGTTTCCAGTTCACTATTTTTTTCTCTTTACCTGTTAATAAACGATGAATATTACTGATATGACGCAATACAATCAAAATAGATAACATTATAACGGGTGTGGTATATTCAGGTTTTATCTGCTCAACAAAAAAAGGCGCTGCAAGTGCAGTAACAATCGCAGCCAATGAAGCATAACCACTCACCGCAACAGTAAACAACCACGTTAATATCAATAACCCTGTCATATCCATGCCTAACGGTAATAACGTGCCCAAACCTGTCGCCACCGCTTTGCCTCCTTTAAATTGAAAATAGGGAGGATAGATATGTCCCAAACAGGTGGCAATACCAATGAAACCTATTTCAACGGGAGAATAGTCAAAAAAATAGGCGAGATAAACAGGCAACGTCCCTTTTAAAAGATCAAAGATAAGCACCGCGCTGGCAGCTTGGGCATGGTGGAAGCGTAATATATTAGTGGTACCCGGGTTTTTAGACCCTCGCGTGCGCGGATCTGGCCAGCCTTTTAATCTGCACAGTAAAATTGCACCATTTAACCCGCCAAAAAGGTAAGCCAATAACATAAATAAAAACGTTGTGAGGTAAATCATTTGTACTTATTTCCTCTTAATCAGGTAAAATATTGCGATTTTTATAATACGCGCTATTCAATAGGGTTTAAAGATGGATATTGTTTTTATTAAACAGTTAGAAGTAATTACTACCATTGGTGTTTATGAGTGGGAAAAATCACTACAACAAAAGCTTTATTTTGATTTAGAGATGGCATTTGATAACCGACCAGCCGCACTTAATGATGATATTAATCTTGCACTTAACTATTTTAGTGTTTCAGAAGTGGTGAATCAGTTTGCACAAAAAAATCAATTTGAGCTAATCGAAACCATGGCTGAGCGCGTTGCCAGCCTTATCATGGAACAGTTTTCTGTGCCATGGATAAAATTAACTCTGCATAAACCGGGCGCACTACCGAAGGCACAAAGTTTAGGGGTTCAGATTGAGCGCGGGTCACGCTAATGGCTTTGGTGTTTGTTGGCATTGGCACAAGTATCAATAGAGAAAATAATGTGCGTTTAGCCATTCAAGCGTTACAAGCTGAGTTTGGTGTACTACAAATATCTCCTGTTTATGAGAGCGAAGCGGTTGGTTTTAAAGGCGCTAACTTCTATAACTTGGTTGTCTCTTTAAATAGCCAACTTGATGCCAAAACGATGATTAAAAAGCTTAAAAAAATAGAGAAACAGCAAGGGCGAACAGAAAAAACCATAAAATTTTCACCACGCACCTTAGATTTAGATCTATTACTACATGATCAGTTAATCGATGCGGAGATTGATGTTCCACGTGCAGAGATCCTTAAAAATGCCTTTGTATTACAACCACTATCGGAACTTGCGCCACAACTCAAACACCCTATTTCACAGGAAATTTACCAAGCTTTATGGGATAAGTTTCCAAAGCAACAACAAAAATTGTGGCAGATTGACGCCATTATTAACTAGAACTTAGAGAGTTTTTATGTCCACACTTGAAATTGTCGTCTTAGCTTTAATCCAAGGTTTAACTGAGTTTTTACCTATCTCAAGCTCTGCTCACCTTATTTTACCCTCGGTATTATTTGGTTGGCAGGATCAAGGTCTGGCTTTTGATCTGGTATTAAATATCGGCACACTGTCTGCTGTATTAATCTATTTTCGCCGAGAAGTATTGAATATGTCGCTGGCTTGGGGAATTTCACTCAAAACCAAACAACAAACACAAGATAGTAAATTGGCATGGTGGATTTTATGGTCAACTATTCCAGCTGCTGCAATCGGTTTTTTAGGTAAAGATCTGATAGAAACCTATCTGCGTAGTGGTTATGTTATTGCCGTTACCACATTGATATTTGGTTTATTACTGTGGTGGGCAGACTCGCAAGCGAAACAAATTAAAACAGAATATCAAACAGGGTTAAAAGGTGCATTGATTATCGGTTTTGCACAAGTATTAGCATTAATTCCCGGCACATCACGCTCTGGTATCACGATTACAGCAGGCCTCATGTTGGGGCTTACACGTAATGCAGCGGCTCGCTTTTCATTTTTAATGTCGATACCCATTATCGCCATGGCATCGGGATACGATCTGCTTAAATTTATTCTTTCTGATCAAATCGTTGATTGGGCGGGTCTGTTTTTAGGGGCTGGCATCTCATTTATTAGTGCCATTTTATGTATCCACGCTTTCCTTATTCTCCTTAATAAAGTGGGTATGTTACCGTTTGTTATTTATCGTCTCATCTTAGCCGCTGTGCTGTTTTATGTATTGGTTTAATTAGCACCAAAAAAAATGCAGAAGCCAATCCTGCTGAAGCAAACACCATACACATCACCATTATTTGGTATCGAGCAGCAATAAAAGGCGAGATACCTGATAATATTTGCCCTGTCATCATGCCAGGTAACGAGACAATACCCACCGCAAACAATGCATTAATATTAGGAATAATGGAAGTTTGAAAGGCAATTTTTCGTGCTGATATATATTCTTCGCCACGCTTTAATTCAGAAAAAAAACGCTCTCCACTTAAACTAATGCTGTTCATACAGTTGGCAAAGATCATCCCTGCAAGTGGGATCACTGTTTGTGCTTGATACCAAGGCGTTAATTGCAAAACGCCTTGCGTGACAATCAGCAGCGTAAAACCACCAGAAATAGTGGTGGCTACAACCGCTGATTTTAACAAAACCCGCCGTGAAACTTGGATATTACTCAGTGCTATCCAGCTTGAAAAAAACACCATAATGAGTAACATTCCCAGCACCACTGGCGCACTCTCACTTTCAAAAAGATAACTTAAAACATATCCAACCAGCAATAATTGCACCAACATACGCAATAAAGCATGCACGGTGCGCTTACTATCTAGTGACCATTTAAAAAGAATAAATATCACAAAAACAACAGGTATAAATGCAAAGGCTAAATTTTCAAGGGGTATAATCGTTAACGTTTGACTCATCTTGCACTCGCTTTTTGTAAACATTAACAGCATCAATACGTGCCGATAATAGCGCTTCTTTTATCTCTGCACCTTTAAACCCTTGTTTAATCACAGATTGCACATCAACCGTTAAAGCGGCTTGAAATGTTTGCCAAACGTAGTCGGCTGTTGGGTAAGGTTTATCTTCAAACCCTGTACGCCCTTTCGAATCAGCAACACAACACTGCAACATCTGTAAAAATCGCTCCGGCTTACGCCACGCATCACAACTGTTCATCAGCTTTAATAATGTTTTTGCTTTTAACTCAAACGCACTGTGGATCATCGTATGGTGCTCACTGACCATCAACGCTAAATCACGATGCTCATTGGGTACTTTAAGGCGCTCACATAACGATTTGATAACAGTAAGCCCTAAAAAACCATGCCCTTTATGACTTGGCCACTTATCTTTAGGCGTCAAAGCTTTACCTAAATCATGCACCAGACAAGCAAAACGAAAAGCACTTGAATCGAAAAGTAGCGCCGATTGTTCAACCACCATTAAGGTGTGGATGCCCGTATCTATCTCAGGGTGCCAACGCTTGGGTGCTGGAATACCATATAAGATATCGATCTCAGGAAAAAGCACTGCCAATGCCCCCGTATCACGTAAGACTTGAAAATAAATTTGAGGCGAATCTGTTACTAAGGCCTTTTCTGTTTCAGCCCACACACGCTCAGGGGTTAAGTGAGAGAGCTCACCACTTGCACTGAGTTGTTTCATCAAAGATAACGTTTCTGGGGCAATGCGAAATCCCAGCTTAAAAAACCGTGCGGCAAAACGAGCAACACGTAAAACGCGTAGCGGATCTTCACTAAAAGCGGGAGAGACATGACGCAGAATTTTTTGTTTAATATCAGCCAAACCACCATAGGGATCAAAGCGTTCACCCAATTCATTTTCAGCAATCGCATTGATGGTCAGATCGCGGCGAAGAAGATCCTCTTCAAGGGTGACATCTTTACCGCTATAACAGCTAAAACCGTTATAACCTTTACCTTGCTTTCGTTCAGTACGCGCAAGGGCATACTCTTCACCCGTTTGAGGGTGTAAAAAAACAGGAAACGCTTTGCCGACCTGTTGATAACCCAATGCTAATAGTTGCTTAGTGCTTGAACCCACCACCATGTAATCACGATCTTTGACTGGCAGTTGTAATAATTTATCGCGCACAGCGCCTCCAACCAAAAATATGTGCATTGTTTTTCCCCTCAGTAAATAATTTAGTTATTATATGGCATCTATCGTAACTATCAATTTGGGTTTACCATGTACCAAAAATTTTTCTCATTAAAACAACAGCCCTTTTCGATAGTTCCTGATCCTGATTTCCTGTTTTTTACTGAGCAACATAAAGAGGCATTGGCTCACCTCACTTATGGTTTACAAGGAAATGGCGGTTTTGTTGTATTAACAGGCGAGGTAGGCACGGGCAAAACCACTATCTGCCAATTTTTACTGCAAGATATGCCTAGCGACACTGATATTGCCTCAATCACTACCCCCGCGATTTCTGAAATAGCACTATTAGTTGATATCTGTGAGCAATTTTCAATTGAGTATGATCATGAAAATATCAGCTTGAAAGTAATGTTTGATGCACTGACATCGTGGATGTTAGTCAACCATCAGCGTGGTCGCCATGCAATCGTATTAATTGATGAAGCACAGCATCTTACCTTCAATATGTTAGAGCAACTGCGTTTATTAACCAATATTGAATCCGATAATAAAAAACCACTACAAATTATTTTAGTGGGACAAACTGAGCTACAAAAAAAACTATTAACCAAAGAATTACGTCAGTTATCACAGCGTATTACCGCACGTTATCACCTGCGACCTTTAGATAAACAGGAAACTAATTTCTATATTTACCATCGTCTTCACCGCTCAGGGGCCCAAGGCCCTATCTTTGAGCCACAAGCGATACCCGCCATTTTCAAAGCAAGCCGTGGCATTCCTCGATTAATTAATCAGATATGTGATCGTTGCTTATTAAGCGCTTACACACAATCTTCATTAGTGATCAGCGCTTCTATTGCAAAAAAATCAATTTTTGAAGCCGAGCTTCCTAAAAGAGAGAGTCTATTTAAGCCCTATATTCCTTATCTTATCTCTATCACTTCTGTCATTTTAATTGTTTTTATCATCAATACACAAGCAACGGTTATCTCAGGTTATTTTAAAAAATCAGAAAAAGAGACAATGCAACAGGAATGGTTACGGGTGATTGATAGCGCACAAAACCAACAAAATATTGGCAAACAGAGTACTGTGTTAACAATAGATGAGCAACTTACCTCATTAACCCCCTCTGGCACACTACTGGCCATGCCCAGTCTTAGCTATACCCTACAATTAGCCGCACTACCCAATGCAAAATCAGTGCGCAGATTTTTTATAAAAAATAGTCAACTGCAAGGGAAAACTTACCTCTACCAAAGAAAATCAACAACATCACAGTATGTTATTTTACTCGGTAGCTTCAATACCTATAAAATGGCAAAACTTGCTAGCAAAGAACTAAAAAAGCGTTTTCCTAAAATTTCACCATGGATAAAGGATTACAAAACAATACACAGCGATCTTAAAACCTAGCAAGTTGAATTATTGTTTTTACCTGTTTAGAATTGGCTTCAAAATTACTTGCGCTTTTGTTTTCAAAATAACCCGTCATT
>NZ_ATUO01000071.1 GCF_000420245.1 Psychromonas hadalis ATCC BAA-638 | reverse complement strand
GTCCTTACATTGTGGTTGGCGCGTTTATTTTTGGCATGTTATTAACACCACCCGATGTCATTTCACAAACACTGCTTGCGATACCAATGTTGATTTTGTTTGAGATAGGTTTACTGTTTGCACGCTTTTATGTGCCAAAAGAAGAGCCAGAAGAAGAATAATAAAAAGAAAGATAAACGCCACTGCGTTACACAATAACTTGCGCTAAATTGTTTTCAAAAAGCCTTAGGAATCGTTACAAACTAACTTGTTCTAAATTATTTTCAAAAAACCTTAGGAATCGTTACAAACTAACTTGTTCTAAATTATTTTCAAAAAACCTAAAATGACTGGTTATTTTGAAAATAAAAGCGCAAGTAACTTTGAAGCCGATCCTTAAATGACGGGTTATTTTGAAAACAAAAGCGCAAGTAATTTTGAAGCCGACCCTTAGCCACTCACCACACAGTTTTTACCACGTTTTTTTGCTTTATGAAGCCCAAAATGAACACGTTTCATTAACTCCTCGAGTGAAGTGCTATTGTCCGATTGCACCACTGCAAAACTGGCGCTGAGTTCAACACCATCTTGTAATGTGCGATAAAGTGTTGAACGTAATTTTTCAGCAAGAATAAGCGCTTGTCCATCTTTACAAACAGGGCATAAAATCAGAAACTCCTCTTCACCCCAACGTGCACAAAAATCTGTCTTACGAGTATTATTTATGAGCATTTCAGCGATTTCAATTAATACTCGATCTCCGCGCACATAACCAAGCGTATCGTTGATCACTTTGAAGTCATCAATATCAAAAATCATCACACAGAAGTCTTCGTGGTAACGTAAAAAACGATCCCATTCAGCCTCTAGCTTACGCTCTAACGTGCGTCGATTAAATAGTTTGGTAAGGGGGTCTTGTGACGCCTGTTGCTCTACAATCGAGCGATAAGTGGCACATTCATGTAAGCGACGCGACAAAAAATAGACAACACTCATTAACAGCATGAACGCAAGCGGGAAAAGTTCATCAAGCTGTATCGATTCATATTCACGTGAGAAATGATAAAACTGCTCAAATAGATCAGTTTTAATAAAAAAAAATGCCAATAAAACATTGAAAATTATTATTAAAATAAGATCAAAAACTATCTTGGATTTACGTTGAAGCTTGCTATTTAACATGTTTCACACCAGAAAAGAGTTTATTAGCTAAGCTTAGACCACCATACAGGCTACGCAGTGAAATTAGCCATTATTGAGGTTCAGTTTAGCTTTAACTTATTGATACAGCCTTAAAAACGCCACGCAATAAAACGGCTAATTTTTTGCCCTTGTGTCATTTTGATCACTTCTACTTGTTTTGCACCAATCTGTGTTAAACGTTTTTTAAGTGGTGCTATATTTTCTGATTTAGAGACCAAACTTGAAAACCAACCTACCTGTGTTGCAAAATCAACACTCTCATTGACCATCTGTTTTAAGAACGCTATTTCGCCTCCTTCACAACAAAGTTCATTTTCTTTTCCTGCAAAGTTTAAACCTACTTTTTGAGCCGCCTTCCCTTTATTTAGATTTTTCACTTTACGGGCATTACCTGCACTGGCTTGCTGCATCGACGCATGAAAAGGAGGGTTACACAACGTCAGTGCAAACTTATCATTAGGCTTAATAATATTATGAAAAATAGATTTTTTATCTTTTTGTAAACGTAGTTTAATAAAAGAACTCAGGTTTTTGTTGAACTTTACAATCGATCCCGCTACTTTTATTGATGTTGAGTCAATATCTGCACCAACAAATGACCAACCGTAACTTTGACTGCCGATAATCGGATAGATACAGTTTGCGCCCATACCGATATCGAGTACCTTTATTTTTTTACCCGTTGGAATCTCTCCGTCTTTCATTGCTAATAGATCCGCCAATCCATGAATGTAATCAGCACGCCCGGGAATAGGTGGGCAGAGATAACCCTTAGGCAGTTGCCAAAAATCGATATGATAGAACTGTTTTAATAACGCCTGATTTAAGGCAACTACCGCACTGTTTTGACTGAAGTCGATGGTTAAGTTGCCATATTGGTTTTCAAACACAAACGCCGCCAATGTTGGAAGCGTTTTACACAATACATTAAAGTCGTAACTGCCTTGGTGTAAATTACGTGGATGCATTCATTTCTCCCTCTATTTTTATTTTTTCTACAATCGCTAATAGCCCATTGGTGCGCGAAGGGCTAAGGTGATTTAGCAAGCCTAGTTGCTCAAATACCTCCTTAATATCGACTTCTGCAATTTGTAGGCGACTTTTATCTTGAAAAATGATCAGTAAAATCATCATCAGCCCTTTCACCACTCGGGTATCACTGTCCATTTTAAAATGAAACAGATCCCCTTTTTTTTCAACACAACACCAAGCAAGACTTTCACAGCCTTTAATTTGGTTAAGCTCTGTTTTTTCAGACTCATCTAAAGCAGGCAATTTTTTACCTAATTGAATAATTAAACGATATTGTTTATCCCAGCTTTTATTGTTAGCAAAGTCTGTGAATAACTGCTCGATGGGTATTAATGGGTTACTCAAAGTTAATCCTTTTATATGTAAAAGCAAAAGCCAAAAGCGCTGCAGCTAAAGCAGCTGTTCCGAAACAGCTATCGGAAGCGAGACTTTAGTCCTGCCGTACTTATATATTATTTTTTTTGTTTCATGTAAGTTGAAAACAGCACTAACGCGCCACTACTACCGGTGAGTTTTGCACTGTTATTATCATCTCGTCCGACCCAGGTGGTCACTACCTCACGCGCATTAAAACCAACAAACCAACTGTCTTTTAGATTGTTGGTGGTACCTGTTTTTCCTGCAAAAACTTGGCCTTTATTGCGCCAACGTAAACTGCGAGCGGTGCCCTCAGTGGCCACTTTATGCAAGGTATCAGTGAGTTTTTTAACCGCTTGTGGTGAGAAACGTTGCTCTGTCCTATCGTGACGTTGATACAGCAATTCCCCTTCTATTGACGTGATAGCACGTATCATCTGTAGTGTGCGATAACGCCCCTGCATAGTGATAGGTTGATACATCTGCGCTACTTGAAAAGGCGACAATGAAACGCTACCTAATATTAATGAGGGGTAAGCTTTTATCTTCTCTTTCACCCCCAACTTGTGCAACGTATTGATGACATTACTTAGCCCCACCTGCATACCCAAGTTTACCGTAGGAACATTAAGTGATTTATAAAGCGCCTCTTCAAGCGTGACTTCCCCTCGGAATTTTCGATCGTAATTTTTCGGTTGCCAGCGTTGCCCCGTGCTGTTTTTTAAGACTATCTGTTTATCATTTAACACGCTGTTTAACTCATAACCTGCCTCTAGTGCGGTCAGGTAAACCGCAGGTTTAACCAGTGAACCGATCGGTCTATTGGCATCCAAGGCGCGATTAAAACCGCTAAATTTTACATCTCGACCCGAAACAATCGCACGCAGTTCAGCATATTTCCTATCGGTAACCACCATCGCCCCTTGCAGTAATTTTTGACTGTTTTTATCGACCTTTTCTAAGCCATTTTCCACGGCAAACTCTGCATGTTGTTGAGCAAGAGGATCAATCGAAGTAAAAATAGATAAGCCACTCTGTTTGCGCACTGAGCTTGGCAATTGTTGTTTCATTTCACGATGTAAAAAGCTAATAAAAGCAGGATTGGCACGTTTATTCAGTGCTGAACGCGCACTTAATCGAAGTGCGTCTGCCACCGCATATTTATAATCGTTACTATTGATAAGTCCATTTTCAACCATTAAACGCAGTACCAGATCACGCCTTGTTAAGGCGCGATCTGGATTACGACGCGGATTATAATAGGAGGGACCTTTAATAATCGCCACCAGCAGTGCAATCTGTTCAATACGCAATTCATTGATTGGCCGTGCAAAATAAAAGTCACTCGCAAGCCCTATTCCATAGACACCTGTTTTGCCATTTTGAGCCAGATAAACTTCATTCAGATAAACCTCTAATAACTTATCTTTACTGTATTTATAGTCCATCAACAGTGCAATATACGCCTCTTGAAACTTACGCCACAAACTTCTTTCCTGCGTTAAAAACAGGTTTTTAGCTAACTGTTGCGTTAGCGTACTGCCCCCCTGCACTGTATACCCCGCTTTAAAGTTAACCATAAAAGCGCGTAAAATAGCGAAAGGTGAGATCCCTTGATGGTGGTAATAATTTCTGTCTTCCATCAATAATAACGTATCGATAAAGAGATCAGGGATCTTCTCAAAAGGCACAAACAGACGATCTTCAATTTGGTCTGAGTGTAAACGCGCTAAAAGTAGCGGATCAAGTTTAAACGTTGCTAAGTTTTCTCCTGCACTATTTTTAATAGAAGTAATACGGTTATAAACAAAAGTAACTATTACCTTCTCTTTAACTGCTATCCCTTGTGGGAAATCAAAAGCACGGCGATATATCTCAACACGGTCCCCTTGCACAGCAAACTGTCCTGCACTTTGTACGGTTCGTACTGGACGGTAATTAAGCATTCTAAGCTCACTAATAAGTGCTTGTTTTGTGACTGATTGATGGGGCTGTAATAACAAAGGTCGCGCATAAACCTGTGCAGGCAGAGTCCATGTTGAACCCTCTAGTCTACGCTCTATTTTTTTATCAAAGTAGATCCCAGCTATCACCATTAAAGCGATAAAGACAAGGCTACTTTTCCAAAAAAACGACCAGATAAAAGCCAACAAACGTTGCTTAAAAGTGATCTTTTTAGCCTTTTTTTTACGGCTTCTCTTTTTCACTGTTTTTTTACTTGTTGTCATTGTTCATATACTTTTTAGTGCGTTTGGTGGCTTGTGCTTGCAGGGGATCATCAGGCCAATAATGTTTAGGATAACGTCCGCGCATCTCTTTTTTAACATCGTTATAGGCGCCCAACCAAAAAGAGCTTAAATCTTGCGTTAACTGCAATGCTTTTCGGGCAGGTGATAATAGCGCTAATTGTAACTGAATGCGCCCCTCAAAAATGCTGGGTGTCTCCTGTTGCCCAAACAACTCTTGCAGACGCACCGATAAAACCGGACTCTCTTTTTCTCGGTAGCTTATTTTTATCTTCGATCCTGTAGGGACACTTTTATGAGTAGGAAACTGTTTTTCAAACGTCTGTAAAACAGACCACTGCAAGCGCGCTAACAATGCCCCTTTGAGATCTAACCGTTTTAATTGCTCAGGTTTACTAATACCATTCAGGTAAGGTGTTAACCATTCATCAAGCTCGTTTAACAGTGTCTGTTTTGAAAAACAGGGAAACGCAATGGCATAATCAGACTGCTGATATTGCAGATAAGCGTATTGCAGACGGGTTAATAACTGCTGATTTTCATCAGACCAACTCAGTACTGATAATCCTGCTTTTTTTAAACCCGTGATTAACGCTTCACTTTTCTGTTTATTAGTCACATTATGCAGAGGCTGTTTTTTAATGGTTAACTTACCTAATAACAGCCGTTTTTCTGCGATTAAACGCGGTTTATTCAAGAGTGACCAATAAACTATTTCACTCGCTTGAAAATAGTGGGGTAGATATTGCTGTAGCACTTCAAGAGACACTTCACTGGCTTTATAGATAACACTGTTTACCGCACGTTCAGAGAATGCTAAATCTGCCACCACCAGCATCTTCTTGCCCATTAATGAGGACTCAAACCATAAACTTGCTCCGATGCCACTACTGAGCTGATAACTGCTTTGATCATCACGCATCAGCGCAATTCTGTCGGGGAAAGCGATGGCTAATAATAGCCCACAATAATGTGTGGGTAGTGGGTTATGTGATTTGTTAAGCTGCAGTTTTTTTAATAATTTGCTTTGCTGCTGTTTAACCAAGTAACTCGGTTTGAGCAGTAAAGCTTCAAGGTCATCAGCCGATTTTTCATTGCTTTCAAGTAATGCAACCAACAGACAAGCCAATTCAACAATGCCATCAATCGCCAATGTTTGCACCATGATTAAGAGATGCCCTAAACGTGGATTCACAGCTAACGCACTGATCGCTTGACCATGTTTGGTGATACGCCCTTTTTTATCGATGGCATTAAAGGTGCTTAACAACGCCATCGCAGTATCGATATTTACTTGTGGTGGTTGAGTGATAAAATCGAGATCCTGTGGCGAACTCACTCCCCAATTAAGTAACTCCAGCATTAATGAGGTCAGTTCACTGCGTTTTATCTCTGGCTCACTGTGTTGATTTAAACGCGTCTCCGCAGACCATAAACGATAGCAATGTCCCGCACTTAATCGACCCGCTCGCCCTGCACGTTGAGTGGCGCTTGCTTCGCTAATGCGTTGCGTTTGTAACTTACCAATACCAGATTGTGTTTGATAGTTCATGCTTCGCTCAAAGCCAGAATCAACCACGATACTGATCCCCTCAATGGTTAAACTGGTTTCAGCGATATTGGTCGCGATCACAATCTTGCGTTTTCCTGAGGCGCAGTTATTAATCGCAAGCTGTTGTTCGCTCAAGCTTAACGCGCCATACAAAGGTGCAATTACCACATCACTAGGCAAATTCGAGGCTAACTGCGATTGACAGGTTTTTATCTCTTTTATGCCCGCAACAAACAGTAAAATATTACCCGTTTGTTCATTAAAAGCACGCAGTGTCAGTTTAACTAGATCAGCAAGCATGCTCTGTTTTTTACTTGCCTGATAATAGGTTTGAATTGGGTAACTACGCCCCTGCGAACTGACAAAGTAAGCATTAGGGAGTTTCTCTTGTAACTGACTATTTTCAAGCGTGGCAGACATGATCAGTATTTTTAAGTCCTCACGCAAGCCCGCTTGCACATCCAACGCTAGCGCCAAACCTAAATCCCCCTGTAGGTTACGCTCATGAAATTCATCAAAAATAAGCAGATCGACCCCAGTCAGTTCAGGGTCGCTTTGTAACATTCGCGTTAATACCCCTTCCGTGACAATCTCCAGTTTGGTATTTTTACCGATACAGCTCTCACCACGCATGCGATAACCAATAGACTCCCCCACTTTTTCGTCAAACAACGAAGCAAGGTAATAAGCAATATTTTTAGCAGCCAAACGACGAGGCTCAAGCATCACGATTTTTCCCTCAAACCATTTTTCCTGCACCATCTTAAAAGGCAGACAAGTAGATTTACCTGCACCAGGAGGCGCTTGTAAAATAAGTTGTGGGGCAACGGACAAATTTGCTTTAATTTCGCTAAGCACAGACTTAATCGGTAAAGAGGACAAAATAGCGTGAAACTCCCAATAAAATAAAAGTGGTTAAATGGTCGCCATTCAAACAAAAAAATCAAGATAAAAGAAGACTAATCAAGTAAATCTATTTGACTCAGTGGGCAATTCTTGCTATAGATAGCCGCCGAAAATAAGCAGAGACAATTTTAGCACCAAACAAAGGTCGCTTCTCTGTTAATTAATACACTAAATTAAAACGTTTCTACTTATACGTTTTAATGAAAGGAAAACAATATGCCCGCAACGAAAACCAAAAAAACATTAGGCATTTTAGCCATTGCTGGTGTTGAACCGTATAAAGTGAAGAAAAGCGAAGAATACATGAGTGCAGCGCAAACAGATCACTTCACCACTATTCTTGATTCATGGCGTACACAACTCCGGGAAGAGGTTGATCGTACTGTTGATCATATGAAAGATGAAGCGGCTAACTTCCCCGATCCTATCGATCGTGCAACACAAGAGGAAGAGTTTAGTTTAGAGTTACGTGCTCGCGACCGTGAGCGTCGTTTAATTAAAAAAATCACTAAAACTCTAAAGAAAATTGAAGAAGATGATTTTGGTTTTTGTGACTCTTGTGGCATCGAAATTGGTATTCGTCGTTTAGAAGCACGTCCAACGGCAGACCAGTGTATCGACTGTAAAACACTCGCTGAAATCAAAGAAAAACAGATTATTGGTTAACTCCCTTTATCTGTTGATATGGAACGGTTAGCCATGTGCTAGCCGTTTTGGTTTCTGGAGTGCTATGTCTTTATATATTGGTCGCTTTGCCCCCTCGCCTTCTGGACCACTGCACTTTGGTTCATTGGTTGCTGCGCTAGGTAGTTATCTACAAGCAAAATCGGTACAGGGTAAGTGGTTGGTACGTATCGAAGATATTGATCCCCCTCGTGAAATCGCTGGTGCCAGTGCCGATATTCTCGCCACACTGCAAGCTTATGGTTTACAGTGGGATGACGAAGTCGTTTATCAAAGTCAGCAAAGCGCCCGCTATGAACAGGTATTGGCTTCACTTAGCAAACAGCAGTTAAGCTATGGTTGTTGTTGTACCCGTAAATTAATCAAAATGCAGGGTGGACTCTATCGAGGCAACTGCCGAGATAAAAAACTGAGCGAGAAAAATAATGCAGTGCGTATTAATATCGCTAAATTATCCTCTCCGATCACCCGCTTTCAAGATCAATTACAGGGTGATATTAGTTTAGATAAGCAACAAGCAAATGAAGATTTTATTATCAGACGCAAAGATGATTTATACGCCTATAATCTTGCGGTAGTGATCGATGATATTGAACAAGGTATTACTGAAGTGGTGCGCGGGGCGGATCTACTTGCCACCACAGGCAAGCAGATAAGCTTATACCAGTTATTAAAAGAGCAGAGCCCCACTTATCTCCATCTGCCCTTAGCGGTCACAGAGCCGGGTTTAAAGCTCTCTAAGCAGAATCACGCATTAGCGATAGATAAAGAAAATCCAATACCAACATTATTAAAAGCGCTGTTTTTTTTAGGACACCCAGTGCCAAAACAGGTCGATAAAAATAGTTGTGAGACTATTTTAAATTGGGCAATTAAAAACTGGTGTTTAAGCAAACTGCCTAAACAAACCGAGATCCAAATAGAAAAATAAAGTGGAGTCAAAAGTTGGGTCAGATCAAACTTTATTTCTTAGTTTAATATATTTAACAAACTTAGCAAACAAAGCCACTGTTTATGCACGTTGCAAGCATTTACAGCATTAATTAATTGGGAAATCGTATTTAAATTTGATCTGACCCGACTTATTTATTTGTATTTCCTTAGACGCGCACATAAAATAGGCGCTTAATTTTTTCAATCAGCATATCGAGGATAATATCATTAAACGATTAAAGAAATTCGTTAAAAAAGTGTTTGCTAAAGGCAAAAAAGATCAGTCAAAACAGAGCCAGAAAAAAACGCCTGAAATCACCTATGACGCTTATAAAATCCCGCGAAGTCAACATACGATTTCACGTAACGATATTGATGATAACGCTTTAAAAGTGCTTTACCGCTTACACAACGCAGGCTTTCGTGCTCTATTAGTCGGGGGTGGCGTGCGTGATCTGCTACTTGGTTTAAAACCCAAAGATTTTGATATTACCACTAATGCAACGCCTGAAGAGGTGAAAGCGCTATTTCGTAACTGCCGCTTAATTGGTCGTCGCTTTCGTTTAGCACATATCCTTTTTGGCCGTGAAATTATCGAAGTCGCCACTTTTCGTGGTCATCACGATGATAAAAGCGCGCAAGATAAACAAAAAGTAAAACAGTCACAAGCAGGAATGCTACTGCGTGATAATGTTTATGGATCACTGCAAGAAGATGCAGAGCGTCGTGATTTCACTGTCAATGCACTCTATTACGATATTGCAGATTTCTCGTTATATGACTTTTTTGATGGCATTAACGATCTCAATGATCGTAAACTGAAATTAATTGGTGAGCCAGAAGTACGTTACCGTGAAGATCCTGTACGTATGATGCGTGCAATCCGTTTTGCAGCCAAACTCGATCTTGAAATAAGTGACGAGTGTGCAGAGCCTATCCGCCGCTTAGCCCCTCTTTTACAAGATATTCCCGCAGCCCGTCATTTTGATGAGGTGATCAAACTACTCCTTTCAGGGCAAGGGTTCAATACTTACCGTTTGTTGAAAGAGTACAAACTGATTCAGGTGCTTTTCCCCGTTCTCTTTAAAGAGGGTGAAGATGACAAAGCAAACAGCATGATTGAACAAGCTTTAAGAGATAGTGATCAACGTATCCATGAGGGGAAACGTGTTACCCCCGCTTATATTTATGCCATTATGCTTTGGTATCCGCTTGAACAACGCGCCCATGCGATAAGCTTTGAGAGTGGTATGGAGTATCACGATGCGTTCCAACTAGCGATGAATGAAGTATTATCCATTCAAGTAAAAACGATTGCGATTCCAAAACGTTTTAGTGCAACGATTCGTGACATTTGGAACCTACAACTACGCTTACCACGTTACCAAGGTAAACGTGCGCAACGTGTATATCATCACATTAAGTTCCGAGCAGCCTTTGATTTTTTAGAGCTACGCGCCAAAGTGGAACAAAGTGAAGAGTTAGCAGAATTAACCGCATGGTGGCAAGAGTATCAGTTGCATAATGAACTACCGCAACATGATCACAGTCGTAAACGTAATAATCGTAGCGCCGAGCAAAAACCAGAGGGTAAAAAACCTTATAAAAAGCGCCCTTATAAAAAACCAGCTTCGGAACAAAGCAGTGATTAGTTATATAGGCATCGGCAGTAATCAGAAAGATCCTGTCAAACAAGCAAAACAAGCAATTGAAGCGCTTAAAACACTGACCAACAGTGAGCTAACAAAATGTAGCTCGCTGTATTGTAGCGCGCCAATGGGGCCACAAGATCAACCCGATTACATTAATGCAGTAGCTGAAATTAAAACCCAACTTTCAGCTCTCGAACTGCTCGATGCACTGCAAAAAATCGAATTAGATCAAGGCCGTGTACGTAAAGATAATCGTTGGGGGCCACGCACCTTAGATCTGGACATCATTTTGTATGATAATCAAACAATACACAATAATCGTCTTACTATTCCTCATTACGGTATGAATACACGTGAGTTTGTACTTTATCCGTTACATGAAATAGCGCCTAATTTATCCCTACCAAACAACACACTATTATCGCAATTAGTGTCATTATGTGATAAAAATGGCCTTACCAAAATCAGTGATATCCATCACAATAAATAATAGTGACCCACTCTGGAGTTAACATGGCTCGAATTAGCGTTTCTCGTTTAGCTAAAATGAAGATCGACAATCAAAAAATCACCTGTATTACCGCTTATGATGCCAGTTTTGCAGCCATTTTTGACCAAGCAGGAATTCAAGTTTTATTAGTCGGAGACTCGTTAGGCATGGTATTGCAAGGCCATGATTCCACACTGCCCGTGACGGTTGATGATATAAAATATCATACGACTTGTGTTGCTAGCACCGCTAAAAATTCACTGATTATTGCTGACCTACCTTTTATGAGTTATAACACCGCCGAGCAAACCTTTGAAAATGCAGCTATTTTAATGCGTGCAGGGGCAAATATGGTCAAGCTGGAAGGTGGAGAATGGTTAAGTGAATCAGTACAAGGTTTGATTGAGCGCGGTATTCCCGTGTGCGGTCATTTAGGGTTAACACCACAATCGGTTAACGTATTGGGTGGCTATAAAGTCCAAGGGCGTGAAGAGGCGCAAGCTGATAAGTTAGTCAGTGATGCACTGTTATTAGAAAAATCAGGCATACAGTTATTAGTCATTGAATGCGTGCCAGTACCGCTTGCAGAGCGAATCAGTAAAGCGTTACAAATTCCCGTTATCGGTATTGGCGCAGGCGCACAAACTGATGGTCAGATTTTAGTGATGCATGATGCATTTGGCATTTCCGCAGGTTTCTGCCCTAAATTTTCAAAGAATTTTTTAGTGGAAACAGGTGATATTCGCCGTGCAGTATCCCTTTACAAAGAGCAAGTGGAAGCAGGCACATTCCCAGCTGATGAACATAGTTTTTATTAAGCGAGTGCTTACAAAAAACAGGCAGGACTGAAGCCCTACGGTTTGATTGTTGTTGGAAGGTTTATAAAAATGTTAGTAATTGATTCCCCAAAAGTATTACGTGAAGCGATTAAAAAGTTCAAGCGACAAGGCAAAGCGATCTGCTTTACGCCTACCATGGGTAACTTGCATCAAGGGCATATTGAACTGGTGAAGCAGGGACAAAAAGTTGCACCTATCTCCGTAGTGAGTATTTTTGTTAACCCGATGCAGTTTAATAATCCAGACGATTTGAAAAACTACCCCAAAACATTAGATGCAGATTGCCAAGCGCTTGAAGCAGCAGGTGTAGATATTGTTTTTACACCCAATAGTGAGGTTATCTACCCGAATGGCTTAACCACGCAAACCTATGTTGAAGTACCGGGTTTATGCGACTGTTTAGAAGGTGAACTTCGCCCCGGCCATTTTCGGGGCATGAGTACCATTGTTAATAAACTGTTTAACCTTGTACAACCCGATTACGCCTGCTTTGGTGAAAAAGATTTCCAGCAGTTAGCGATAATCAAACAGATGGTCACTGATTTAGCGATGCCCATTGAGATAATCCCCGTGGCAACAGTACGTGAAGAATCAGGCCTTGCCATGAGTTCGCGTAATAATAAACTCACTGAAACAGAAAAGCTTAAAGCACCGTTACTCGCGGCCGTGATGAATCAACTTAGCAATGATGTACAAAAAAATACTACACAGCATTCACTACTCATAGCAGATGCCTGTCAAGAGTTAGAGCTAGGCGGTTTTAATACTGATGCCATCCATATTGTAGACGTACAAACATTACAAGCGGTGACAGAGCAGAGTAAACAAGCCGTTATATTAATGGCGGCTTTTTTAGGTTCAACACGTTTAATTGATAATAAAGTGGTTACTTTAAAGCATAATTTGCACCAGTAAAGAATTTACTTTATAGTCGCCATCTTGCTGAAAAAGTCAGCAAGTATTAAAATGAAATAGAAAGGTTTTTGTATGCAAAAGACATTGTTGACTGGCAAACTTCACCAAGCACGCGTGACACATGCTGAATTAAATTACGAAGGTTCATGTGCCATTGACCAAGACCTGCTTGATCAATCTGGTATCTTAGAATACGAGAAAATCGAAATCTACAATATTGAAACAGGTGGTCGTTTCTCAACCTACGCTATCTCTGGTGAACGAGGTTCAAAAATCATCTCGGTTAATGGCGCTGCAGCACGTATGGCAGCGGTAGGTGATCGCGTGATTATTTGTGCTTACGCAAGCATGAGCGAAGCTGAAATTGCAGTACATAAACCAAGCTTGGTGTATTTAGATGTGGACAATAACATTGTTCGCACCAGTAAAGATGTCCCAATGCAAGTCGCTTAATTTAAAATATAAACATGTAAAAAACAGAACCGATAATAGCTTACTATTATCGGTTTTTTTATTTTAGCAATGATTTAAAATAGGCTTTTCGCTCTATTAATAAAAACAGGCAGATAAGCAGATAGATAGTTGGCTCAATTAATCCCGATTTTACCGACCAGTAATAGTGAATGGTCGCCAACAATACTGCCCAATAAACAAAACGATGCAAGGTTAACCACTTTCTTTTCATTAAACGTTTAATCATGTTTATTGAGGTGATACTGAGCAGTAATAAAATCACCCATGCAAGCGCACCCAAACTCAAATAGGGGCGTTTTATTACCTCATCAAAAAACAGTAATAACTCCCAATCCAGCTCTAGCCAGATAAATACCAGCAGATGTAAACAGATCCAAGCGAAGCTATATAAACCTAATAAACGCCTAACTCGAATTAACAATGGCATTTTAAAACGTTTAATAACAGGGGTGACCAACAAGGTCAACAGCAGAAAATTGAGTGAGGTTTTACCTAGAAAGTGAATCATCTCTTTCACGGGATCTGCACCAAGTAAGTCTTGATCAATTAAATAAGCTAAGTAAACAAAAGTAGCCAATGCACAAAGGTGAATAAAAACTTTCAGATAAAAAATCCCTCTCATTGAAATTTTCATCAGTAGTTTCTTGTTAGATCTAAGTTTTTGTAAAGGTGCGCGACTTCATCACCATACCCATTAAACATCAGCGTATCTTTACGGGTTTGTGCAAACACATTACCTTCACCAATAAAGCGTTCACTGGCTTGACTCCAACGAGGGTGATCTACATTCGGGTTCACATTGGCGTAAAAACCATATTCTGAATGGGCGATCTTTTTCCACGTATTAAGTGGCTGTTTATCGGTAAGGGTAATACGTACAATCGATTTAATACCTTTAAAACCATATTTCCACGGAACGACTAAACGAATAGGCGCACCGTTTTGTGGCGCTAAGGTTTTGCCATATAACCCCACAGAAAGTAACGTGAGCGGATTCATCGCTTCATCTAAACGTAATGCTTCCACATAAGGATAATCGATACTCCCCCCAATACGTCTTGAGGCTTGTCCGCGCATCTGTTGTTCATCATGTAACGTTTCAAAATGCACATATTTAGCCCCTGATTGCACGGAGACCGATTTTAACAAGGTAGCAAGCGTAAAGCCTAACCACGGGATGTTCATTGACCAACCCTCAACACAGCGCATGCGATAAAAACGCTCTTCAATATCAAAACGTTTTAGCAGATCTTCATAATTAAGCGTGATGGGTTTATCCACTAAACCATCGATGGTTAACGACCAAGGTTTTACTTTAAACTGCTGCCCATATTCAAAGGGGTCTGCCTTGCCGGTGCCAAACTCATAAAAATTATTGTATTGCAGGATCTTCTTTTCAGGGGTAAGTGGTTTTAATAACTGATAACGAGGATGGCTGCTGTATGTTAATTTTTCACGTTGAAAAATAAGCCCAGAGTTATCAGCTGCACTGGGATCATTTGAAAATAGATCAAATAATCCCGCTTGTGCAGAAGGAATAAAGGGTAATGAAGCGAGACCTAACCCTAATTTTTTCAATAACGAACGACGATCTAAATAGTGTGTTTCACTGGTCAGTTGTGACTCTTTGAGTTGTGATTTTTTGGTTTTTTTTATTAGCATAAAGTATCCCCTTTGTTGCATCTACTAACAGACCGTATAAAAGGGGATTAAATTTCACAATCTATTTGCCAATAACTGCCACACCTTCTTATCCCTGTTTTTGGGTTTTCTTACTTGCGTCTTCCGGCAAATCAGAACGAGGATCATTAAGCATGTTAACTAAGTTACCACAAAGTTTCTTTTTACCGGTGTCATCATATTTTTCATGCTCAAATTTAGTTTTCTGTTGCGTATTAGCTAAACTTTTTTCTTTAAACTTTAGATAGCTCACTTTGAATTTTTCATTCTTATCAGCCGCCTGCTCCAACAATAACCAATAGACTTGCCAGCGATTAGCATTGCGTTTTTGCCACACTTTCAAACTTGTATCTAGCTCTTTTTTATCTACAAAATCGTAAGACCAACACTGATTGAAAAAACTTTCCCACATATCTTTTGCTCCGTGTGCTTGCAAAGGGATAGCGAGTGGGTTCTTAGAGTGTTGAATTTGACCTGCCACACTGGCTGAACTTACTGTAAAAGCCAGCAGTAGCGAGGCTAAAGCAATTTTTAATTTCATATAATCATCCTTGATTAAAGTAATAACATTAGGTTAATAACGATATTAAACGCAACGAACTCTGCCCACTTGCCCAGTATTTCCGTTCAAAGGGAGTGATCGCATTTTCCGTTTGGTAGAGTTCTACTGTACAGTTTTGCTCTGCCAACGTTAATGCTCTTGCAAACTCTTTGATATAAAGATGCCAATTACTGCGTAGCTCTAACTCTCCGCCTAATGCAATAATTGCAGGAAAAACAGCACTGCCATGCCAACGACGTTGCAGATGTTTGGCTTTAGGCCACGGGTTAGGATAAAGCAGGTAATGGTGTGACAGTTTCCAGTTAGCTTGCACCGCTAAACGCCAAAAATCATTAAGATTCACCTGCAACAAACGGTAGTTATCCAATGTTTCAAAGCCATGTTTACCTAATCTATCTGATGACTTATCCATACCTAATACAATCGCTTCAGGGTGTGCTTTGGCAATATGATAAGTGCTTTCACCCACACCACAACAAGAATCAAAAATAATCGGTTTGCCTTGTTGCTCAACCCACTTTTCTATTTTTTTAAATGCATCCAATGTATGCTGCTGATACGGTTTACGAAAGGGATGTTTAAGATGCTTTAATACCACCTCATCTAACTGCTCATTAAGACCATCTTGATTACTGGTAATAATACGTGAGTTACCTAATTCATTCATGAACGGATCCCAATGCCTTTGCTAAGCAAAACGGCGACTAATGTATATAAAGCAACAATAAACGCGATTATTACAGAAAATGACCAAATTAATGAAACATCTGCAATGCCTAAAAATCCATAACGAAAGGCATTAATCATATAAAAGACAGGATTGAAATGGGAAACCGCTTGCCAAAAATCGGGCAGTAAATTAATCGAATAAAAGACGCCTCCAAGATAGGTTAAAGGCGTCAACACAAACGTAGGAATAATACTAATATCATCAAACGTTTTGGCAAAAATAGCATTTAACAGCCCACCAATTGAGAACAAAATAGAGGTACATATAACGCTTAATATTAAAACAAAGATATTAAAGATTTGTAAATCCACAAAAAATAGCGATACACAGGTGACCATAAAGCCAACCATCAAACCACGCGTAACCCCCCCGCCGATATAACCCAAGATAATCACATAGTTAGGTACAGGGGCAACTAATAGCTCCTCCACATTACGTTGGAATTTGGCACTAAAAAACGAGGAAGCAACATTAGAGTAGGAGTTAGTGATCACTGACATCATGATCAAACCGGGTACGATAAATGACATATAATCAAAGCCATTCATCTCACCAATACGCGCACCAATTAAGTTGCCAAAAATAACGAAATAGAGACTCATTGTGATAACGGGTGGCACTAACGTTTGCACCCAAATACGTAGAAAACGATTAATTTCTTTACGCCAAATACTCTTTAGTGCGATGAAATAATTATGATTAAACATTTTTAGATCCCTTTTCCACAAGTCCAATAAATAGCTCCTCTAAACGATTGGCTTTATTACGCATACTATTAACACGTACACCTTGCGCGCTAAGCTCTGCAAACACTTTATTAAGAGATTGGTTTTTATCTAACTCAATTTCTAATGTCACCTCATCAACCTGTTTAATACTAAAAAATTCACTACTAGGTAAGTGTGTTGGGGGATCAACATCAAAAATAAATGTTTCTGTTTCAAGGCGTGCAAGCAATGATTTCATACTGGTATTTTCTACTAAGCAACCTTTATCAATAATGCCTATATTACGACATAGCATTTCAGCTTCTTCAAGATAATGGGTGGTTAATATGATAGTTACCCCTTGCTTATTAAGCTCAGTGAGAAATGCCCACATAGTGCGGCGTACTTCAATATCAACACCTGCCGTTGGTTCATCTAAAATCAGTAAACAGGGTTCATGCATCAGCGCACGTGCAATCATCAAACGACGTTTCATTCCTCCCGACAGCTCTCTTGAGGGTTGGTCACGCTTCCCCCAAAGATCTAACTGCTTTAAATACTTCTCTGCACGTATTAATGCTTCTTGACGTTTAATACCGTAATAACCTGCTTGATTAACCAATATCTGTAAAGGCGGTTCAAACTGGTTAAAATTAAACTCTTGAGGTACAAGGCCAATTTTCGCTTTAGCTTGCTCGAGTTGTGATTCTAAATCATACCCAAAAACAGAGATTTTCCCTGATGTTTTATTCACTAATGAAGAGATAATACCAATTAGTGTCGATTTTCCCGCACCATTAGGCCCAAGTAGTGCATAAAAATCCCCCTTTTTAACTTGTAAAGAGATCCCTTTCAGGGCTTCAACACCACCTTTATATATTTTCTTAATATCTTTAATATCAATCGCATACATGATTTTTAGCCTTATTCATTAAAACTAACGAAACCAATATAGGGAAGATTTCGATAAAACTGAGCGTAATCTATCCCATAACCAACAACAAATTTATCTTCAATAGAAAAACCTTCCCATTGAACCTCGACGTCAACTTCTCTTCGAGAAGGTTTACTAAGTAGTGTACAGATAGCAAAGGATTTTGGATCTCGTATCAGAAGCATTTTTTTTATTTTTGTTAATGTATTTCCAGTATCGATAATATCTTCAACAATTAATACATCGCGCCCATGGATCTCTTCATCAAGCTCTTTAAGTATTTTCACATCACCAGAACTATCTGTACCAGAGCCGTAACTTGAAGTGGTCATAAAATCTAAAACAACAGGAACAGTAATTAAACGTGCTAAATCAGCTAAGAAAATAACTGAACCACGTAATAAACCAATAAGAACAAGGGACTTAGTATCTTTATAATGCTCATTGATTTCAGTTGCCATCTGCTGAATGCGCACTTTAATTTCTTCTTCAGAAATAAAAGGTATAATTGTGTGGTTTGGGTTCATGGAAACTCCAATAAATAAAATAGCCAATGATTATATCACTAAATATCCTTCTCGAATGTAGCAAATTAAAATCGATTTCTATTTCTATTTCTATTTCTATTTCTATTTCTATTTCTATTTCTATTTCTATTTCTAGAAGAATACTTTTCCATGTTCGAGTCGTCATCACTTTAGCGCCTAAACGAAAAAATCCCTGCTGACATAGTCACAGGGATTTTCCGTTATTCTTTAAAATAAAGAGGGGCGCTTGGCGATGGGTGAATATCGTTCGTAAACATTGCCTGATGGCAACTCACCCTACTATCACTGTGCGTATTGGCCACTCATTATCTCAGAAATGATTATCAATCATTTCTTTCTGTCCAAATATCCGCTTTAACCTTCTCATGTTCGAGTCGTCATCGCT
>NZ_ATUO01000070.1 GCF_000420245.1 Psychromonas hadalis ATCC BAA-638 | reverse complement strand
GTTTGGATGAGTTAAGGAGAAAAATCATTCATCTTATCGGTGGGCATGCTGAATATTTGTATAAAACAGAAAAAGTCAGCTAGGGCTCTGATCAATGTCTGTTATTAGATTACTCATTTGTTATTTACGATGTTTCGCAACGTAACAGTGATCAAGTGTTCTTTATTAAAACACTTATATCGCAAATCAACATGGTAAGAGAGCAGTTGTGCCAAATGGTAAAAACGCCAAGATTATTAATTGAGCTTTATGAGATAGCATCCCAGAAAGAAAAGATTGAATATATACAAGCAGCAAAAGGCTATAGTGGTTTGTATCTAAAGGGCGTGAAAGATCCGACTTATGTGACTTTGCGTCTACGGGGGATAAAACAGTACTTTAATGATAATGTATTATTACATATTCACCGCTCTTACTTAGTAAACCCTAATAAAGTACTCAGAGTCACGCAAGTTTCACGCATGTCTCATGTGATTCAACTAGAAACATTACAACTGCCTATAGGTCGCTCTTATTTACCCCTGTTAAGAATTAATTACCCTCATTGGTTTCAGTAGAAGATATGCGTGTTAGGAGAGTAGAGAAATAACAGATACAAAAAAACCGACAATAAGTCGGTTTTTTTCTTTTTCGCTTTTAAATTAAAGACTCGATTAAAGTGCTTTAATTTTAGCTAAATTTAACAGAAGGCGGATAAAAGCCGTATCTATTAAATTAAAGCGCTTTAATTTTAGCAACAAGACGGCTTTTCTTACGAGCAACCATATTTTTGTTGATTAAGCCTTTTGTTGCGAACTTGTCTAAAACTGATTGTAGTTTAACAAACTCAGTTGTAGCAACTTCTTTGTCACCAGCTTCGATAGCGACGATAACTTTCTTGATGAAAGTACGCATCATTGTACGACGGCTAGCGTTATGTTTACGGCGTTTTTCAGATTGAATAGCGCGTTTTTTAGCAGACTTGATATTAGCCAAGACCTTAACTCCTAAATTCTGTATAACAAGTGATAATCAAAGGTCGTGGAATATGCCTTGTTACATCTACATTGTCAAATGGTTTCTTACTAACCGCTGTAAAAACTGCAATGAATTTTCACAGGTGGTTAAACTTGCGCGCATTTTATACTCAACGCGCTGTAGATGCAAATTTACAGGAGATTAATTCCTTTTCTTTTGCGATTATTTTGTTGTTCTTATTTATGTTGTACTTTTTTAGCTATAAAATGCGTTTTCAAAATTTATTTCAGGAATACCTCAGTGAGTAAAAAATTATTAAAGTCAGGGATGATTGTCAGTGCGATGACACTGATCTCGCGTGTATTAGGTTTAGTGCGTGATATTGTCATTGCTAATTTGATGGGGGCGGGGGCAGCTGCCGATCTTTTCTTCTTCGCCAATAAAATTCCTAATTTTTTGCGTCGCTTGTTTGCAGAAGGCGCATTTGCACAGGCGTTTGTACCTGTTTTAACGGAATATGAAAAAACTAAATCGCGTGATGAGGTAAAACAGCTGATTGCAGCTGTTTCTGGAACCTTAGGCACCATTGTCACTGTTATCACTATTTTAGGTGTATTAGGCTCGGGTGTTATTACTGCACTGTTTGGTTTTGGTTGGTTTTTAGAGTGGGTTAATGGGGGGGCAGAGGCTTATAAATTTGAGTTAGCCTCCGATATGTTAAAAATTACTTTTCCCTATTTATGGTTTATCACCTTTACTGCGCTCTCTGGTGCCATTTTAAATACCCTTGGCAAGTTTGCTGTTGCAGCGTTTACCCCTGTATTTCTTAATATTGCCATTATTAGTTGTGCGCTGTTTTTATCGCCACAATTAGCGCAACCTGAGTTTGGGTTGGCGATTGGTGTTTTATTAGGGGGCGCGATTCAATTCTTCTTCCAAATTCCTTTTATGATCAAAGAGGGCATGTTAGTTAAGCCAAAGTGGGATTGGCATCATGCGGGCGTAGTGAAAATCCGTACACTGATGATTCCTGCGCTGTTTGGTGTGTCAGTGAGTCAAATTAACCTGTTGTTGGATACTTTTATCGCCAGTTTTTTACAAACAGGCTCCATTAGCTGGCTTTACTATTCGGATCGATTGTTAGAGTTTCCGCTGGGTTTGTTTGGTATCGCGATTGCAACCGTCATTTTACCTAGCCTCTCTGCATCACATATCAATAAATCTGATGATCATTTTGCTAAAACCATTGATTGGGGTATACGCATGGTCACTATGCTTGGTTTCCCAGCCATGCTCGGTTTGATCGTACTTGCAGAGCCAATGTTACGGGTGCTGTTTATGCGTGGTGAGTTTGATATGCAAGATGTGAGTATGGCTTCAATGAGTCTGTTTGCTTATGGCTCTGGTTTGTTAAGTTTTATGATGGTAAAAGTACTTGCGCCGGGCTATTACTCACGCCAAGATATTAAAACACCGGTTAAATTTGGCATTATTGCCATGGTCAGTAATATGGTGCTCAATCTTATTTTTGCCATCCCTTATGGTTATGTAGGATTGGCGATTGCAACCTCGCTTTCTGCTACGTTAAATGCCGGCATGTTATGGTTTGGTTTATACAAGCAGGGTGTTTATAAAAAACAACCTGAGACTGTTTCGGTATTAATTCGTATTGTGGTCTCTGGTTTGGTGATGGCAATTTCGATGCTCTATTTCAATCCTACACTGGCACAGTGGAGTACATTTTCATTGTTTGAATCAGGCTATAAACTGTTTGCATTAATTGCGGGTGGAGTAACGACCTATTTTATCTGTGCTGCTTTAATAGGATTGCGACTTCGACACTTTAAAATTTCGTCAAAATGAGTGCTGATAAGTTGTTCATTGTGCGATATAATCGCTCTCTTTTTCGTAGCTTAAAAAAGTAGAACAATGGAATTAGTACGTGGCATTCATAATCTTAAAGCACAGCATCAAGGCTGTGTTTTAAGCATTGGCAATTTTGATGGCATTCATTTGGGTCATAAGGCGGTATTATCACGTTTATTGATTGAATCAAAACGTCTCAATGTACCCGCAACGGTGATGACCTTTGAGCCTCAGCCAGAAGAGCTGTTTTTGGGTAAGAATGCCCCTGCTCGATTAAGTCGTCTGCGAGATAAATTTGTGCAGCTTAAAAAACTAAAATTAGATCGCTTGTTGTGTGTTTCATTCAACCAAAAATTTGCCAATATTAGTGCACAAAATTTCATTGAAGTATTATTGATTGGCAAACTCAATGTGAAATATCTGGTGGTTGGTGATGATTTTCACTTTGGTTACCAGCGTAAAGGTGATTTTCAGTTGCTTAAACAAGCGGGTGAAAAGCATGGCTTTGAAGTGGTTGATACGCAAAGTCTAACACAACATGCACTGCGCATTAGTAGTACCCGTATTCGTGACTTTTTAGCTCTGGGTGAGCTAACAGAAGCTGCAACCATGCTCGGGCGAAAATACAGTATCGCAGGGCGAGTCGGCCACGGTAAAAAATTAGGGCGTACGATTGGCGTACCCACTGCAAACCTATTTTTAAAGCGCCGCGTTGCACCTGTTTCAGGTGTATTTGTGGTGAGCGTATTAGGTATTAATGCAAAGATTTATCAAGGTGTTGCCAATATTGGTACGCGACCCACGCTTAATGGCGAGCGACAACAGTTAGAAGTACACATTTTTAACTTTGAGGGGGATCTTTATGGTTCGCAACTCGAAGTGGTATTAGAGAAAAAACTGCGCGACGAAGTTAAGTTTGATTCGTTTAGCGAACTAAAAATTCAAATAGACAAAGATATCAAGCAAGCCAAACAGTGGCATCTGCTTAGTTAACTAACTAATTAATTAAATTATATTAACAATCGTAATATGGAATAAAAAACCGATGAGTGATTATAAAAGTACACTAAACCTACCTAAAACGGGTTTTCCGATGCGCGCAAATTTAGCCAATCGTGAACCCAATATGTTGAAAAATTGGTACAGCAACGATCTTTACGGCAAGATCCGCGCAGCTAAAAAAGGTAAAAAAACATTTATTTTGCATGATGGCCCCCCTTATGCGAATGGTGATATTCATATCGGTCACTCGGTTAATAAAATTCTTAAAGATATTATTATCAAATCAAAAACGCTTTCTGACTTTGATGCCCCTTACATCCCTGGTTGGGATTGTCATGGTTTGCCTATCGAGCTTCAAGTTGAGAAAAAACATGGTAAGCCGGGTAAAAAACTCGATGCTGCTCAGTTCCGTGTTAAATGTCGTGAATACGCAGCGCGCCAAGTTGCTGGCCAGTCTAAAGATTTCCAGCGTTTAGGTGTACTCGGTGATTGGGCAAACCCATACCTCACGATGAACTTTGAAACTGAAGCAAACATCGTGCGTGCGCTAGCTAAAATCATTAAAAAGGATCATCTTCATAAAGGCTCTAAACCTGTGCATTGGTGTACAGATTGTGGCTCTGCATTAGCAGAAGCGGAAGTGGAATATGAAGATAAAAGATCCCCAGCGATTGATGTGGCATTTACCGCGGTTGACAATGATGCGCTACTTAGCTGTTTCAATGCTGAAAGCGATGATTTAGGAACCGGTGAGATTTGTACTGTTATCTGGACAACAACACCTTGGACACTGCCTGCTAATCGCGCGGTTGCACTGGCTGCTAAAGTTGAATATTCATTAGTACAAGCGGGTGAGCGTCGTCTTATTATTGCCACTGAATTAGTCGATAGCGCAATGCAACGTTATGGCATTGAAGATGCTAAAACATTAGCGATTTGTACTGGTCTTGATTTAGAGAAACAACTGTTCAACCATCCATTCTTAGACCTACAAGTACCTATGATTGTTGCCGATCACGTCACTATTGACGCAGGTACTGGTTGTGTTCATACCGCACCGGGTCACGGCCAAGACGATTACTCTGTAGGTCTGAAATACGATTTAGAAGTCGCAAATCCTGTTGGTGATAACGGTGTATTCCGTGAAGATACTGAGTTTTTTGCAGGTCTGCATGTGTTCAAAGCGAATGATAAAGTCGTTGAAGTGTTAACGGAAAGAAATGCACTGCTTTGCCATATTACCTTGAACCACAGCTACCCACATTGTTGGAGACACAAAACACCGATCATTTTCCGTGCAACACCACAATGGTTTATTTCGATGGATCAAAAAGGTCTGCGTGATAGTGCGCTTGGTGAAATTAAAAATGTTAAATGGATCCCAAGTTGGGGTGAGCAACGCATTGAGAAGATGATAGAGAATCGTCCTGATTGGTGTATTTCTCGTCAACGTACATGGGGCGTACCAATTACCCTGTTTGTTCATAAAGAAACGGACGAATTACATCCTAACAGTGTTGAAATGATGGAGCTTATCGCCCTTAAAATTGAAAAAGAGGGCATTCAAGCTTGGTGGGATTTAGATGCTGAAAATCTATTAGGGTTTGAAGCACAAGAGTACCGTAAAGTAACGGATACCTTAGATGTTTGGTTTGATTCAGGCACAACACACTCAGCCGTTGTTGGGGTACGTGATGAATATAAATCTGACGATGGTGTTGTGGATATTGACCTTTATCTTGAAGGGTCAGATCAGCATCGTGGTTGGTTCCAATCTTCACTGATGACTAGCATGGCAATTAAAGGTAAAGCCCCTTACAAAGAGGTATTAACCCACGGTTTTGTGGTTGATGCGAAAGGCAAGAAGATGTCTAAGTCTGTGGGTAACGTTATGTCACCGCAGAAAGTGATCAATAATTTAGGTGCAGATGTACTGCGCTTATGGGTTGCTTCGACAGATTATACGGGTGAAATCACCGTTTCTGATGAGATCTTAAACCGTAGTGCCGATAGCTACCGCCGTATTCGTAACACTGCGCGTTTCTTGCTTTCAAACTTAAATGGTTTTGACCCAAAAACAGATTTAGTGGCAAGTGAAGAGATGGTGGCATTAGATCGCTGGATAGTCGCAAAAGCAGACACACTGCAAACAGAAATTATTGAAGCATACAATGAATATAACCTGCATGCTGTGCATCAAAAATTAACCCACTTCTGTTCAATTGAACTGGGTAGTTTCTACCTTGATATCATTAAAGACCGTCAATATACTGCAAAATCTGAAGGTGTTGCCCGCCGTAGTTGTCAAACTGCGATGTACCATTTAATTGAAGCGATGGTACGTTGGATGGCGCCCATTTTAAGCTTTACGGCTGATGAAATTTGGGGGCGTTTACCGGGCGAACGTGATGAGTTTGTTTTCACCGGTGTTTGGTATGATGGCCTATTTGGTTTATCAGACAATGAAACATTAGGCAATGACGCATGGGAACAATTAATTGCAGTGCGCGCTGAAGTAAATAAAGCGTTAGAGCTAGCACGTAAAGATAATGTGATTGGCGGAGGGCTTGAAGCTGAAGTAACGCTTTATGCCGACACTGAAGTTGCTCGTTTATTGAATGGTTTAGCGGATGAATTGCGTTTTGTGTTAATCACCTCAAAAGCAACCGTGAAAGCATTCACTGATGCACCTGAAGACGCGGTTAAAACAGATGTTAAAGGTTTATTCGTTGCTGTTGAAAAGAGTGTTCATGCGAAGTGTGATCGTTGTTGGCACCACAATGAAACCGTAGGCAGTGATGAAACACATCCTCTACTTTGTGTTCGTTGTATTAACAATATTGAAGGTGAAGGCGAAACTCGTCAGTTTGCTTAACTTAAGCAAAATCACTCACTCGTTTATCAAACGCCTTAACTATTAAGGCGTTTTTTTTAGCATTGATATGAGAAACTAAATGACAGAGAACACCGAAAAGTCAGGATTACGTTGGTTGTGGATCAGTGTAATTATGTTAATTATTGATCAGGTCACTAAATACTGGACAGTACAAGCACTCGAACTCTATGAGTCTTATGAAATTTTGTCATTTTTTAACTTCACCTATGCGCGTAATTACGGGGCCGCTTTCAGTTTTTTAAGTGATGCTGGTGGTTGGCAGAAATACTTTTTTACCTCCATTGCGTTTGCTGTCTCTGCTTTTTTACTTTATTCATTAAAGAAAAACAGCGTGACTAAACGTTGGGAAAATATCGCTTTCACCTTAGTATTATCGGGTGCGATTGGTAATGTAATGGACAGATTAATGTTTGGTTATGTAGTGGATTTCTTAGATTTTGATCTCGGATTTTATCGTTGGCCGACTTTTAATGTAGCTGATATGGCTATTTTTATTGGTGCTACGATGATTATTATTGGCTCAATACTCTATCCTGAAGTTGATGAAAAGAAGACAGATGAAAAGGAAACTAAATAGTGACTACCCCAAAAAAAATAATAACCAATAACAGTGAAGTGATGATGCACTTCTCCATTCGCTTAGCAGATGGCTCAGCGGTTGATAGTAGTAAGGTTGATAATAAACCTGCTAAATTTGTGATGGGTGATGGTAGCTTAACGCCTAATTTTGAAGCCTGTTTATTAGGGCTTACAGAGGGACAATCAGAAACCTTTACCCTAAAACCAGAAGATGCGTTTGGTTTATCTAATCCTGATAATATTCACCATTTAGAACTGAGTAAATTTAGCAATGACGTACCCGCGGAAGTCGGCACGATTATTAGTTTTACCCAACCTGATGGCAGTGAGCTACCGGGGATTGTTCGTGAAATAGTGGCTGACAGTGTGACTGTGGATTTTAATCATCCCCTCGCGGGACAAGTCTTAACCTTTGATGTTGATGTGCTTGAAGTGATTGAGGAATAATAATGGAAATAATTTTAGCGAATCCACGTGGTTTTTGTGCGGGTGTTCATCGTGCCATCTCAATTGTTGAGCGTGCTTTAGATATCTTCCCTGCGCCTATTTATGTACGCCATGAAGTCGTACATAACCAATATGTGGTCGATGGTTTAAAAGCCCGTGGGGCCGTTTTTGTGGAAGAGTTAGATGAAGTCCCTGATGATAACATTGTTATTTTCAGTGCACATGGTGTATCACAAGCCGTACGTAATGAAGCTAAACGGCGCGAATTAAAAGTGTTTGATGCAACTTGTCCGCTAGTAACTAAAGTGCATATGGAAGTGACTCGTGCGAGTCGCCGTGCGCAAGAGTGTATTCTTATTGGTCATCAAGGTCACCCTGAAGTCGTGGGGACAATGGGGCAATATGATAATCCAGAAGGTGGGATCTATTTAGTGGAGTCACCTGAAGATGTGGCTAAATTGCAGGTTAAAGATGCAACAAATCTCTGTTATAGCTCGCAAACCACACTTTCTGTGGATGATACTTCGAGTATTATCAATGCATTGCGTGAGAAATTTCCTGAAATTGAAGGGCCTCGTAAAGATGACATCTGTTATGCCACCCAAAATCGTCAGGATTCAGTGAAGGATCTCGCACAAATTACCGATCTTGTTTTAGTGGTAGGATCGATCAACTCATCGAATTCAAATCGTTTACGTGAGAAAGCAAGTTGTGAAGGGGTAAATGCTTACCTTATTGATAATGCGACAGATATTAACTGTGATTGGTTTGAGAACGTCAATAAAGTAGGCGTCACGGCGGGTGCATCTGCGCCAGAAGTATTGGTAAAAGCGGTTATTGATAAGTTACAAACACTCGGTGGCACTTTGGTCATTGAAAATCCAGGTGTTAAAGAAAATACTGTTTTTGAAGTACCTGCTGAACTGCGTATTAAATTAGTCGACTAGCATTAACGTATTGAAAAAGAGCCCCTTTATCATTTTGGTAAATGGGCTCTTTTTTTTGTCTTTCTTTTCTTGTTAGGAGATCAGCTAGTGTTTATATCAGTTTTGTCTTTTATTGATTTCTAATGTTCAACCCGAACTATACTTACCTGTTGGAAGCCTTTTTTAAAGGTAGATAATGGATTATTTTATGCAAAAAAATAATGGATTTAGTTTAATTGAAATAATGATCAGCGGTTTCATTCTCGCATTAGGTCTGCTCGGACTTGCTGGAATGCAGTCTACTGCGGTCAAATCTACCATCGAAATCGGACAGCGAACTCTCGCTAACTCTCTTATCTCTGATATTACCGAACGGATGCAACTCAATCGATTATGGTTACTGAAAACGGGTAATAGTTATGCTGTTGATAGTTTATCTGATGCTAATTTATCTGCACCAGATTGTGTTAATTCAGATGGTGTCTTTTCAAATTGTAGTGGCGAAGATATTAAAAAAAACGATCTTTATGAATGGAAGCAGAAGTTCTTAGGCGCTGAAATCAATAACAGTACATCAGGTGAGAATGGGCTGATCGAAGCAGATGCTTGTATTGCTGTTAGCGCCATTGCTGGCTCAGATGGAGAGCTAGTTGAGGTTGTTATCAGTTGGTTTTCTACGGTTAAAAGTAAAGATGCGGCCCCTGATCCTAGCTCAACAGATTTAACCGCAACTTGTGGTACTGCAAATAGGTATCGTCGTCAATTAAGTATTGAAACCTATATTAGTAAGTCATCATGAATAGTACTTATTATTATTTTCCAGAAAAACAAACGGGTTATTCACTGGTTGAATTAATGATAGCGATCATGCTTTCACTGTTTTTAACGGCGAGTTTATTAACTGTTTTTGTCTCCAGTCAGCACGCAACCAATGAAGCACTTGGCAGTAGCGAGCGTCAAGAAAATGCAACTTTTGCACTGCAGCTACTTTCCCGCGATCTTAAGCAAGCGAATTTCTTTGCGCAGGCGACAGGTGAAAACAAAAGTTTATGGAAATTAAATGGTGCCTCAATCGCTGTCAGTGATGATTGTTTAGATGAAGTCGCCAGTGGATCTTTTCCTGCTTCTGGAAAGTATCGTCCACTTTGGGCATCCACCATACCTGCTTTTATCGGTAGTTTAGAGATGGGATGCCTTGATGATGGAGAGAGTAATACCAGTTTGGTCGCAGGCAGTGATTATATCTCCCTTAAACGCGTGCGTGGTTTTCAGCAGGATGAAGACTATTTTTCAGACCGATTTTATCTAGATATTAATACCGAATCATTAACCGTTTACAAAGGCGCTTTAGCCAGTGCTTCGGTGAAACCTGTTTGGGAATACATACATCATGTTTATTACCTTGATAAATTTGAAGAAGTGGGGCGATTACGCCGTTTAACACTGCGCGCTAATGAAATGATACGCCAAGAGGTGTTAGTTGAAGGGGTCGAAAATATGCAATTCATGTTTGCTTTAGACCGTTTAATTGCCAGTAATAGAGATGGCTCGGTGCACGCCTTTGTGGGTACTGAGCAGGTCACTGCCAATGATTGGGATACGGGCAGGGTGATTGGCATTAAGGTTTTTTTGCTAGTTAAATCGCTAAAGAAAACAGCGGGTTATACCAATAGAAATACTTATCAATTAGGAGATTACTCCTTTCCCGCTGCCAATGATAGTTACAAACGAGAGTTAGTTTCAACGGTTATCCTTTTCCAAAACAGCGTGGTATTAGTCAATGACTAGCTTACATAAACAGCAGGGCATCGCCCTTTTTATCGCCATGCTTATTTTGCCTCTGCTATTGATATTAGGGATGATGGTGATGAGTAATACCTTCTTAGGGTTGAAAATGATTGATGCACGTGTATTACAAGGAGAATCAAATATTCTCTTAAATAGTGCTGCGAATGAAGTAATGCATCGTTCTAATAGTGCGCAATCATTTGCGGAAGCAACTACTGAGACCATCTTTTCTTATGGGGATGTGACTAGTTCTGTTGAGGTAAACGATGAGGTAAAGGGTGATATAAATTGTAAACGACGCATGAAAGCCAGTGGGACGAATTTTAAATGTAAATACCTGCAAGTTAACTTTATACATCAATTTGGGCGCACCAAAACGGGTGGTGCTAAATGGGCAGAAAATGTGATGGCTGTTGGTATTGAGCAACCTGTTATCGCAAATTAATTTAAAAATGCAAGGTAGTTGTCGATAAGACAAAGGGAGAAGATCATGTTTATTAAACGGTTATTAGCAACACTATTATGCTCATATTGCGCATTGTTAGGTGCGGATGATACTGAGCTGTTTGTTTCGGATGTGAGTGCGCAAAATGGTATTCGGCCGCAGGTACTTATTATTTTTGATACCTCGGGTAGCATGCGCAGTTCAGAGGAGATAGTACTTGAACCTTACGATGCAAGCCGTGATTACGGTGCGGGTAGTGATGCTAATAAAATATATTGGACAAAAAGAGGCGGAGATACCCCTGATGAAGACAGTAATAACTATTTTTCCATCAATAAAAATAACTGTCAGGCATCGATTTCCATACTCGACTCAACGGGGGTGTATAACGGTAATGTGAGACGCTGGGTACCAAACAGATGGAAAAGCTCTCGTTCTCGCTGGAAAACATTATCGGGTAATAATGGTGAGCTCTTTGAATGTAAGGAAGATATGTCAAATGCTGATCCTAGTAATCCTGCGACCACTAACGATTCTGGCTTTCCAAAAGATGGCCGTTCAGGCCCTTACATCTCAACAGTCAATAATGTTTTTTCTGGCAGTGATGCTGTCACGCTATATTCTGCTAATTACATCTATTGGTATAATACGGTAGGGGTGACAAGTAAAAGTCGTTTACTGATAGCAAAAGAGGCGATTGCAAGTTTGATTGAAAGCACGCCATCGGTTGATTTTGGTTTGCAAGTGTTTAATCGTAACGATGATACAGGGCCACATGGAGGGCGCATTGTTGATAAAGTGATGAGTCGTGATACCGCACAGTCACAAGCGCTTATTGCCAAAGTAAATGATCTTAATGCCTCTGGATGGACACCGCTTTGTGAAAGTATGTATGAAGCGTACCGTTATTATGCTGGCAAAGGCGTTTATTATGGTAATGATGATAGTAACTCCACACCTAGTAGAGATACAAAGGCTGAAAGTAGTGGTGTTTATATTAGCCCATTTAAAGCGTGTCAGGAGCGTGCTTATATCATTTTAATGACCGATGGTGCACCGACCAATGACGGTAACGCTAACTCTATTATTGCTACTTTAACGGGCGGTGGAAGCATAGAAAATAGCTATATGCCTACCATTGCAGAGTGGATGAACAACTCTGACATTGATGGTGATACAACTAATGGAGACCAGCATATAACGACTTATACTATCGGTTTTGGGCAAAGTGCTGTTGATGCTGCCGGACGTCTACTCGCTGAAACAGCAATTAGAGGGGGAGGGGAATATTACCCGGCAACAAGTTCTATTGCATTACAGAAAGCGTTTCAGGCAACTATTTTAGATATCTTAAATAGCTCATCAAGCCTTTCATCACCTGCAATTGCAAATAACAATTTTGATAGAACACGCAGCTTAAACTCTGTCTATTATTCGATGTTTATGCCCAGTAACTTGCCTGTATGGCAGGGTAATATTAAAAAACTGACCATGAACGCAGAGGGGGTCTTGGTGGACAGACTTGGTGTACCTGCCATTAATGCGGACGGTAATATCAAAGATTCTGCTTCAACCTATTGGGGAGGTGTAGAAGATGGTAATGCCGTTGCTGAGGGAGGTATTGCTTCTATGTTAGGGGATGTGACTGCACGGAAAATTCTCAGTGATATTAATACAACGACACTTAAAGAGCCAAATATAGCCAATCTCAAAGCGTTTTACTCGATAACAACGGATGCTGAGTTAGCCACTGAGTTAAATCTAGAAGTCGGCTCATTAAGCGACACGCTGAATTGGTTAAAAGGGCTAGATGTTGATGATCAAAATGGTAATAGTGTGGTAACAGATTACCGCAGTGATATTTTTGGCGACCCATTACACTCTAAACCACTTGCTATCACTTACACTGAAAATACGCATAATGTGGTGCGTTTATTAGTGGGCACCAATGCCGGTTTTTTACATATGTTTACCGATAATGATATTGGCAGTAATGATTTTGTCACTGAGAACTGGGCCTTTATTCCTGAAGAGTTACTTAATTTTGGCCTCTCCCTGCGTGATGTACCTGCCTCAAGTACACATAAATATGGTATGGATCTTTCGCCAATTGCCATTAAAGTGATTGAGGGAGATGGTAGTGTCAGTCAAATTATTGCCATTGTCGGTATGCGCCGTGGTGGTGGTAGCTATTATGCCCTTGATATTACCAGCCCTGATTTACCTAAACTTCTCTGGAAAATAGATGCAAGTAGTTCGGGTTTTGGAGAGCTTGCACAAACATGGTCAATGCCAAGCATTGGACTTTTTTCATATAAAGTGGGCGGTACTGAAATGAAAGGCCCTGGTCTTGTTTTTGGTGGCGGTTATGATACCAATAAAGACAGCTGTATCCCTTCAACGACAGAAACTTGTAATGATGTTACTGGTCGTGCGGTTTATATTGTGAATGCACTAACGGGCAGTAAAATTTGGTCAACGGATGGGGGGAGTTGCGCTGCAGATGATGTTCATTGTATTCGCGACAGCATACCAAGCCAAGTCAGCTTGCTAGATGCAGATGCAGATGGTTTTATTGATCGTATTTATACGGGTGATACGGGTGGTAATATTTGGCGGATGGATCTCGTGGGAACCGATACCAGTAAATGGTCAACACTTAAAATAGCGAGCCTCGCCAGTGACTCTATTGCGGAAGACAGACGTTTCTTTACGCCACCTGTTATTGTACGTACCTATGAAAATAAGGTGACTAAAAGTGATGATATTTTCTCCTACAAAAAGATCCCCTATGACGGCATATTAATTGGCTCTGGCGATCGCGCGCATCCCGCATCCAGCATTGAAGTGAATGATTATTATTTTTCACTGCATGATTATGCCATTTTGCCCACTCTGTTTGGTGTGACTGGCTTTCCAGCTAAACCTGCAATAAGCACTATTGATGACTTATATAGTATCGAAGGTGATCCTGTGGGTAACTACAGTGGCTCACAAATACTCGATGTTTATGCCGATATAAGTGCCCGTAAGGGATGGAAATATGCATTTACAGGTATTGGCGAGAAATCATTAGGGCAAGGTGCGGTATTGGAAGGCATTGCATACTTCACCTCTTTTGTGCCTAACTCAACGATTAATATTGGCTGTGGTGTTGGCGATTTAGGGCTCGGATGGTTATATGCGATTGATTTTCACACTGGGGCAAGTTATTTTAAAAATGATAATGAGGAGTCGATAGCGAAAGTCAGTATTGGCTCTCGTGTGCCAGATTCTCTGGTAATTCATGCCGGTGTAGATGCTCAAGAGAAAAGTGTGATCCGTTTATTAGGTGTCGGACAAGGAGATAAACAGGTTATTTATAATGAAGAAACTAAGCAGCAAGAGGTTATTTATAAAGGCACGGTAGATACCAATACCGATATGATGCCACGTCGTATCTACAGCTACTTTAAAGAGAATTAGCCACTAACAAGCTGAATGAAGTCCACTTCCTATGAAATATCGCATTGATTTTGGAAGTGAGACTTTAGCCTTGGGTATTTTATCTTTAAATGTTTTTTATAAAAAAGAAGAAGAGCATAAAATGAAAAAAAACGGATTTACACTGATTGAGTTGCTCATAACAATTGTTATTATCGGCATATTAAGTGCGGTTGCTTACCCTAGTTATCTCGGTCATGTACAAAAAACACGACGTGCAGAGGCGCAAACTATGCTGATAGAGCTGGCTAATAGACAAGAGATGTATTATCTCGATCACCATGTGTATGCCACTAACTTAAACAGTGATTTAGGCATGGGGGCCGACCCCTTTATTACCGAAAATGGTTATTATTGGATTGAAACTAGCTCGGCAGTTTCTACCGCGGTTGGATTTAAATTAACGGCGACTGCAAAATCGCCACAAGATGCAGACACTGATTGCGCAACATTATCTATTACCCAAGATCATGAAAAAATAGCAACCAATGCGAATGGTACAAATTGCTGGAGATAAGGAGATTAACATGAAAACTAAACTGGGATTAATATTGGTTGTGGGCTTCGCTCTTTCAACCTCGTTACTGGCAAAAGAGAGCCAGAGAATACATTTAAAATGCCATCTACAGCTAGAGGACAAAAGTGATATTGTGCACCACTTTGTCCATACTGAAAAAGAGGATAAGCCATTTGTAGAAAGCCTAACTGCACGCACTGTTTTTATGCAAGATGGCGTGACAGAACAAAAGATAATACAGGCGTATGAGTGTGTTGATATCAAAAGTACTTTCAAAAGTAGAGAGGCTGTAACACTTGAAGAAAATACCCCTTTTTAGAACGTTTATTGGGCAATGTTATGGATTACAATCTGCAAACGTATCACCTGATACAATTTTTGCACGGCCACTGTAAGCGATAGAAACACCTACTCGCTCATCACCCGTGCAATATCTAAATTTAGCTGCACTACCTGTTATTTGTCCGTCTGGCGTGAAAGTAATACGGTTACTCGGGAAAACAAGGGTGTCATTACTGTTAAACCGATCACCCGTTTTTAATAACACATCGCCACTGTCATAACTGCCATCTTTATTACTGTCGATAAACACATCAATACCAGAGATCCAATTACTTGTGCATGCGTTATTTTCAAGGGGGCAAACGGTTACATAATTGAGATAACTTACAGACTGGTTGCGTGCGAAAAGAAGGTTATTTTGAATACCACTGGCAACGGCTGTTAAACGATTATTTTGTATTAAGGTTTGAAAACCTGGAATACCAATTGTGATTAGCAAGGTGCTAATAATTAATACGATAATGAGTTCGAGAAGCGTAAAACCGCGCGCAGCGTACATATTAACACCTTAATAGCGAAACATAATCTATGAGTGTAATCTTGTTTTTGGGTTTCTGCCTGTATATTTATATCAATTAGGTTTAAAGTACAAAACAATTAGTTAATAAAAAGAGAACCATATGAAAAAAATAGAAGCGATAATTAAACCCTTTAAAATGGATGATGTACGTGAGGCCCTTGCCGATATTGATATCAATGGCATGACTGTTTCAGAAGTAAAAGGTTTTGGTCGTCAGAAAGGGCATACAGAGCTTTATCGTGGTGCAGAATATATGGTTGATTTTTTACCTAAAGTTAAGATTGAGCTGGTGGTAAAAGATGAGGATGTTGAGCGGTGCATTGAAGCGATTATGAGCACTGCACAAACAGGTAAAATCGGCGATGGTAAAATTTTCGTAATGCCCGTTGAGCGTGTTATTCGTATCCGTACCGGTGAAGAGGATGATGAAGCGGTATAGTATAGGTGTAGTTGCTAGCGGTCAGCTGCAAATAGATAACTGACCGCTAATTCGTCTTACCAATCGAACAAAGTCCAACGTTCACTGCGTTTTACAATGCGGCTCTTGGGATAATTTAATTTTAATACTGCCAGTGCATTTTCACGAGGCTCTACTAAACCAAGTTCTTTATACGCGACGATTAAAACACCCAAAGCATCTTCAACAGATTTTGTGTCTGGGTAGTTATTTAGTACCAATTTACTGCGGTTAATCGCTGCAATGTAAGCTTCACGCTCTATATACCACTTTGCAATGGCTATCTCATAACGTGCTAATCGGTCTTTAATAAAGACCATTCTCAGTTGAGCATCAACAGCGTACTGGCTTTCTGGATAAAATTTAATCAAGTGATTAAAGTCCTTGAATGCTTGCAGTGAATGACTTGGGTCGCGATTGTACCGATCAATACCAAACATATTTTGGAAGAACTGTTGGTCCGTTGCCATGTGTGTTAAACCACGTAGGTAATAAAGATACCCCAGATCTTCATGGGTTGGATTAAGGCGCATAAAGCGATCAATATTTGCTAAGGCTAGTGCGGTTTCATTACTTTTATAATAAGCATAGATGAGATCAAGCTGTACTTGGTCAGAATGAGGGCCAAAAGGATAACGGCTATCTAGTGCCTCTAATACTTCTATCGCTTTCTCATAACTGGCAGATTCAAGTGCTTTACTTGCATCCGCATAAAGTTCAACAGGTGCTTTATCATCGACTTTGGGTTTTTCATTTTTTTTCGATGAGCAACCGACAGTAAAAATAATAATAAAAACTGAGGTGGTTAATAGTCTGAGGATCTTGTTCATAAGTGTTATAATGCCTATTATGCCTTTCTAAAATTTAGAATGATAAGCACACAGTATCTGCTATCGGTTTGAAAAAGAAAAGTTAAAAAATACAAAATTGCATTACAATGCTTAAATACCAATTTATTAATTATTACTAACGCCCTAATTAGTGCCCAAAAAGAAGAGAATAGAATATGAGTCAAGAGTTACACCTAACCGCAGAAGTGACCGAACAGCAATTAGGTTTCCGTTTAGATAAAGCATTGGCATCGTTATTTCCTGACTATTCTCGTACGCGTATTAAAGAGTGGATCTTAGAAGAGATGGTGCAAATTGATGGTGAGGTTGTTAATCGCCCTCGTCAAAAAGTGTACACCCATCAAACGGTTGAAATTAATGCTTTCTTAGAAGATGAGGTAGTATTTAAAGCGCAAAACATAGAGCTAGATATTATTTTTGAAGATGAACATATTCTAGTTATCAATAAACCTGCAGGTTTAGTGGTACATCCGGGTGCGGGTAATCCTGATGGGACAATTTTAAATGCACTTTTATACCGTTATCCTGACATTGCAGAAGTACCGCGTGCAGGTATCGTGCATCGTTTAGATAAAGACACCACTGGTTTAATGGTGATCGCTAAAACAATTCCTGCACAAACGCATTTAGTAACAAGTTTACAAGCACGTGAAATTACCCGTGAATATGATGCTATTGCGATGGGTGTTTTTACAGCGGGTGGACGTGTTGAAGCGCCAATCGGCCGTGATAAAGTAAACCGTGTAAAAATGGCGGTTGCAACAGTTGGCGGCAAACATGCTGTTACTCATTACCGTGTCGCTGAAAAATACCGTGCTCATACCCGTTTACGTCTGCGTTTAGAAACAGGGCGTACTCACCAAATTCGTGTGCATATGGCACATCTTGGTCATGTACTCGCTGGCGATCCTGTTTATGGTGGTCGTCCTCGTCCACCTAAAGGTGCTTCTGAAGCATTAACAACAACGCTACGTGCCTTTAAACGCCAAGCTTTGCATGCAATCATGTTACGTCTTGATCACCCCATTACCGGTGAGTTGATGGAGTGGCATGCGCCAGTGCCGGAAGACATGGAAAAATTAGCAGCAGTATTACGTGCCGACGCGATTTTCTACGAAAAATAGAGTGACCATTTCCAAGGCACAAATTATTGTTTTGGAAGTGATGCTTTAGCTTCGCCTATTGTGTTTTTTAGGTTGGTAAACTACTTGTGGATACCCCAATGCTTAACCTAATCACCCCAAACTGGTCTGCGCCAACACATATTAAAGCATTTTCTACTACCCGAATGGGTGGTGTGAGTGAAGGTGCTTATGCGGGGTTAAATTTAGGTTTGCATGTTGAAGATGACTGCGAACTTGTTTTTTTAAATCGTCAGCTATTAATACAAAACTTCCCCCTAAAACCGTCCCTTTGTTGGTTAAATCAAACTCATAGTACGCAACTTTTAAAGCTTCATCATAAAACCGAGCTGGGCATTGAAGCGGATGCCTCTTGGACAACGGATAAAAATCGACCTTGTGTGGTGATGACTGCCGACTGTTTGCCTGTGCTAATTACCGATAAAAAAGGCGCGTTTGTTGTCGCCATTCATGCAGGTTGGCGTGGTTTGTGTGATGGTATTATTGAACAATCAATTACCACTATTTGTGATGAATTAAAAATGATGAGCGGTGAATTATTGATTTGGCTTGGCCCTTGTATTGGAAAAAGTGCCTTTGAAGTAGGCGCTGAAGTCAGAGATGAATTTATTGATCAGGATGTACAAGCAAAGAGTGCCTTCACTGTTTATCAAGATCGTTATCTAGCAGATTTACATCAACTCGCCCGTTTACGTTTAGCCCCTTTTAATGTGGCTGAAATAACGGCATCAACGCATTGCACCTTCAGTGAGCCAGATCTTTTTTACTCCTACCGTCGTGATGGAAAAACAGGTCGCATGGCAACGCTAATTTATATCACTGAGGAATTGTTACATAATAACTTGCGTTAAATTGTTTTCAAAAAGCCTGAAGGGATCGTTACACAATAACTTGCGCTAAATTGTTTTCAAAAAACCTGAAATGACTGGTTGTTTTTAAAACAAAAGCGCAAGTAATTTTGAAGCCGATCCTTAATTGTTTCCAAAAAACCTGAAATGACTGG
>NZ_ATUO01000069.1 GCF_000420245.1 Psychromonas hadalis ATCC BAA-638 | reverse complement strand
AAAATTTAGATCACATACTTAATGTAATCGGTATTACAAATATTTTTCACAAAGTTCTTAATTAAAAATTGCCACTTCAGCAATGAAGGAACGCTAATTTAAATGGTTCTTTTGTTGTTTGGTGCTATTGAATAAAAAACATGAAAAAGAGAACTTTGATTCTATTTAAGTAAAAATAGTGGATATTAAATATTTGTAAATGTGAATACAAGTTTTAAACAACGTCTAAAAAACACCAAACATACTCAAATATGGGTGTTTCTCTTCTGTTTTTAGTGGTAAATTACAGGTTAAAATATATTGGCCTTAATGGGTGTTAAGTTATTGTTATGATTAAGTTAGCTTATTAGTCTATGGATTGGATGTCTTAAATGTTAGAAGTAATTGCATATGTTGTACCCTCCGCTTTGGTTATACTTCTTGGTGCCTATGTTTATGTTGAAGCACAGAGAAGAAAGGTGATAGAGGAAAAAAAGAAAGCCATTATTTTACGTGTCGCTAGCATCAAAAATAATTTTAAAGTGGCAATGAACCGATTAGTTGAGCAACAGATATTAACCATAAAACAACATGAATCGATTTATCGCATTGCTAATAATTTTTTTATTTTTCAGCCTGTGACAACAAAAAGTATCGATTTTTGTGAATATTCACTTAATAACATCATTAGTGTGATGCCTAATGGTGGCCCCGACAGCCTTCATTTTGAGTTTATACAAGAAAAAATAAGTTTGTTTGTGTGTGTGTTACCTGTGGCTGCAAATGCTTATAACGGTCATTTTTATCGTAAAGCGCTTCCTAAATTAATTTCGCAGTTAGTTGAAGCTAAGGAAGAGATATATAAAATTGAGAGTGACTTAAGCCCTGTAAAATCACCGATCATGGTGGCTTCGCAAGCAGCTTAATACTCTGATTTGGTAAATTTTCATAGTAATCAGTGTGGTATGTCGCTTCGAGCGCGCTATAAACGTATTCACTAACCCTCGTATCTCTGGTCTAAACTCACAACTATAAATTTGTCTTCATATTCACTTGTTAATTCTTTTGATACTTTAGAGCACCCAATGTATATATCCATGATACTTCGGGACGCAAGTTCGAAAATCAGCTACGCGTTACAACAAAATAACAATAAATCATTTAACTCATTTATTTCACTCTACCGCTAGAAGGTTAGCTCATGCTGTGCCTGACAAAGCGTATTGAGGTGACATGGATATTATTTACCATTCAATAATAAAAGTTGGCCTATAATTATTACGCTAGCTATTAAGGTTAATTAATAATCATTCACCTTAAGTTGTATTTTATTTTTGTAGATAAACAAGGAGATTAAGATGAAAAAACGATTTCTATTTTTAATATCTGGGTTTTTATTCACTTTATTTTCATTCAACAGCTTTGCTTTTGAATGCCCTGTTCATTTTCAAGTCGCGCAGGCTAAAATTGACAAAGTACTTGTTGATATGAAAATAATGGATAAAAAAATTGCTAAGCAAGAGATGGCATTAGTTCATACGCTAATTGATGATGCAAAAATGTATTTATCAAGTGCCCAACATAACCATGAAAAACCACAGGGCGCTTATGACCATGCCCGTGCGATGGCCAAAGCAGATACTGCGCTTGGTTATGCCAATGCCGCCGATAAATTACATTGGGCATATATGCAAAAAAGTAAATAACAATGGTGGCTTTGATTGGTTCGCTTGTTACGTTGACAGAGATGCTGGTTTTCCACGAGAAGAGGGGAGAGCCAGCAATTACTGTTATCTCTCTTTTCAGGCTCTACTTAGATCAAGATTCCGACCCCATAAATTGAAATCCATTTACGACGATTGCTTTCGTTTTTATCGAGACATACACTTAGTCTGTTTAGCATGACTAGAAGACAGTATCGAGTAGCGCTTTTAATACGCGACGACGCGTGATCACACCAATGACTTTGTTATTCTCGTCAACAACGGGGTAGTTTTTAGGTTGTGTGCCTATCATTTTTTCAGCGAGAGAAAAAATAGACTGATCCGCTTTAATGCTGAGTACGTCTTTACGCATAATATCTTTAACAAGGGCAACACGTTGGTTGTGATAAGCAAACTGAGTGGTGACTTGCAGACACTCTTGTTCAGAAATCCAGCCTAGTAGTTTGTTTTCTTTGTCCACAATTGGCCCTCCCAACGCTTCTTTTTTAATGAGTTCGATTGATGCGGTAATAACCGGCATTTCATCATTTATTTTTGCAAAATCAATGTTCATAAAGTCTTTAACGATTATCTCTTTCATTTTTATAGCCTTATTTTTTATTTGAGTATTAATACCAACTCCTGCCTTGAACTCGCTTCTTTTTTTTGGGTAATGTTTGGTCATTAAATTAACGGAATGGGCATCAGAATAAATCGATGCAACAGTGCTAGATTAAGCAATATGAAACTAACAGTGCATTGCTATTAAAATCAAAAATATCCCTGATAAGTATTAATAAACTGGACGTTATATTGAACCTATTGGTGCTGAGCATCATTTCTGATGACTACCTACTACACGGAGCATATTGCGTACCAAAAGCCCGTTTTTATAAAAATTAATTTAAAGTCTTATTTTTTAGTTACTTAGGTTTTGTTATGAGGCAGGGTGAGTATCGAAATAGACTAATGCACAGAATGTGCACCATAAGAGTGCAATGGCAATACGATAAACAAGCAAAAGCAGACTGTGTAATCAGGCCTATGGATGAGATGAGCGTGCTAGCAATAGGTTTATTATTTACTGAGTAGCATATCTAAGTGTTCAATATCATCTTCTAAATAATCCGCGGAATGACGTTTAAAACCAAAATGCGTGTAGAAGTTAATCAGGTAAACCTGCGCACCAATTTGGATATCTTGTTGTGGCCAGTATTGTTCACACTGCTGTAATGCAGTGCTTAATAATAGTTTTCCTAAGCCATACTGACGATGTGTTTTTGCGATTGCAATACGGCCTAGGCTAACCTGAGCATAACTAATGCCAGGTGCTAATAAACGCGCACAGGCAACCAGTTTATCCGCTTGGTAACCTAATAAGTGGTAAACATCTTCTTGGTGATCTTTATCATCTAATTCTGGATAAGGGCAATTTTGTTCAACCACAAAGACATCCACACGTAATTTTAATAATTGGTAAAGCTGCATGTTAGACAGTTCACAAAATTTTAGACATACCCAGTGCATAGAAAAACCTTATAATATGATTACGCTGAAAATAAAAGTGATGTTTTAGCTGCCATTATAAAGTCGTTTTTATGCAGGCCTTCAATATTATGACTCCACCAAGTGACAGTCACTTTTCCATACTCGACAATTAATAACGGATGATGATTAACACTCTCCGCGAGTTGTGCCACTGCATTGGTAAAAGCCATGCTGTTTTTATAATTTTTAGTAACAAAACATTGTGTTAATTTATGAATGCCAATTTCCATAATCACCTGCCAGCCGTTAAGGTCGGTTAATAAGACGGCCATTTCATCTGCGGTAAGTACTGAAGTATTTTTATCACATGGCTTACAATTAAGTTGGGCTAAATTTTGCATTTTATTTTCCTTAAAGTTTATCTCTGTAAATGAAAGTAAGCAGGTTTAGTGGTAATGCGTTTATCTTCAATCGCATTACCAACGGTAAAGTGGTATAAAATTTGCCAATTATTATTGGTTAAGCCTAATAATTTGTGCATTTCATCATCAAAAAAACAACCAATACCCGTGCCTCTTAGAGAGAAGGCTTCGGCTTGCAGATATAAAACTTGGCCAATTAAACCCGTTTCCCAAAAAAGTAGCGGATAAGCGCTTGGGTTTTCCGCTAACACCGGAGAAAATTGTGCCAACATACCCAGTGAGTATGCGCCGTCACTGGCGATATCTTGCCCACAACTCATTATTTTAGCGCGTGCCTTAAAATTGCCTGCTTCTAATAGATACAAAGGTTGATTGTTAATGGGTTGTGTCCAGCTAAATTTGTCTGACATTTGCACTTTTAATAACGGTAAATGTACATCATTGCGGCACCATAAGTATAAACCAGGCGTTAGGCCCACGACATTATGCACAAAAATAGCGAGATGCACTTGCGGGGCGTAAGGCAATACATCAAAAGGCACAGCATGACTGGCTAAGGTTTTTTGCAGTTGCTGTAGAAATATTGGCCGCGTTATTTGGCTGTTATCTGCATCAAAGCTTTGCGCACTGCGTCGCTGCTGAATAATGCTTTGTGCGTCACGGGTGCAATTAATACTTTGTTCATCTGCTGCTGTGAGTGGTTGTTTTTTAGCGTCAGCGTTTGGCAGAGGTAAAACATGCAATGTATCAAATAGGTTATCAATAATCGGCCAGTCAGCATGTGTCTTACTGAGTTGATTCGCTTGATGAGGATGCGCGAGTTCAGCGAGTGACAATAAGTGGTTACTGATTTCAGTGAGTTCGTTTGTTTCACAACTTACCCAACAGACACATTCTGCCCACTCTTTTTCCGCGTCATTATTCTGTTGTGTTAACCCTAATAGCTTTTGTGCCGTTTGCGGATCTAACTCCGTCATTAATTGCATTTTCCAGCCATTAATATTACAGGCGATATGCAGTGCCGCTAAGGCATGACCGAGATCGTGTTGGCAATAACGATAAGCGCGCTCGCCGTATTTCCAAGCTTCGCGCCATGGGATACTGGTTAATATAATGGCAAAACCTTGTTGCTTATTGAAGTATTGATTGGCATTGTCAGGAAGTACGGTGAGTTTCTCTAAACTATTAATATACGGATTGTAATGCATGCTCGCGGCTTTTTGATCGGTTAGATCAGGCAATAATAAATAACACTCAGTAGGATGTAAATTGCCACTTGATGGATTAATACGTAGTGCCCATTCTGAGTCTCCGTATTGTTTCCAAGCTGATAACCCTAAGCTAAGTTGTAACATACTGGCAATGGACGTCAGTGAAATCGGCTGAGTGGGTGTACTGGTTTTTTGAGACAGTGCTGAATAGGGGGAAACTGTTTCTGGCGCTATTAACGGCAAAGGAATTTTTTCTGCACCTTGATAAAGGCGATAAGGTATAGGTTGATTTGCCCAATCCATATAACCTAATGCTCGTGCATAGCGTGTTGGTTGGTGTTTGCTTTGTTGATGATAATCTAGAATAGTTGCTAAAACAGGATCGGTCATTATTCATCTCAAAGTGAGTAAAGTTAGCATCACTATAGTGCGCTTTACATGGAACTTAAAGCGGGAGGCTATTGCAACCCACTAATAATTAATATGACCTGTTAATGACTGGAAATGGTATAAACAAGCATTGCTCTTTTGAAAAAGAGCAATAAGCGCTGGCAAAGAGTGCTTAACGGAATGACTCATGAGTCATGGAAATATATTAATGAGGTAACAATATGTCTAAAGAAAATAAAAAGATACCCGCAGATTTTGTAAATTACAAAACCACCTCTGTGATGAATAAAGATAATATTCCGAAGCTGTTTTTATTTGAACATAATACCAAAGCAGGGGTTTACGGGAAAATATGTGTTGCCGTTGGGGAGTTAACATTTTCTGGCTTTAAAACGCGTCGTGGTGAGATTGAGCAGGAGATAACCATTAAAGCAGGTGAGGTTGCTGTTTCACCACCTGAGTACTGGCATAAAGTTGAACTCATGACCGAAGATACTGAGTTCACGGTTGAATTTTATGCACAGCAAGATTCTGATATTGTGAAGCAAAATTTATCAGAAAGAAACGAGTAATTACTGCTGTCTATTTCACAATACCTTCACCAAAATGGAAACCAACCCATTTTGGCGAACTTTTCACTTGTAGTGGTTGATTTGTACGGGTATGAAATTCCATTTTAAACTTAAATCAAAATTGGCGAAGGTATTGATTTTATCATTTATTGAATCTCTTTTTTGCATGAAAATATCCAAAAGGGAGATTGAATATGATTTTTTTACGCTTGTGTGGTTAATTATTTTGGAATACCCTGTTTTTTAAGTGAACAAGAAAAGCTCATGCCAATTTTAACTAAGATATATTTATTTTGACATAATTAGTCGTTGATTTAGACGTCTAGATGTCTTAATGTATTGAGGTAATTAGGAAACATCCACATGTTTACTAAAACGTGGCATTCATTTAATTTCAGGAAACCTGATGATAGAAATAAAAAATGTAAATAAGGTGTTTTATCAGGGAGATAAGGTAATTAATGCACTGTCTGATATTAATCTTACCATTAAGCAAGGTAGTATTTTTGGTGTGATTGGATCATCGGGAGCGGGAAAGAGTACGCTAATTCGTTGTGTTAATTTATTGGAACGCCCAACCAGTGGTCAAATTATTGTCGATGGCATCGACCTCACTGAGTTATCGAAACAGGAACTAACGCTGACACGCCGTAAAATCGGCATGATTTTCCAACATTTTAACCTGTTGTCGTCACGTACTGTTTTTAATAATGTGGCGTTGCCATTGGAATTGGCCGGTATAACGAAAAAGCAGATTAAAAATAAAGTAGAAGGGCTATTAGCGCTGGTGGGTTTAGAGGATAAACGCGATGTTTACCCCGCTAATTTAAGTGGTGGCCAAAAACAGCGTGTGGCGATTGCGCGTGCATTAGCTTCCGAGCCAAAGGTTTTATTATGCGATGAAGCGACCAGTGCGCTTGATCCTGCTACCACACAATCTATTTTAGAATTATTACGAAAAATTAATAAAACGTTAAATTTAACCATATTGCTGATCACGCATGAGATGGCCGTAGTGAAGGGGATTTGTCAAGAAGTGGCGATAATCGGTGATGGTAAATTGGTTGAAAAGGGCAAAGTTGGCGATATGTTTGCGCATCCGAAAACAGCGCTGGCACGTGAATTTATTCGCTCAACACTCGACTTGTCTATTCCTGAAGATTACCAAGCGCGTTTACAACCAACACGCATTGAAAACAGTTATCCTTTGATTCGTTTAGAGTTTACTGGAGCGTCTGTTGATGCACCTGTAATAAGCCATGTTGCTCGTGAGTTTGATATTGATATCAGTATATTAAGCTCAAACATGGATTATGTGGGTGGGGTTAAATTTGGCTTGATGTTAGCTGAATTTTTGGGCTCTGAGGCATCGGCAGAACAAGCTATTCAATATTTAAAAGATCAGAAAGTTGAAGTGGAGGTGCTAGGTTATGTCGTTTAATGCTGTGGTTACGTGGTGGACAGAAAACACTCGTTTAATCGAGTTATTAGTGGATTCGCTGGGACAAACATTGGTGATGGTTTTTACCTCGGGATTTATCGGCTTTGCACTGGGTATCCCGTTGGGGGTGTTATTACACTTAAGTAAAAAGAACGGTTTGTTAGAAAATAGTGCGCTTAATAAAAGCCTAGGCATAGTGGTCAATATTGGTCGTTCTATTCCGTTTATTATTTTATTGGTGGCGCTTATTCCGGTCACTCGCTTTATTGTTGGTACTTCAATTGGTACGGCTGCCGCGATTGTGCCACTGACTATCGGTGCTATCCCTTTTATTGCTCGTCTTGTTGAGGGGGCGTTATTGGAAGTGCCATCGGGTTTAGTCGAAGCCGCTCAAGCGATGGGGGCAAAACCAATACAAATTATTAACAAGGTACTCTTGCCAGAAGCGTTACCCGGCATTATTAATGCGGTAACTATCACCTTAGTCACATTGGTCGGTTATTCGGCAATGGCTGGAACAGTAGGAGGTGGTGGCCTTGGTGATGTGGGTATTCGTTACGGTTACCAGCGTTTTGACGGTACGGTAATGATGATCACTGTGGTTATCTTAGTTATCATGGTACAAATTATTCAATCAGTTGGTGATCACCTTGTGAAGCGGGTGGATCATCGTTAAATCATTGTTCTTATTCATAATATCAAAAGGAAAATTTATGAACTTTAATCTTAAAAAAGTATTAACCATTTTAGGCTTAGCGTCTACTGTTGCATTGTTCGGTTGTAGTGAAAAAGAGGCTGTTGTGGTTGATATCAACAAGGTAACCATTGGTGTTATTGCGGGTTCTGAAGCACAAATTGCAGAAATTGCAGCCAAAGTAGCCAAAGAGAAATATGGCTTAGACGTTAAACTGGTGATCTTTTCTGATTACATCACGCCTAATGCGGCGCTTGATGAAGGTTCAATTGATGCGAATGCTTTCCAACACAAACCTTATTTAGATCAGCAAATTACAGATCGTGGTTACAAATTTGCTATTGCGGGTAATACGTTTGTTTATCCAATTGCGGGTTACTCAAATAAAATCAAATCATTAGATGAGTTAAAAGAAGGTGATCAAATCGCAGTACCAAGCGATCCCACTAATTTAGGACGTGCTTTAATCTTATTAGAGCAGCAGGGTCTGTTAACATTAAAAGAGGGTGCTGGTCTTAAAGCAACGGTTCTGGATATTATCAGCAGTGAGAAAAATCTTAAGATTATTGAGCTAGAAGCGGCGCAACTACCACGCTCATTGGATGATGTTAGCCTTGCGGTTATCAATACCACTTACGCAAGCTCTATTAACTTGTCTCCTGATCAAGATGGTCTGTTTGTTGAAGATAAACAATCGCCATACGTTAACTTAATCGTTGCGCGTGAAGACAATGCGCAAGCCGAGAATGTACAAAACTTTGTGAAGGCATATCAGTCTGATGAAGTGTACCAAGCTGCCTTTGACATCTTCAAAGGGGGTATCGCTAAAGGTTGGTAATCTAAACGACTACAAAAAATAGCGGTCAGAGTAAAAGAGTGAATTTTACACTGACCCTATTTTTTTAAGCGTTAAGTAGGGTTTCTAAACAGTGCTCTTGAATGCCATAAAAGGTTTTAATTGCCTCTATTTGCGCGAGAATGGCACTGTTATCACGCGATTTTTTACGTTTCTGAGCCAATATCATCTTGTTTTTACTGGTGTGTTCAAGCGAGATAAACTCAAATACCTGTGTGTCGTAGCCGTGTGCTTCTAACAATAACGCACGTAAACCATCTGTCACCATCTCTGCTTCTTGTCCCATGTGAATACCGTGTTGTAGTAGTGGTGCTAATAGTGCAGGACTTTTCATTTGTGGACGGATCTGTTTATGGCAACAAGGTGAACACATAATAATTTCTGCGCCAGTGCGAATGCCCATATGAATGGCGTAATCGGTAGCGATATCACAAGCATGTAGGGCAATCATAATATTGATGCCTTGCGCTTTAAAATGTTGCACATCTCCCTGTTCAAATTTAATGCCCTGTAGTGCTAATTTTTGTGCGGTGTCATTGCATAAATCCACTAGTTTTTGACGAAGTTCAACACCTGTCACCTCTGTTTCAACCTGTAATTTATCCACAAAATAGTCATGCACCGCAAAGGTTAAATATGCTTTTCCTGAGCCAAAATCAGCAATATGTACTTTGTTCTGTTTGGCAAGTCCGGTGTTATCAATGGCGCGTGATAATACTTCAATAAACTTGTTTATCTGTTTCCATTTTCGCGACATTGCAGGGATGATATTGCCCTGTGCATCGGTAACACCTAACTCACGTAGGTAGGGGCGATGTTGTTCTACAAAACGATTTTTAGCGCGATCATGTGAGGCATTTTCTGGCTTTTGGGGCGCTTGATTTTTGTTTTTTTGCTTTTTCATTAATACCTTGCCTTTTTTGGTCACGCTTAATGGCACTTCCCACTCATTGGTTAATAGATGCGCATTAAAAAAGTGTACACCTAGCTCTGCTTTGAAAAATTCCAATGACGCTGTGAGAGGGAGATTTTTAGTAATGTGGTTGGTTTTATATTCGTATAAAAAAGAGAGTAAACGCTTATCTTTTAGTAAGATCGGGCGGATGGTGATGCGTTTTAATTCCGTTTCATCACCTTTGTATTTTGAAAGTACGACGCGCTGTAACTGCTGATTATTAAAAGCATCACTGCACGTTTGTAAAAACAGGTCTAATTCAGCACTATTGATGGTTGGCATAACTCTCTCTTTCTCCTTTATATGAATGCAGGTTTTCTGGCGCTATTCTACCGTTTTTTTTACTATTAATGTGATGTGTTATAGCGTCTATACTTAATTTTAAATAGAGGAGATGTTATGTCATCCGAGGAGACGCTAAAAAAAGCCAATCGCTCGTTTCGTTTTGCAAGCTTGATTGTCAGTGCGATTAAAAAAGTCAGTCGCTCAGCGGTGTCTGTTGAGGGACAAGAAAAGTTACGCGCCAATCCTACCCTGTTTGTGGTTAACCATTTTACCCGTTTTGAAACGGGGCTTCTGCTACATATCCTCTATAAACATAATGGCCAAATGGCACACTCTTTGGCTGATAGTAATCTTTTTAAAGGTAAATTTGGTCAGTATTTAGAGTCCGTTGGCGCGTATCCTATTGATATGCCTGGTCGAGATGAAAAAATGATCTCTGAGTTGATGAAAGGTTCGCACAACTGGGTTATTTTTCCTGAAGGCTCGATGATAAAAAATAAAAAAGTGATGCATGATGGGCGCTTGCAGCTACAGTTAGAAGATAAAATACGTGCACCACATACAGGGGCTTCAGTCTTAGCGTTAAAAACTTTTTTGATGAAAGAGCAGTATAAACGCGCTATTGCGGATAATAATGAAGCGCTCATTAACTATTATCAAGATACCTATGATCTGCGTGGTCCGGGTGATCTTGCCCCGTTAGACCTATGTATTGTGCCTGTTAACATCACCTATTACCCACTGCGTCCGGGCAAAAACCTATTATCGACAGGGGTGCAGTTGATGGTAAAAGATCTCGAACCTAAACTGCAGGAGGAGTTGTTGGTTGAGGGGAAAATTCTGTTAAATGAGAGTGATATCTCCATCTCCTTTGGTCATCCCATCGATATTCGCCGTTTCAGTAAACCCTATCGTCGCCTATTTTCCTATCTGTTACCTTTTATCTCTGCGGATCAAAAAATGGACTGGATGATGAAACTAATGCGCCATCGTTTAACCCAGCAATTTATGCACCGAGTTTATACGCGACTGTCTATTAATATGGATCATGTCGTTACGACTGCATTGCGCTATGTGCCTGTGCAAGGGATATCGGAAAAAGCGTTTAAACAAATAATATATTTGGCGTGTTTACAGATCAAAAAACAGAATCATCGACGTGTGCATCGTAGTATTCGAGATGGCATTATTAATTTAGTTGCTGATGGAGATTACCCCGCTTATAACAGTGTGATGAAGCTGGCCGCTGAGGAATCTGTCGCGATGGTCAGTGATGGTTGTTTGCGGGTGGATCATGAAAATATCCAAACGCCACCGCCTTTTCATCGTATGCGCCTGGATAACACCACCAGTGTATTAGCTAATGAGTTTGAGGTGATGAAGTGGGCGCTGAAAATCATTAAAAAATTGACTAATATGTCTAGTCAAAAACGTTCATTGATGGTGGCTGAAGCGGTGATTGAACGTGATAAATCCATCTATGAAAATGAACGTATGCGCTCTTATATAAAAGATGAAAGTAAAAATAGAGAGGTGGGAAAGCCTCGTTTTATGGCGGGCGATAAAAACAAAGCAGGTATTGTATTGATACATGGTTTTCTTGCTTCGCCGGGAGAGTTATTACAGCTTGCGGAGCATCTTAATCAGCAGGGATATGGTGTTTATTTGGTGCGTCTTGCCGGTCATGGCACACATGCTTCTGAGCTTAAAAATGTTGAATTACAGTGTTGGTTAGAATCAGTAAAACGCGGTTATGCCGTACTTTCTCATTATCACCAGAAAGTAGTGTTAGCAGGATTTTCCGCGGGGGCGTTATTGGCGTTATTGTTAGCCTCTTCAAAATTAGAAAAATTAGCTGCTATTATCGCCATCAATCCCGCGTTAACTTTATGTCAAAAATCTGCAAAATTCTCTCCTCTGTTAGATAGATGGAATCGTCTGTTAAAAGGGCTCTCAGTGGAAACTGGTAGGTTGCCCTATATTGAAAATGAAGCAAAATACCCAGATACAAATTACGATAAAATTTATGTAGCGGGTTTGACACGTTTACTTGAACTACAAAACAGTTGTCGTGAGCAGTTAAGTTTGGTTAAAGCACCTTTGTTAGTGATTCAGGCTGAGGACGATCCTGTGGTTGATTCAAGCTCTGCACGGGAGGTAATCGATAAAGTAACATCAACAGAAAAATCCCTGCAATACCTACCGTTACAGCAACATGTTATTGTTAGAGGTAAAGAGAGTGTTGCCACTTTCAAATTGATTGAGCAATTTTTGTCGTTATTATAATTAACTTACTGAGACCCACTTATGATTAAAAACAGTTCCCTTGAGCAGGTGCAAAAAAGTATCCTGACTGCTACCGCTTGTGTGGTAAACCTGACTGCAAAATGGTGTTCTGATTGCACAGAACAAGCCTATCATTTACCAGACTTTAGCCATTCTTTAGCCACAAAATCGCTAAGCTTTTATACGCTTGCAGTGCAAAAAGATAAAAATGTCTACCTTTCTACTGAGCATCAAGCTTTTACTGAATTGTTAGGCGGGCATGGTTTTCCACGCACTGTGTTAGTGATCGAGGGAAAGGTTATTGATGCAGACAATGTTGAAGTTATCTCTGCTGAACAATTGAATGAGTTATTGGATAAATTTACTAAGCAACTTATTGATTTGTAAATACTGCTTATCTAGATGGCGGAACTGCAGGCATTTCAATATTTATTAGGGCGGTTTTCTTGATGATGAGTACATCCCTACACCTGACGGACATTCGATGCTAATTAGTTTAGCGTACACTTGAGTACAACCCAATATTTGCTATTTTAACGCAATGGAATCGGGCAAAGGTGATGACTTGGTCTGCCCACAAGGGTTGCAAAATCGTGCGAAATTTAAGGCTTATCGAAATGGGTATGATCAGAGATTTAAAGCATAGTCGCTAAAATCATCATCTCCATTTCTTCTTTTATATTAAATTTAATTGCTGATAATGGAGATTAAGGTTGAATTTTAATGAGTGAATACTTAAAGTTGGTCTCATTCACCCTTCTCTGGAATATTTAGATGTCTGTTTATACCACCCTCTGTTTTATTGCTGCTGTCGCGATGCTGATCACTTTTGTTAATAGCAAAATAGGCAAGATGCAAAATACCATCGCGATCACCGCTGCTTCGTTAATTATCTCTTTGTTAGTTATTATTGCGGGGAAAAATGGCTTTACGCAACTGCAAGATGTTGCGGTGGTTTTATTAGAAGAGATTAATTTTGAAAGTTTTCTTTTAAAAGGCATTTTAGGGTTTTTATTATTTGCAGGGGGGTTGAACATTAAGCTTGATCAGATAAAAGATCAAAAATGGGAGATTACAGTACTCGCCCTTGCTGCTACACTCTTTTCGACTGCATTTGTTGGTATTGTTTTATGGTACATTTGTCAATTTATCGGTTTACCCTTTGACCTTATTTACTGTCTATTATTTGGCGCCTTAATCTCTCCGACAGATCCCATTGCTGTTCTTGCGATTGTTAAAAAAATTAATGCCCCTCAGAGAATATCAACACAGATAGAGGGAGAGTCACTGTTTAATGATGGTTTTGGTTTGATTATCTTCATCACTCTTTTTTCTATCGCTTTCTCTGGCGGAGAGCCCACAGCAAGTTCTATCAGTTTATTATTTTTGCATGAAGCATTAGGTGGCATAGTATATGGCGTGGCATTAGGCATGTTATTTCACTATCTGATAAGCGCAACAGATGACCATGCAATGGAGCTATTATTAACCATTGGCATCCCGACTTCGGGTTATGTTTTTGCTGATATTATTGGTGTATCAGGTCCTCTGGCAATGGTTGTTTCGGGTATTATCATTGGTAATTGGACACGGGTCACTGGCTTTTCTAAAGAGAGTAAAGCGCAGTTAGATCACTTCTGGGAGCTTGTTGATGAGTTTTTAAATGGCATACTGTTTTTACTTATTGGTTTAAGTATGTTGCAATTTAGCTTTCATAAAGAGGATTGGCTTGTGATGTTAATTGCCATCCCTTTGGTGCTGGTTGCGCGTTTTTTAAGTGTTCAGCTTTCATATGTTGGTTTTGGTTTTTTTAGGAAATACAATCCATTTTCAGTGGTTATTTTAACCTGGGGTGGATTACGCGGAGGTCTTGCTTTGGCGATGGCGATGGCAATTCCTGCGGGTGTATGGGTTATTCCAGAGAAAAATATCGATGTCAGAGAAATTATATTGGTGATGACTTATGCGGTAGTATTTTTCTCTATTTTAGTGCAAGGTTCAACCATCACACCGCTCATCAATAAAGCCAAGGTGTGGCAAGCTAAAAATAGATAGTGCTGTGTGTTAAAAGATAAAACGCACGGTTGTAAAGTTGATAATTTTACTCTGTGCGGTTTTTATTCCTTCACTGTGTAACAGTGCAATTTTTTTAGGAACTCCATACGCATAGTTACCAATATCACCATTGGCTTTTACTACACGGTGGCAGGGCACAACAATGGGGTTCGGATTGCTTGCCATGGCGTTGCCCACTGCTTGATAGGCTTTACCACCCAGTGCATGAGCGATATCCCCGTAGGTAACAACATAACCTTCGGGAATAAGCTTAAGCAGATCATAACAACGTTGGTTGAATGAATTAAGCAATGCTTTTTACTTCGGCAGTGGTCAGATAACGCCACTCACCAAGTTCTAAACTGGCATCGAGTTCAATACCACCAATTTGCTCACGATGTAGCTCAACCACTAAATTTCCTACGGCAGCAAACATACGCTTAACTTGGTGGTATTTACCTTCGCTAATGGTCAGTACAATCTCTGTTTCTGAGATCACTTCCACTTCAGCTGGCAGGCAAGGCTGAGGTTCGTTATTAAGTTGCACTCCCTCTTTAAGTTGTGCAATTGCTTCATCGCTGATCACCGCATCAAGACCAACACGATAACGTTTTTTACATTTGTTACGTGGGCTAGTGACCTTATGAGACCATTTTCCATCATCAGTGATCAAAGCCAGTCCTGTTGTATCTGCATCTAATCGACCCGCGATAAACAGCTGATCTTTTTTCTCGACATCAATCAGGTTAAACAAGCTAGGTAGCTGCTCATCTACATTAGAGCAGATAAAATCTTGCGGTTTATTAAGCATAATATAACGTAAACCACGTACCGAGATGATGTTATCGTCAAACGAGATAACTTCATCCTCTTTGGTTTTATAAGCGCTACTGCGCACTACTTTATCGCCACTTTTGATACGACCTTGACTGATCACCTTTTTAGCTTGGCTACGAGTCATCGGGGTGGATTCACATATATATTTATCTAGGCGCATTTTATTCTTCTTCTTTAATGATACCCATGGAATTAATGAAGTGATCAGTATTGTGCAGGAAAAATTAGTGCTAACAAGGCGTGAGTTGCAGGAGATAGTTGTTCTCACTTCAAAACTCGCAACGTAGTTAGGGATAATTTTAACCAGCAAGACTGATCACCTTTTTAGTTCCTTTGGTATGAGTTGGTTAATGGCATTTCGTAGTGCCAGTTGAGCCTGTTTCTTGCCTGTGTATTGACCTTCTTGGCAGATTTCAGCCCAACTCCTATTTTGTAGGATTTTTTGTATTGTAAGCGTTTGCTGTTTTTTATCCAGCAGGGAAATGTCACTATTGCTAATAAGTGTGATTAATTGAAATTCAGCAAACTCATAAGGCAGATTGCCCTGTGCGTAATTGTTAATAAGAGGGTGACTGATACTGTGCTTTTTAAATTCACTTAACAGGCTGATAATTAACCCTGTTTCTAACTGTTGTAAGTGACGACTTACCTGAGTTGTTAGTTGTTGTTGGAATTGCTTTTGAATTGATATGTGTAACTTTTTAGCCTTTTCTGAGATCGGCTTATTAACAATAAAAGAGTGAGTACCACTGCTTGTGTCTTTTCTAGATCCAATACGCAGTGTGGAAAATTGCCTGTTCTGCCAAAATTTCAGTAATTCATCGGTTGCGCCAAATGAAGCGCACAGGTGATCAAACTGTTGTGTTTTTGCCCACGCTGTTATTTTTTCAATAAATAGCTTTCCTAACCCTTGTCGTTGGACTGTTGGATGGGTAGCAATACGTTGAATACGTGCATATTTGTGTGCTGCAGCGTCTATTTTCGTACAATGAAAGGTAAGTGATTGTGCGACTAAATGACCTTGGATACGTCGTTCACCTTGGAGAATCTGTCTTGCAAGATGCTGTTCAATCTCACCTTCATGATTAATGAGTGCCACAGAAAGTATCTGCTGGTTCTGTGTTAACAGTAGAATAGACAGTTGCGGATCATTAAGTAATTTCTCTAAATCAGAAGGTTTAGTCTGATAGTGAGCAGTGACTAAAAGTGAAAATAGCTCGGTTAATAAAGCATGATTTTCAAGTAACTGCTCCGCTTTAATCAACTCAAACTGTACTGTTTTATTACAGTCGTAATCAGGGGCTTTAGTTTTACTCTCCGTTAAACACAGGTGTTGCAGTGTGAACTGTTCAAGCGGATCCTTTTTATCCCAACGGATAGGTTGATCAAGGTGTAAAAAACGATATTGAGGTGCTATCTCCTTGAGTCGTTTCTGAAAACGCAGTGCAAAGCCCCGACCCGATCCCTCGTACCCATGCAAGGTTGTTGCAAATACCAACCGTGAATAGTGTAACGTTAATGCCTCTAACATTGGCACTGGCAAAGCTGCTGCTTCATCAATCAGCAATAAGTCGCAGGGTGGTCTAGTTTGTAATAGCAGATCCGGCGCGATAAAGGTGATCTTTTCTGATTCACCTGCATGTTTGAATAGGGTAGTGGTTGCACCTTTATTAGGCGCACAGATTAAAATCTTTTGAATACCAGATTTTACTAACTGTTTAGCCGCAATACCCAATGCTGCTGATTTTCCTCGACCTCGATTAGCGGTTAATACTAACGGGCGACGACGGTGCCCCGTAACCGTTTTGATAATCGCTTCAATCGCATGTTGCTGCTGTTGTAAATTAAGAGGTTGTTGTGTGTAAGGCAGGGGCGTTGCTAGTGTTGGGAGTGGCTCATTTTCTGTGAACTGTAGAAAAGAGCTATTGTTTAATTGTTGCTGTAGATAACTATCAAACAGGGTTTTGCTTTCATTGTTTACATCGCTCAATAAAATAAGTAAACCTCCTCCTTTTAATGTACCTTCTGCGCCAGCAAATGCATTGGCATCAAAATGGTCATGTGCATTGATAATTAACAGTTCACACTCTAATCCAAGTAACTGCTTATATTGATGGTTAATCACACCTTGAGGCGCTTCTCCAACCCAAAAATAGTGTTGAGCTTTAATGATTTTTTTTGCCTGTTGCATCACCCACGTAGCGTTACCTATTAATTGAATCAGCTGGCGGTGATTAGCTTGCAGTGCAATCTGCTGTGCAGTTTCAATGGTGGTGTGAAGATAAGGCACGATAGGCTTCCCGTTATTGGCGACAAAAAGTGAGTTTAACACGCTGAGCTATTTTCTATTGAGTGCTATTTATTCAGGGACATTATCAGTTGGTTGGCGTTTATATCATCGTTATGCTGTTACTAAAAAGCGAGCTTGTCCAATAAATAGAGCAAACTTATTTTGTTTTATCGAAAGAACTACAAAGTATGTCAAAGGGTTGACGTTTGTGCTTGAGCGTTCCCCGCCTCGCTGGTTGAGGGCGTGAAATTAAAAGGTAGGAGACAGACAATTATCAATCTAAACTAAATCATATAACTGATGTTACGCAGTAAGACTAAACTTTCATTTCTAAAATAGTTAAAATAGAGCGATGAATAAAAACAAACAAATATTTGAGCTGTACATTGATTATCTTGTCACCTCATTCAGCTATACAACGGCAACAGGTGTATCTAATCTTCTGGATGGAGATATTAGCCACGATCAAGTTACTCGTTTTCTCTCACATAAGCAGTTTAGCTCGGCTGATTTGTGGAAATATGTAAAAAAAGATGTGCGGGAAATTGAGTCTGATGAGGGCGTGTTAATTTTTGATGATACTGTTCAAGAAAAGCCTTACTCTAGTGAAAATGAACTCATTAGTTGGCACTTTGATCATACCGTGGGCCGTTCTGTTAAAGGTATTAACTTATTGAACTGTATTTATCATGCGAATGAAACAAGCCTTCCTGTTGCCTTTAAACTAATAACAAAACCTATTTAATACTCAGATGTTAAGACGAAAAAGATAAAAAGATAAAAAGAAAAAGTAATACGACCAAGAATGAGGATTTAATCACGATACTCAAGGCATGCAAACAAAACCAACTAAAATGGCGATATGTATTGGCTGACAGCTGGTTTTCATCTATTGATAACATGAAGTTTATCGATAAGAAAATGGGAAAATATTTTTTATTAGCATTAAAAAGTAACCGCTTGATAGCGCTTAGTAAAGAAGACAAATTACAAGGACGCTTCCAACGTATTGATTCATTAGATTGGTCAGGATCTCCGATTTGTGGTTGGGTAAAAGGTATGGATATTCCTATTATTTTGCATCGACAAATTTTTAAAAACAAAGATGGCAGTGAAGGGATATTATATTTGATCAGTAATGATATTGAGCTAGATAAAGAGTCAATGGAAACAATCTATCAAAAACGATGGAAAGTTGAAGTTTTTCACAAAAATATAAAATCAAACACCGGACTGGCAAAATCACCAGCCAAAAAAGCAAAGACCCAGAGTAATCATATTTTTATGTCGTTGCTCGCAACCGCAAAATTGGAAGGGTTAAGCATCAAAAAAGGCTTAACCACATTTGGATTGAAAACGAAGCTTTATATAAAAGCTCAAAAAGAAGCATTTAAAGTCTGGCAACAGATGCAGTCTTTAACTGCGTAACATCAGTTAATAAGTTTTAATATGCGTGCTCGTTCAAGCTCACTAAGCTTGTTAGGAGGGATATTTTTCATCTCTATTCGCCTATCTTTATTGCTATCTGAACTTGACCACCTCTATACTGTTTTGGCGCTTATACCAATGACTTCACATGCTTCATTTTTCCGAGCGCCTGAATCAGTTGCCTCTTTTATAAGTGATAAAATAACTTGGCGATCTTCCTCACTGGTTAATAATCCTCGTCGTCCCCCCAAATATCCTGCACTTTTTTTTTGAGTACCAATAATGCGGCAGTTTCAGCTAAGGCTTTATCTTTACGATGTAGCTCTTTTTTTAATGACTTATTTTCATGTTTAAGATTTTTAATTTCAGAAGAAGAAACAACGCGTTGTTTAGTTGTGTTGCCATTAATGAAAT